>DJVQ01000068.1 GCA_002441265.1 Syntrophaceae bacterium UBA6252
AAAAGCTCCATAGGCAAGGCGCCCGATTCCCGACGACTGAGGCGTACTTCCCGTACGCCGCAGGGAGGAGGGATGAAGGGCAACGAAGCATATGGACTTTTCCCGAAGCCGTCACGATTCGCCCCGCTCCGAACCGGAGCCCCACCGTGGATTCCGGACCAGGTGAAAGACGTCGACGGCATAGTTCCCGTCGGCCTCGATCCGGGCCTCCATGCGAAAATCCACGGGCCCGTCTTCGCCCGTGGCGACGCGTGCCCGAAGGGCATCGTTGCCTTCGGGCACGATCTCGAAACGCGACAGGATGTGTTCGTCGATATGGTCTCCCAGAAGGCCCTTCGCGGCGTTTTTGTACAGGATCCCCGGGGCCTGTGTCAGAAACAGGTTCGCCGTTCGCGCCTGGGCGTCCCCGTCGGAAAGATCTCTCACCGCCCGGACCAGTTCCTCTCCCATGGCCTCGATTTCCTCCCGGTACGCCCGCCCCGCCTTCCCCGCAAGGCGGCCCGGGGGATCCATTTCAAGCGGCGACCGGTCCCTCCGGCCGATGAAGATCCGGCATGGGGGCCGCCAGCGGTCCAGGTCGACGCGTATCTGTTTCGGGCCGTTCCCGAGATCTTCGCCGTCGCACCGCAGCCGCGGCGGGGCGGCCAGATCCCCGATCTCCAGGGCCCGCGATCCGCCGAACCGGTCCATGAGGACGGGGAAGGGAAGACAGCCGTCGGTGACTCCGAAGTGGAGGCATGCTTTCGCGTCGAGCCGGGGATCGTTCAAAGGGGGCGTCTCGCCGTAGCGCCGTTCGAACCTGTCGAGGGCGGCTGTGTCCATGGTTCCCGCCAGATCCCGAAGGGCCAGGTCGCCGGGCGCCTGCTCGCCGAAGACGGCCCGCCAGGTCCAGGCGGGGGTGACGGATTCCCCGCCGTCTTCCCCGGCGATCCGCCGCCAGCTGTTGGCAAGGATCGCCGCCGCCCGGATGTCGACGCCCCTGTCGCGATCCCCGGGCGACACCCCCTCGACAACCGGAACGATGCACTGGGCCATTCGCCCCTTCACCGCCCAGCCCGCGGGGATCCGGTCCAGCAGTTCCCACACCTTTTCATACCGGAGCGCCGCCGCCCGAAGGGCATTGCGCTGGGGTCCGGTAACCTCGCCGATTCTCAGGGCGCCGTCGACGGCGTCCAGCAGGGGTCTCATGCCGTTCAGGTATGCACGGATCCGGTCCAGGGCGACGTTCATCGCCTCGGTCCGGGAGACGGGCCGCCAGGCGCCGTTCTCTTCCATGAACCGGCTCTCGATGCCGGTCATGATGCGCCGCTTCAGCCTGCCCAGGTCGGCCTCCGCCGGTGACAACACAACTCCCGACTGGCGCGCCATCCCCTCGAAAGCGTCGTCGAACTCCTTCCGTCCCGGGGTGGAAAAGGCGTCCCGGACGCGGCAATCGTAAGCCCTGACGGCCAGTTCCCGGAGATTCGGCCCCGCCAGCGCGCAGACTTCCTCAAAATCCATCGGCCTGTTACCGCCGCGACCAGCCCGGTCGTCCTCCAGGAGAAACCGCCGGAGATCCGCCCGGATGACGTCAAGGGTCCGCCGGTCGAGGGATTCCCGGACCTCCCGGTCCGGAATACCGGCGACGAGCCGGTCGAACAGGCTTTCGGCCTCGCCGGGCGTTCTGAAGAATCGTTCCACGATCTCCCGGTTTCCTCGATAGCCCCGGCATTCCCCGCGGGATTCCAGATGCCGGATCACCCGTTTCACAAAGCCGGCCAGGAGGGGCCCGCCCACCCCCGAACGGGGGGTCAGCATTCCTTCCGCCGCCATCAGCCCGGACGCGCCGTATTCGCGGCCGATCTCGCGGAGGAAGACGTTTACCGTTTCCCGGTTGCGTTTTCGAATCTCCCCCGAAGGGAGTCTCCAGACCGTGGTCCGGTCGCCCGTGAACACCCGCCAGAACTTCCAGCGGCTTCCCGTGGCATGAAGACCCTTTTCCTCGTCGCCGTTCCGCAGGCGGATTTTTCCGCCCGTTTCGGCGGCGGCCGCGAAATCCCTGAGCGTCACCTTCATCCGGATTCTCCTTTCCCCGGCCGGCGGGCGGGGCCCCTCCGGGAGATCTCCGGCGTGGTCCCAAATCACGCCCGGATGAATTCGGTACCGGATTCTCCGGGCGGCGGCCCTTCCGCCGGTTCCGCAACGGCGTCGGACGGAATCCTGGCGATTTCCCCGATCCACCCCTCCACGTGGTTGACAAAGGACTCCAGACAGCCGATGAAGTCCTGGAAATCGATCCGTTCCATGTCGAAGGTCCTGAAAAAGACCACCTCTCCCGGGTCCGGGTCGACGGCGAAGACGGCCCCGCCGGTCCCCTGCCCGAAGAGATTGGCCCCCAGGAGGCGAAGGCTGAGCGCCTCCAGCCCCTCACCGGGAAGGGGGGAAAGGATCGTGTACACGTGCAGGACCTTTCCGTCTTCCGCCGACTCGAAATCGACGGCGAACTTCCCGTCGAACACGAGACGGCACACGCCGTCCCCGTCCAGTTTCAGGCCTTCCAACCCCATCTGTTTCCCCAGTTCCGTCAGAAGATCGGGAATGTTCATGCGTCTTCCCTTCCTTTTCCATCCCGGCTTGGTTCATGCGGCGGGCGGCCGGTCGGCCCGTCGGCGACTTTGAAAGCGTATTCGTAGGTGCACTTCGCCGGATCGAGCCTGAAATCGTGCCGGGTAATGTCCATTTCGAGAACAAACCGGCCCCGGCTCGTACCCTCCTCCAGTTTCACCGACGATGTGCCGGCCTCGTTCATCAACTGTTGATACCGCGGCTCGAAGACCGATTTCATGCGGATCGCTCCCGCTCGCCGGGATCTCGAAAGGAGGAACCGGGACGGAGAGGGGGCGCGGGGATCCACTCTCGGGGGGTGGCAGTACGGTGTGCAACGCCGGCCGTCGGCCATGGAGACGGGATTGATGTCTTTATCGTGGAAGAGGAGGTCCCACAGGACGGTTGCATGGGTGGTATAGCGGGAGACGTTGCGGAGAAGCTTGGCGTCGCCGCCGCACAGCTCCCTCAGCCGGTCGATGCCGCGGAGCACCGACTCGTCGCCGGGAGGATCGACGGGAAAGACCCGCTCCGGCTCTCCTTCCTCCAGGCGGACCTCAATTTCCAAACGGTTGCAATCCGCGTAAAACTGATCGCAGACCCCGCCGTTGCGGCCCGAAATGACGGCGTCCCGATCGAGTCGTATGTTCGCCATGCGAAGCCGCTCGTTGCACAGACGGAGGGAGAATTCGGACAGGGCCCCTTTCCCGGCCCCGTATCTCCAGGCGCGGTTCGCAATGAAGCTGTCGAGGATCTCCCGTTCGGCCGGATGGTCCCTCCCCTCGGGCACCGGTTTCATCGAGCCCGGCCGGAATCCCCTTCTCACGAGTTCCCCGTTGACGGTATCTTCGAGGAGGCGGAAGGTGTTCTCCAGGTCACGGGCCTCCAGGCGTTCGGCCATTTCCATGCCGTTCCTGAAATCGTTTCCCTCGCCGGAAGCCCTCAGCCGGACCATGGCCCGGAGATTCCGCACTCCCGCCGTCTGCAGCCGTCCCCGCAACCGCAGAAGCTGCATGTCGTTCATGGATCCGGGGTCGATCGGATCCGGGTTCGCCCCCTCGGCGCTTTCGTATAGACTTCGCGCCGCCTGCCTGATTCCGTGAACCGCTTCGAGGGCCTCTCCCGTGCCGGGTTTTCTCTTCGTGAGAACGGCCAGAGCCCGCCGGACCGCCGCTTCCGGGGTGCGGACATCCGCCCCCGGCGGCGCCACATTCATGCAGGTGCGCTTGGCGAGGGAGTTGAAAAACATCCTCACCTTCAACCAGGCGATCGACCGGGAAGCCCGCGGTGCGGCCCCCGTGCCGATGCGGACCTCCCGCCCGTCCCTCACCGGAGCGACGCGATCCGCCGCGCCGGCCTGCACGTTCCGAGTCCCTTCCGCAACGGGACGGCACATGGCTTTTTCACCCTTGTCCGTTTCTTGAAAAACGGGTTCCGGCGCACGGGGCAGAACGCGGGATCGTTCTCCGGTGCCAGGATCCGGAGCGGCCCGGAACGCCGGCGCGCCGGAATCACGCTTTTGTACGATTATTGATTCTTCGGGGCGGGTATTGTTGTCAGCATTATGCCTTTGCAAGTATAATGCCACGATTTCCGGGCCCCGGTGGAAAAGAGGATAAAAAATGCAACTGATCGTATTTAATGATATTATTGGCGGACGGGTTGACGGAACCGGCGAGGCGATGCATCGCCGGTTCCGAAAATCGGGATGACGGGCAATCCCATCACAGCCGGGCCGGACCGGCCCGCAGCAAAGACAATCCTTTCCCCATGCGGAATCCCGAGGTCATCCCCGGACCGGTGAAACTCATCGATGGAACCGGGAAAATTGACCGGTCCGACCCGGGACGGGGTTTCGGGTTTTTCCCCCAGCGGAACGTCCGCCGCCCGGGTCCCCCCGGGACCGGGAAAGGGGCCAGGGGGAGGTACCCGGAAAACGGGACGTCTCAGGATCACGGGTGTGGCGTCGGGGGCCTCGCGACAAGGATCGCCATGGGAACATCCAGCGTCTGCGGCTCGTCCTGGCCGTAATGCAGCCTGATGACGTGCTCCCCTCCCTCAGTATCGCACGGCATCACCATAGTGAAGCAAACGGACGTATCCTCGACAATGACATCTCTCACGGTGATCGCGCACGGGCCGCCGTCCTTCCGGCCGACGGTGACGTCCGTGATCGGGGACAGGTATCGGCCCCTGACGCACACCGCCTCGGTGGTCGTGACCTTCCGCGACGGCGGCGGAAGGACAAAGGGAGAGGGCGGCTCCAGGCCCGCCGCCTCCATGACCGCGAACGCGGCGCCGCCGGACTCCTGACCGTCAGCATTCTCCACGGTCACCGTCACGACACACGGCCTGGAAATGTCGTCCGCCGGGATGGATGCGGCCAGTTCTCCCGTCTCGCCATCGTACCGCGTCTCACGTGACGCGAGGTTCCAGCGGACCTTCGAGCCCTCCTTGAAGTTCTTCCCCGTCACCTTCAGGTCGAACCCCCCGCTCCCCGCCTTCGCCGCAGACGGTTTGAGGCTCTCGATCTCCGGGCATGAGGATTCGACCGTGAAGGTCACGGCGTCCGACATCCCGCCGTCCGGGTTCTCCACCGTCACAAGCACGATACCCGGCTCCAGGATGTCCCTCCACGGGATGGTTGCGACAAGCATCGGGCTCTCGTATTTCGTCGTCCGCGGATCGCCGTTCCAGAGGACCTTCGAGCCCTCCTTGAAGTTTTCCCCCGTCACCTTCAGGTCGAACCCCCCGCTCCCCGCCCATACCCGGGACGGATCAAGACCTGTCACCTTCGGAGCGGGCCCCCTCCGGTAGACCATGAATATCATACTGTGATGCTGTTCATCGCCGTTCCTCACCCCCACCGCCTTGGTTTCCTCATTTTTCCCTGCCATGTCGATGTAGACGTCCCCGGACAGGATGGTCGCCGCGAGTTCCGTCGCGTTCATGTACCGTGTCTCCCGCGGCGCACCGTCCCACTCGACCACCGCGTCCTCCCAGAAGTTCTCCCCCGTCACCTTCAGGGTGAACCCCCCGCTCCCCTCCCATGCCCAGGACGGAGCAAGGCCCGTTACCTTCGGAGCAGGACCCTTTTGCTTGACCTCGTAATACACGATGTTCGACTCCTTACCGTCGCCGTTTCTCACCTTCACCGTCGCGGTTTTTGGATCCAGGACGTCAAACGACAGAATGGTCGCCACAAGTTTTGCCGGGTCGATGGACTGCGTCACCCGCTCCGCGCCGTTCCAGAGGACCTTTGAGTCCTCCCCGAAATTCTTCCCTTTCACCGTCAGCTTGAAGCCCCCGTTGCCCGCCCACCGAAAGGGCGGATCAAGCCCCGTCACCTCCGGAGGGGGATCCGCCGATACGACCGTGAAGGCCGCTGTCGCGCCGCTGTCCGCCGCAACATTCCCGCCGGTCCCAGGATCGGCCGGCAAGCCGCCGCTCCTGCGGCTCCCGTCAAAGGCCACGAGCGCCGGGTTGTCCCCGGAATCGGGTCCGCCGTCCCCATGCGCCGCGCACGCCCGGTCGCAAAACGCCGCCAGGACGAACAGCGCGACGGCAAGGATCAGTACCCCCCGGCTGCAAACCGCCGAGGGATGCTTCCACGGGGTTTTCCCTTTTCCATGATTTCTTTCATGCTGAATGAATTCCATAAGGACTGTTTCCTCCCTTGTGTATTTTTCACGTCAGGCCTGCCGGCGCCGCATCCGGAGAACACAGGCCGCTACGATACGGACCGCAAGGACGATCATCCCCCGCTCGTTCAGGGCCGGGACTGCCTCCTTTCCCATTCCGGCACCATGCACCCCGCCGTCCGGGCGCCCTCCGGGTCGATCAAGGGAACCTCGGGGGGGAACCCGTGGAACCGGTGGGCGTCAAAGGTCACGGGTGGGGCGCCGGGGGTCTCGCGACGACGATCCTCATGGGGACCTCCACCGTCTGCGGCCGGTCCTGGCCGTAATGCAGCCTGATGACGTGCTCCCCTCCCGCGGTATCGCCCGGCATCACCATGTCGAAGCGAACGGACGTCTCCTCGACGAGGACATCCGTCGCTGTGATCGCGGACGGGCCGCCGTCCTTCCGGGCGACGGTGACGTCCGTGATCGGGGACAGGTATTGGCCCATGATGCACACCGCCTCGGTGGTCGCGACCTTCCGCGACGGCGGCGGAAGGACGAAGGAAAAGGCGGAAGCTTCGACCCGGGGGAGGTCGCCGAGAACGAAAAGTTCCCCTTTCATGGGAATGTAAAGCCGGTGATTGAAGACGAGAGGGGACTCGAAAGGAGCGCCCATCCGCCCGGGAAGCGTAGCCCCCCAGATAATTTCACCCGTCGTGCCGTCGATGGCGAAGACATTGTCATGGCCGGATTCACCGGGCTCCTTTCCCAATCCCGTGGTCACGGTATAAACCACCCCGTCGTATACGACGATGTCCGACGTGATTCCGAAATTCAGGTTCGTTTTCCATCGAAGCCTGCCGGTGGCGATGTCGACGGCATACACGTGCCTATCCGCGCTTCCGAAGAAAAGGGTGTCCTTCCACAGGGACATGCCGGCGGTGGCTCCCATGTCAGGACCGAACCAGGGATGGACGTAAAGCGGCGGATCGCCGTACCTGTCGCCGACACCCGGTTCCACGGAATCGTCCGGGCGGTCTCCGCAATCATGCCCGGTTAAAGAGGGAGGAGGCGTAAAAAATGGCTTGCTCCAGATCTTACGCCCCGTAAGGAGTTCCAACGCCCAGACGCTCCCTATGGCGTCCCCGACGTAGACGATCCCGTCCCGTACCGCCGGAGTCGCATAGATCGGGGCGAGTGCTCCGTCTATCTTTCTATCCCCTTCCGTCCACAGTTTCCGCTGCCACTTGCGATTCCAGGAGCCGCCGCCTCTGCCGTGGTGGCCGCCGTTTTCCCTTTGCAGGGCCCAAAGCGCCGGCCCCTGACTCCAGTACATGTTCGAGGGCGCAATCAGAAGAAAGTCACCGGACACGACGGGGGATGCGATGACGTAGTCCTCGAAATAGCCCTCATGTCTCCAGACGTCCTCCAAAAGAATCCCGGCGGTCTCGATGTCGGCGATCAACGTCAGGGTCTTCTTCTGCTCGATCCGATCCCAACCCCATTCATCCTTCAGCATGTAATTGTAAGGATTGGTGTTGGTAAAAAACAGCCTGCCGTCCGCCACCGCCGGGGTCGCATAGCCCCAGCACAAATTGAGATAGGCGTAAAACGACGAGGCGAAGTACCCCATCTTGACCCCCTTCTTATTGCTGTCGTCTTCGACGCAGAAAAGGGTCTTCCGGTCCACGAAATGGAACTGGCCCCGCATGTCGGTGACGAAAAGACAGTCGCCGGCGATGGTCATGTCGCCGCCCATCCACACCGACGCGGCGAAATATCGTTCAACGATCGTCTTTCCCGTATCCGGATCGACGCGGTACAGGTAGACCGGATTGGGATATGTTTTAAGATTATTGTGCTGATCGGAAACCCACGTCTCGGGGCACTCCCCCGACTCAGCGTAATAGAGTTCGCCGTCATAGATGACCGGCGTCCCGGCGATCATCATGGTGAGTTCCCGGTCAATGGTGAATGTCTTGTCATGCCATGTCTTTTTCAACTTTTTCGTCCAGACGACGTTGGGCGCGATGACGCCCTTCCCATCGCCGAAGCCGTCGTACACGCCGGTATTGGCAAGGTCGAGCCGCTGCTTCAGAGGAATCTCCCAGCCGTACCGATCCTTCTGTCCAGGAAGCCCCTCGTCCGCCTGTTCCGCCCATGCCCGGTCGCAAAACGCCGCCAGGACGAACAACACGACGGCAAGGATCAGCACCCCCCGGCCGAAAACCGCCGGGAGGTGCTTCCACGGGACTTTTCCTCTTCCATGATTTCTTCCACGCCGAATGCATCCCATAAGGACGGTTCCCTCCCTCATGCGTTTTTTACGTCATGCCGGCCGGCGCCGGCGCATCCGGAGGACGGCGGCCGCGCCGACGAGGACCATGAGGACGATCATCCCCCACTCGTTCAGGGTCGGGATGACCTGCTCCCCACCCTTCCCGCGTACGATAAAGTTCATCCCGTTCGACACTTTCCCGGACTGTCCCGCCGTCCCCGGGTTGAACACCGTCACCACGTGCCGTCCCGGCACGGCCAGATCCGAGGCGGGCAGGACGGCGGAAAGTTCCGTCCCGCTCCTTACACGGGTCGTCTTCCGTTCCCTCCCGTCCCAGAGCACCCGGGCACTGTCCGCGAAACCGTATCCTCTCACCGACAGGGTCAGCTCGGGATCCCCCTCGACGGCCGAGGACGGGGAAATCCCCGTCACGACCGGCGTGGGAACCGCCGGCAGCGCATCCTCGATTGTGAAGACCACGCCGTTGGACACCGGACCGTCGCCGTTTTTCACCGTCACCGTCGCCTTTCCCGCGGACACGATGTCGCCCGACCCGATCTTCGCATCGAGACGGACGTCGCTCACCCAGGTCGTCACCCGCGACGCTCCGTTCCAGCGGACCACGGAGCCCTGGGTCGATCCCGAGGACCCCGCGAATCCGCTCCCCTTCACCGTGAGGGTGAACGACGGGCTCCCCGCTTTCACCGACGACGGAACCAGGCCTGTTACCTTCGGTGCGGTGGCTGGCGGATCAATCGTAAAGGCAACGCCGTTCGACACCTGGCCGTCGCCGTTCGCCACCGTCACCGTCGCGCTTCCCGCCTGAGAAACGTCGCCCGCCGGGATGGATGCCGTAACTTCCCCGGCACTCTTGTATTGCGTCTCCCGGGCCCCGGCGTTCCACCGGACCTTCGAGGCCGAACCGAAGTTCTCCCCCCTCACCGTCAGGGTGAACGCCCCGCTTCCCGCCTTCATCGAGGACGGCTCCAGAGACGTCACCTTCGGAGCGGTGGCCGACGGATCAATCGTAAAGGCAACACCGTTCGACACTTTGCCATCGGCGTTCACCACCGTCACCGTCGCACTGCCCGCCTGAGAAACATCGCCCGCCAGGATGGACGCGGTCAGTTCCCCGGCGCTCTTGTACTGCGTCACCCGAACCCCGCCGTTCCACCGGACCTTCGAGGCCGAACCAAAGTTCTCCCCCTTCACCGTCAGGGTGAACGCCCCGCTTCCCGCCTTCATCGAGGACGGCTCCAGAGACGTCACCTTCGGTGCGGCGGCCGGCGAATCAATCGTAAAGGCAACGCCGTTCGACACTTTGCCGTCGGCGTTCGACACCGTCACCGTCGCGCTGCCCGCCTGTGAAACGTCGCTCGCCAGAATGGATACCTCCAGGACCGTGGCGCTCAAGTACCGCGTATCCCGCTCCACGCCGTTCCACCGGGCCTTCGAACCCGAATAGAAATTCTCTCCTATCACCCCCAGGGGGAACGCCCCGTTCCCCGCCTTCACCGAAGACGGATTGAGGAGCGTCACCTTCGGGGCGGGATGCGGATCGATGATCGTAAAGGCAACGCCGTTCGACACCTGCCCGTCGGCGTTCACCACCGTCACCGTCGCGCTGCCCGCCTGTGAAACGTCGCTCGCCAGAATGGATACCTCCAGGACCGTGGCGCTCAAGTACCGAGTATCCCGCTCCACGCCGTTCCACCGGGCCTTCGAACCCGAATAGAAGTTCTCCCCTATCACCCCCAGGGGGAACGCCCCGTTCCCCGCCTTCACCGAAGACGGATTGAGGAGCGTCACCTTCGGGGCGGGATCCGTTAAAATTTCCATGAAGAGCGCCGTCACGTCGATGTTTGCCATGACGTTCCCGTCTATTCTCGGATTGGCCGTCGAGCCGTCGCTCCAGCGGTCGAACCGATACCCGTCGTCGGGCAGCGCCCGGACCTCCGTTCCGCTTCCACCATGCGCCACGTCCTGGGTTGCACTTCCGGAGATCGAGCCGTTGTCGCCCGCGCGGTAGGTCAACGTGTACCGGTTGAAGGCGAACCGGGCGACGAGGGTCATCCCGCCGGAAACGCCATGCACCGTGAGGGGGTTCTCCGTCGAATAACGATCATCGTTCTTCGTCCATTCCTCGAAGTGGTATCCCGTCGGTGCGACGGCCGTCACCGGCGAACAGTCGCCGCCGAGGGGAACCGTCTGGACGGTTTCCCCCGAAAGGACCGCCCCCGGTGTGCCGTCGGTCTCGAAGATCACCGTCGCGGTGTCCTGTGTCCGGACATACCGCCACAGGTCGTTCATGAACCCGTCGTTCCAGGTCGCACCCGCGCACTGGCCGCCGAAAAGCCACAGGTTCCCCGAAGCGTCGCCCCAGCAGGCACACGCCCCCTTGGCGACGGGCGTGTTGTCCGGGCCGGGCGTCCCGGTTGTCCCGTAGATTCCGGCCCCGTCCGCCTTGTCGGAACCCTTCATCCAGGTCCAGTCTCCCGTGACGGGATCGTAACGCCACAGGTCGTTCAGCCACCCCTGGTTCCGTTCCCGGTCGAAACCGCAACCGCCGAAAAGCCACAGCGATCCGGCGACGTCCGGCCAGACGACGGCGTAATTTCGCGCCCCCGGGGTGTTGTCCGGGGCGGGCGTTCCCTGCGTTCCGTAGTTTCCGGCCCGCTCCGTCCTGTCGGAACCCTTCATCCAGGTCCATCTCCACGAGGAGGTTTCGAAACACCACAGGTCGTTCAGATCGCCCCTGTTCCCGTACCCGTCGACGCCGCAGCCTCCGAAGAGCCACAGCCGGCCCGCTCCGTCGCTCCACGAGGCGGCGTAGTTCCGCCCCCCGGGCAGGTTCACGCTGCCCGGTTCTCCACGATTTCCGTACGTTCCCTGCTCATCGATGCCCGTTCCGCCCTTCACGAAGGTCCAGGACCCCGCCGCCGGATCGCACCGCCACAGGTCGTTCAGCCATCCCTCCTCATTTGCAGCGTCGCGACCCCAGCCGCCGAAAAGCCACAGCACCCCGTTATTATCCCTCCAGGACACCGCCGCCTCGCGGCCGCCCGGCGTCCGGCCGGTCCCGGTATCGATGGTGCCCTGGTTCACCTTGTCGGAACCCGCCATCCAGGTCCAGTTCCCCGAGGCCGGATCGTACCGCCACAGGTCGTTCAGAAAGCCCTGGTTCCGCTCCCCGTCGAAACCCCATCCCCCGAAAAGCCACAGCGCCCCCGAGGCGTCCCTCCAGGTAACCGCCGCGTAACGGCCCCCGGGTGCATTCCCGGGACCGGGCACGCCCATCGTGCCGTAGGATCCGGCCGCGTAGACCCCGTTCCCGCCCTTCATCCACGTCCATTTCCCCGACGCCGGCTCACACTTCCACAGGTCGTTCAGGGAGCCCTCCCGCCCCATGCCGTCGAAACCCCATCCCCCGAAAAGCCACAGCGCCCCCGAGGCGTCTTTCCAGAACGCCGCAACGGCCCGCGAGCCCGGCATGTTTTCAGGGCCGGGTTCCCCCATGGTCCCGTAAACCCCGGGGCGGTTCGTCTCCTGAGAACCCGCCATCCAGGCCCAGTCCCCCCCGGCGAAGGCCGTCCCCCCAGCCAGGAAGAACATGAGGACAATGCAGGCGGAAAGAAGCCACGCCCCGGAACGGCTCGCCGGAAGAAGCGGAAATCGGCGGGCCGCCCGTCCCGCCGCCGGCCCCGACCCATCGCCGGGACGGGCCGTTTCAAGAATTTTGCCGCCGGTCAAACCGGCCTTCTCCGAATCCATCCGGCTGAACCTCATATTCACGCCCTCCTTGTCACTGTCTTTGCCCGGATCGTCCCCGCCGGACGATGCCTCCCCCGTTGCCGAACGATGCAAGTCGGCGGTTCATGGACTGCGGTCTTCAGGGACGATTCCTGACACCCCTCCCTATTACAAGTTTCATGCGAGGATGTTACTATATGTAATTACTAGACAATAACCGATACGCCCTCCACCGCTGCGCCCATGTTGGCACCGGTGAAGTTGGCGGTTGCCAACCTTGACGGCTTCGTAAAAGTGTTGCATTGGCCTTTTTACGACTTCATCAACCTTCCGCTCCTTTCCGGGACCGCCGCACCGGGTGCCCGGGAGAAGATGTCCCCCCGGGCGGAACACGGGCAAAAGACAATTCCGGCTGGTTCACCCCATAATCCGGCCGATTCATCCATTATCTTTTGATTTCGCGCGGTCGATTCCCTAAAATTTCCCCGGCAAAAAACCGAGGGGAGCCGCTCCCGGAGCGGCGGACCGGCATGGCCTGTCCGGATCCTCCGGATCGGGGCACGGACCGCCGGGGGACCTCGGAAAGCGGGAGGAAGCGTGGAAGGAAAGGGAAAGGGGACCATGGACGCGCGGACCCGGCGCTACCTGGATCATCTGGCGGACCTTTGCGAGAGGATCTCCATGAAAAAGGCGGCGGGCGAAGAGGACGATCTTTTCGAGTACACCAAAACGTCCGAATATCCGGGGATCGTCGCGCGGATGGCCGAGGCCTTCGGGATGATGATGGTCAGCAAGGATGCGAACGAGTACTACATGGAGCAGGTGTCCGAAGGTCTGAACAAAGTCCGGAAGGACTTCACCGCCGCGAGGGAGCGGCTCAACTCGGAACAGTTCGTCTTCTGGAAGGAACGCGCGGAGAGGGAGAAGGGGCGGCAGCCCGTCACCATCGTCGGAAGAAGCAGGCAGATCCGCGATATCGTGAGACGGATCGAGAGGGTCGCCGACCTTGCCTCCAACATCCTCATCACCGGCGAAACGGGAACGGGAAAGGAATTGATCGGAAAGGCGATCCACCTCTCGGGCAAGCGCCGGGAAATGCCTTTCGTCGCGATCAACTGCGCCGCCGTTCCCGAGCCCATTTTCGAGAGCGAGATTTTCGGGATCGAAAAAGGGGTCGCCACGGGCGTGGGGAAACGTATCGGAAAGCTGGAGCTTGCCCGCGGCGGAACCATCTTTTTCGATGAGATCGGGGACATGCCCTTGAGCATCCAGGCCAAGGTGCTGCGGGTGATCGAGGACAGGCGTATCGAGCGGCTCGGGTCGGAAAAAGCGATCCCCGTGGACATCCGGATCATTGCGGCGACCAACAAGGACCTGAAGCGGCAGGTCATTGGAGAGCGCTTCCGGGAAGACCTGTTCTACCGGCTGAACGTCATCCGGATCCATATCCCCCCTCTCAGGGAGCGGCGGGAAGACATTCCGATTCTCGTCGATCACTTCATCGAGGTTTATCGGAGAATGTTCCCGTGGAAGGGGAAAAAGTTCAGCAGGGACGTTTTCGATCTCTTCCTGCTGTACCCCTGGCCGGGCAACGTGAGGGAACTTCGGAACGAGGTGGAAAGGGCCATGGCCCTGGTCAATTCCGACACGGTCACCCCGGACGATCTTTCGGACGACGTGAAGGCTTTTTCCTCGGGAATACAGAAGACCGGCGGGCGTCAGATCCGGCGGGAGATCGGTGCCGGGTTCATCGCGGGGGCCCTCAAGGAGAGCGGGGGGAACAAATCGAAGGCGGCAAAACTCCTGGGGATGAGTCGCGAGGGATTACGCAAGAAAATCAATCGATTGATCGATTCCGGAGAGCTGAAGGAGGGGGACTTGAAATAGTCCGGCCTGTCCCGCCGGCGGATCCGCTGTCGGCGGAAAATGCTTTCTCAATCGAAAGAAGGAGCGGTGTTCATCGCAGGCCTGATGCCCCGCATGCGCGGTCCGCCGGAATCGGTGCGGGTTCCGGGGAGATCCTGACGGGGGTAGGATCTCCCCGGCTTCCCGCCCGGCCGGCAGGTGGCGCGGAAAGGCATCCGGCAATCCGTCGGCGATTTTAACCGATGGCTTTACCGCCCCGCTCGCCGGAACTGATCCGGACTACGTCGCACAGATCGAGAACGAAGATCTTTCCGTCCCCGACCTCACCGGTCCGGGCACCCTTGATAATGGCGTCCACGGTGACTTTCACGAACTCTTCATTGACGGCGATTTCCAGTTTCACCTTCTTCAGAAGCGTTCCCACTTCCTTCACGCCCCGGTAGACCTCGGTGTGACCTTTCTGCCGTCCTCTTCCAAGGACGGTGGACACCGTCATGAGGTTCACGTCCACCTCCTCGAGGGCCTGTGTCACCTCTTCCAGTTTATGGGGCTGTATGACGGCAACGATATATTTCATGGTTTTTCCTCCTATTCGAGAATGGTGTAGGCCGATTCGTGATGCTGCGTCAGGTCGAGGCCTACCAGTTCGTCCTTACGGTTCACCCGCACGCCGATGATGGTGTCGACAATCTTGAAGAGAATCCACGTCACGACGACCGCATAGGCCACACAGGCCAGAAGATAGACGCACTGGACCAGGAACAGCTTGGCATTCCCGAAAAGGAGACCGTCCGCCCCCGCCGAGTTTACGGCCACCTCGGCGAAAAGGCCGGTGGCGAGGGTTCCCCAGATGCCCCCCACCCCGTGAACACCGAAAACATCGAGGGAATCGTCGTACCCGAGCTTCGGCTTCAGCATGGTCACGGCGAGGAAGCAGAAGATACCGGCGAAGATTCCGATAATGATGGCCGACATGGGGGTGACGAATCCGCAGGCAGGGGTGATGGCCACCAGGCCGGCCACCGCGCCCGTCACGATTCCCAGGACCGTCGGGGTCCCGTGTTTCCACCACTCCACCAGGGCCCAGGTCAGGCCGGCGGCGGCCGTTGCCGTATTCGTGTTGACGAAGGCGTTGGCCGCGAGCCCGTTGGCGCCAAGGGCGCTTCCACCGTTGAAGCCGAACCACCCGAACCAGAGCAGGGCGCCGCCGAGGACGGTCAACGGCAGATTGTGGGGCACAAAGGCCTTCTTTTCGAACCCCAGACGCTTGCCGATGAGAATGGCCATGACCAGGGCGGAAACCCCGGAACTGACGTGAACGACGATCCCCCCCGCGAAGTCGAGGGCGCCGAGGTCCCGGAGCCAGCCGCCGGTGCCCCATACCCAGTGGGCGATGGGATCATAAACCAGGGTCGTCCACAGAAGGATCAGGACGGCGAAGGCGGAAAACTTGATTCTTTCGGCAAAGGCCCCCACGATGAGGGCGGGAGTGATGATGGCGAACATGGCCTGGAATATCATGAATGCAAGATGAGGAATCGTCCCCGAGTAATCCGGGTTGGCCTCGAAACCGACTCCCCGGAGACCCAGCCAATCCAGGGAACCGATGATACCCATTCCCGTGTCGGGTGCAAAGGAAAGGGAATAACCAAAAAGAACCCATTGCAGGCCGACAAGACAGGCAATGAAAAAACATTGCATCAGGAGCGAAAGAAAATTCTTTCGCCGCGCCATGCCGCCGTAAAAAAAGGCCACCCCGGGGGTCATGAGAAAAACCAGGGCGGAACTCGTGAGAATCCACGCTGTGTCACCGGCATTCATGAAAAACACCTCCATCGGAAATTGTCCCTCCCGAAAATGAGAAAGGATGGTGGAGGATAGAGCAATCGGTGTGCCAGAGAAGGCATGATCCGGCAACCATTTGTAATTCAATCATAATATGGTTTTCGACAGCGGGAAGATCAACAATAGAAAAACGACGATATGGTAGGCGATACGGTTGTTATTTACGCCCTTGTAGGACAAACGGGAAATATTGAGGGGACGCAGCGATGATATCAGGTCAATATGCTACAATATTGTATGATGCTTTTTCACCTCCGGGACGGATAAGGAAAGAAAGGGGAAACGCATTGAAATAACTCAAAAAAAGGGGATGCCTCGAGGACATCCCCTTTTCGCCTTTATTCCGTTTTGATCGGAATTTTTCTGCCTTTTTCCGCGGCTTCCTTTTTCCTGGGAAGACGGATGGTCAGGACGCCGTTCTTGTAGGATGCCTCCGCCTTCTCCGAGTCCACTCCCTCGGGAAGGGAGATCACCCGGCTGAAGGAACCGTAGCTCCTTTCCATATGGTAGTAGTCCTTCTCCTTTTCTTCCTTCTCCTCCTTCTTCTCCCCTTTCAGGGTCAGGACGTTGTCCGAGAGGAGAACTTCCACATCCTTTTCCTCGACTCCGGGAAGTTCGGCCCTGACCAGGATTCCCTTCTCGTCTTCCTTGACGTCGATGGAAGGGCTGAACGTCTTCATCCGCTCGTCCCATCCGCCGAAAGGCGCCACGTCGACGTCCCGGAAAAAGGAATCGAACACCCGGTTCATCTCCCTCTGGAGAAAGTGGAAGGGATGATCCGACTCTCTCGCCAGGGGAGTATCGCTTTTCCTCCAGATGGAGGGCAACAGACTTCTTCGTACCATGACCGTTCACCTCCTTGAATGGTTCCTTACCCCGCCGTGATGGCGATTTTCTTCGCCTTGGCGGGTTCCGCCTTGGGAAGAACGACCTTGAGAACCCCGTTTTTCACAGAGGCCCCGATCCTGTCACGGGCCACTTCCTCCGAAACGCTGAAGGCCCGTTCGTAATCGCCTTCCCGGTATTCCGCAAATCCCGCCGAATATCCCTTGTACTCGCGCGGCGCGACGACCCCTCTGAGAGTGAGGATATCCTTCTCCAGGGTCACGTCCACGGACTTTTCGTCCACTCCGGGCATATCGGCGAGAAGCACGAGAGCTTCCTTCGTTTCGTAGATGTCCACTTTGGGAACAAAAACCCGCCGGAGTTTCGTCCGTTCCGTTTCCACCGGCGTCGAGGCTGGCTGTTTCTGCACTTCCTTCTTTTCCACTGTCATGGGAATCAGACCTCCTTTCCTCAGGCGCTCCTGATTTCTATCTTTCTCGGTTTGTCTTCCTCGGCCCTGGGGAGCCTGATCTCGAGGAGCCCTTTTTCGTACTTCGCTTCCACCTTGTCCGAATTCACCTTGAAGGGCAATTCCACGGTCCTGCTGAAGCGCCCGAAACTCCGCTCACTGCGGTGATAGGTTTCGCCCTCTTTCAGAAGCTCCGGCTCCCTCGATCCGCTTACCGTGACCCGATCGGCCAGAACGGCGATTTCGAGCTTCTCCGGGTCGATGCCGGGAAGTTCGGCGGTGAGCTTCACTTCCTCGTTGTTCACCCACACGTTTATCAGCGGGTCGTTCCCCGGCGCCGGGCTGGGCAACCCGGAAAATATACGGTTCATCTCGTTCTGCAGGCGCTGAACCTCGGGAACCCAGTCCGAAAGACTTCCGAATCTCCAGATTCTCGGTCCAAACATGGTTCTTACCTCCTTTTTCTTTCGAAGCGCTCCCACGGATGCCGCAGTTTTGCGACAACTCTTTGGAATGCTTCATTTATATCGATTTCAGTCTTAATGTAGTCACGATATTTTCGTTGTCAAGAACGGGGTGGGGTCTCCCTGTTGCACCCCCCGGGGAAGGCGGTTCCCGTTCCTTCGGCGCATGGAGCGGGGATTTCCGGCCAGCCGGACCCGGCAGTCTATGAGGATGCTTTCTATTCGGCGGGATTCCGGTACGGAATGGGCCGAACGAACGGCCCGCGGACCTGCTTTATGAAGAGGGAAAATCCGGGGGTGCTACCGGATGGAACGGATGCGCCCGTTTCGTTTGTGAACGATGACCTCATCCAGGACGCCTCCCTGCCGGTCCAGAATGACGGCCTCGTAAAATCCGCGATGTTCCGTGATCTCCCCGATCACGACGGGGAAGCCCCGGTAATATTCCTGAAGCAGGCCCCTCGCTTTCTCCGGCGAATCCACCGGCTTTCCCGCGCCGTACCATCCCCAGTCCCGGCCGGTGCAGTAGCCCCCGTAGGAATGTCTTCCCATGCCCCCGGCCCGCTCCCGGCCGTCCGCGTCCACGGGATGGAACACGAAGGTCAGTTGAAGCAGAAGCATGGCCAGAACCAGAAAAACTCTCACGGTCCGCACCTGTTGTCCGCTCCCCCGGGGAAACCCCGGGGGAGCGGCGTTTTCATGCAACAATCACCATGGTCGACGGTTCAGTAAAAAGCGGTTTCGCGCTTCCTACGGATTCGTCGTTACCGCCAGCAGGAACCCCCACCGCCCCGGGGAGCGTCCCTGTAAGGGCAATCCCCGCCGCGATTTCCTCTTCCTTCTCCGAAAGGACCCTGGCTCCGCCGCTCGATCCCGTGTTTCCGGGCCGACTCGGCGATCCGCGTCTGCAGGTCCACCATTTCCTTCTTCAGGGAAGCCAGTTTCTGGAGATCCGGGTTCTCCTTGGCGTACTCTTCCCGGATTTCGATCTGCTTCGCCAGCAGTTCGTCCCGGAGGGGAAGGGTTTCCTTCTGAAAGTTCTTCAGGGTCTCGGAACTCACTCCCGGGCCGTAGCCGTAACCCTTTTCGTACCCTCTGCCGGACCAGGGCCCGGCGAAGGCCGCCGTAGCAACCAGAAGACCCAGAACAGCCAGTACCGCGACAATTCGTGATTTTCTCATGACGTTGTAACCTCCTCGTATTTTGATTACGAGGATACCGGCAAACCTTGAAGAAGGAATGAACGAATCATGAAACATTGTGAAGAACGGGAAGGCGCACGGTGAAGCGGGCGCCCTTTCCCTCCCCGCTTTCCGCCCCGACGGAACCGCCGTGGGCGCGGACCAGTTCCCGCACGATGGTGAGCCCGATGCCGAGCCCCCCCGGGGTTTTTCTGTAAAAACGGTCGAAGATGAAGGGAAGGTCCTCCTTTGCGATCCCCTTTCCCCTGTCCTCGACGACGAAAAGAGCGTCCCCCTCCCGCCGGAAGGCGCTCACCGACGCCTCCCCTCCCCGGTCCGACGCCGCAAGCGCGTTCCGGAGAAGGTTTTCGAAGACGATATCGAGCATTCCCGGATCCGCCTCGATCCGGAGGCCTTCCTCGGCGTGAAGGGAGAGCGCCACGCCCTTTTCCCGGAAGAGGGCGCCGAACCGCCGGACGGTTCCCCGGAGGAATTCCCCGGCATCGAAGGTTTCCTTCCGCATGTTCAGGGCGCCCCCTTCCGCGCGGGCCAGGCTCTCGATCCCGCCGATGATCCCCCCCATCCGGTCCGTTTCCTCGAGAAGGGAGCGAAGGCCCTCGCGGTCCGGCGGGAGATGCCCGTCCATCATGGCCTCGATCTCCCCCTTCAGGACGGCGACGGGGGTCCGCAGTCCGTGGGCCACGTCGGCCAGGAGGCGGCTCCTCAGCCTCTCCTGGTTCTCCAGGATTTCCGCCGTACGGTTGAAGGACGCCGAGAGCCGCCCGATTTCGTCCTTTCCCGCCGCCTCGACCCGGTGCCGGAGATCCCCCGACCCGACGGCGTCGACGGCGTCGACGAGCCGGGACAGCGGGGCCGCGAGGGCCCTGGAAAAGAAGAAACTCGCCCCGAGGGCCACGAACCCCGCGACCAGGAAGGACAGGGCCAGGAACCGGTTCGTCCGCTCCCGGAAGAGAAGGATCTTTCCGGGAAGGAGGAACCGGACCTCGGCATATCCGGACAGCCTGCCTTCATGAAAGAGGGGGTAGGAAACGAACTCCCCCGTCGGCGCCGATTCCGACGCCGAAACGAGATCCTCCACCTTTTCCCTCGTGGAGGGGGGGAGCCCCTCGAGTGCTTTGCCGGTATCGGTCACGAGGGATCCCCCCGCGTCGACGAGGCGGACCTCCAGGCCGGAGAGGAGGGCAAAGACCAGGGGGAGGCGGAGGGTCTCCGCGTCCCAGGCACCCCGCCGGGCATACGTTTCCTCCAGGAGGACCGTTTCATGATACACCCGGTCCAGCATCTCCCCCTCCCGGAGGCTCTCGAAATCCCCCATCATCGTTTCCCGCAGGATCAGGGCGGAGGACAGGGAAATGGCGGTGACGAGCATCAGGACCAGGAAAACCTTACTCCACAGGCGTCTCATGATCCCTTTTCCCCGCAAAGCGGTATCCGACGCCGTAGAGGGTCTGGATGAAAACGGGCCGTCTCGGGTCGTCGCCGATCTTCTGGCGGATGTTCTTGACGTGGGCGTCCACCGTACGGTCGTAACCCTCGAAGGCGTAGCCGAGCGCCCTGCGGATCAGCTGGTCGCGGCTCCAGACCCGTTCCGGAGCGGAGGCCAGGGTCAGGAGGATCTTGAATTCCGTCGGCGTGAGGAAAACCGGTTCCCCGTCCTTCCATGTCTCATAGGAGGTCCCGTCCAGGACCAGGGCGCCGCCGTTGAAGGACAGGGGCTTCTCACGGTCCTTCCTTTCTCCGCCGGAGCGTTTGAGGAGGGCCCGGACCCTGTACACCAGTTCCCTGGGGCTGAACGGCTTCACCACGTAATCGTCCGCCCCGAGGGCGAATCCGGCGATCCGTTCCTCCTCGGAAGATCTGGCCGTCACCATGATGATGGGGACGTTCCCCTTCTTTCTGAACTCCTGGGCCAGGGACTCCCCGGGCATGTCGGGCAGCATGAGATCGAGAAGGATGAGAAGGGGGGTCTCCCGGGAAAAGGCCTCCAGGGCCTGGGCGCCCGTCGCGGCCCGGACCGTGCGGTATCCGGCGCCTTCCAGGTACACCTGGAGGACCCGCGAAAGTTTCCCGTCGTCTTCCACGATCAGGATCGGATGCCTCGTTCCATTGAGATTTTCCATGACGAACCCGCTTGAGTCGAAGTATAAGGCGGTCCCGCCGGATTGTCAAAGAAGCCCGCCTGTGATAAGAAAATTCCGTTCCGGCGGACGGATGCGCGGGCCCGTCTTTCCCGCCTTTCGCCCCCGGGAACCCATTTCAGGAAACCGACGGGACACCATGAACGACTCCCTTCTTCGCAGGGTCCAGATCAACATGCCTTTCCGGTATCTTTTCGACCGGTATCTTCCGCAACTGCTCCGGGAAGGAATGAACCCTGAGATCGGCTTCGACTGCTTCGCCCTGGACCGGTTCCGGCCGGAAGACTACCGGAAGGTCGCCGACCAGGTCCTGGACGCGGGGATGTCCGTCACCTTCCACGGCCCGTTCTACGATCTGCGCCCCGGGGCGGTGGACCGGAGAATCCGGGAAGTCACGGCGGAACGGTTCCGGCAGGTCTTCGACCTCGTCCCCCTCTTCCGTCCCCGGACGGTCGTCTTCCATGCCTCATTCGACCAGCGGTATTACACCTCCCACGAGGACCGGTGGATCCGGAACAGCAGGAATATGTGGATGCCCTTCATCGAACGGGCGGAAAAGCTGAACACGGTCATCTGCATCGAGAACGTGTACGAGACGAAGCCCGACATCCTGCAGCGGCTTTTCCAGGAGATCCCCGAGACGCCCCATTTCCGCTTCTGCTTCGACACGGGGCACTGCAACGCCTTCGCCCGGACCGATCCCTCGCTGTGGCTCGCGGCCCTCGGACCCTACCTCGCGGAGGTCCACCTCCACGACAACAGGGGGGAAACGGACGAGCATCTCCCCGTGGGGGAAGGCACCTTCCCCTTCCACGTGCTCCGTTCCTACCTGAGCGAGAACGGCCTTAGGCCCGTCTTCACCCTCGAACCCCATACGGAGCCATACCTCCGGCGGACCCTGGAAAACCTTCCCGCCATCGGGCTTCCGCCGGGAGAAGGAGCCGTTCCTTGAGCCGGTACATCGCCAGGCGCCTGCTGATCATGATTCCCCTTCTCTTCGGAATCACCCTCCTTTCCTTCGCCGTCATCCATCTCGCCCCGGGATCCCCGACGGATCTCCAGACCGACCTGAACCCGAAGGCTTCCATCGAAGCGAAGGAACGGCTCCGGGCGCTGTACGACCTCGACAAGCCCTTCCACGTCCAGTATTTTCTGTGGCTGAAAAAGATCCTGGTTCTCGATCTGGGCACCTCCTTCTCCCCGGACCGGAGGCCCGTTTCCGGCAAGATCCTCGAGCGCCTGCCCGTGACCATATCGATCAATCTCCTTTCCATGGTACTCATCTTCGCCGCCGCCATCCCCATCGGGGTCCTCTCGGCGGTGCGCCAGAATTCCCTGTTCGATAAAATCACCGGCGTCTTCGTTTTCATCGGGTTCGCCATGCCGACCTTCTGGCTCGCCCTTCTCCTCATGATCCTTTTCGGAATCCACCTGGGATGGCTTCCCATCTCGGGGATCCGCTCCATCAATCACGAATACCTCCCCCTCGTGGACAGCTGGATCGACCTTGCGAAACACCTCATCCTGCCCGTCCTCCTTTCCGCTTTCGGGGGTCTCGCCGGCCTTTCCCGGTACATGCGGTCCAACATGCTCGAGGTGATCCGTCAGGATTACATCACCACGGCCCGCGCCAAGGGCCTGAGCGAAACAACGGTGATCTGCAGGCACGCCCTCCGGAACGCCCTTCTCCCGGTGATCACCATCCTCGGCCTCTCCGTTCCCGGGCTCATCGGGGGAAGCGTCATCTTCGAAACGATCTTCGCCATTCCCGGAATGGGTCAGCTCTTCTACATGTCCGCCATGGCCAGGGACTACCCCGTCATCATGGGGATTCTTCTCATCGGCGCCGTCCTGACCCTCCTCGGCAACCTTCTGGCGGACATCTCGTACGCCCTGGCGGATCCCCGGATCCGGGTGTCCCGCTGAAGGGGGGGGAGGGCCCATGGGAAAAGGAACGGGACAAGGCCTCTGGACCGATTTCCGGCGCCGTTTTTCCAGAAACCGGCTCGCACTGGCGGGAAGCGTGGTGGTCCTGCTCCTTTTTCTCGTTTCCTTCCTCGCCCCCGTGATCGCCCCGCACGATCCCGGCGCCATCGATCTCGGGAAGGTGCTTTCCCCGCCCTCCGGAGACCATCTCCTCGGCACGGACCAGCTCGGACGGGACGTCCTGAGCCGGATGATCTGGGGCTCCCGGATTTCCCTGAAGGTGGGTTTCGTCGCCACGGGCATCGCCATCGTGATCGGAACCCTGCTCGGCGCTCTTTCCGGCTACTACGGGGGATTCGTCGACGGGCTCATCATGCGCCTCGTGGACGTCATGCTGTGCTTCCCGACCTTCTTCCTGATCCTCGCCGTCATCGCCTTCCTCGAGCCTTCCATCTGGAACATCATGGCGATCATCGGCCTTACGGGATGGATGGGGATCACCCGCCTCGTCCGGGCCGACTTCATCACCCTCCGGGAGCGGGAATTCGTTCAGGCCGCCCGGGTCATCGGCGCAGGCGACCTCCGGATCATCCTCGTCCACATGCTTCCCAACGCCATGGCCTCGGTCCTCGTGGCGGCGACCCTGGGAATCGCCGGGGCGATCCTCACCGAATCGGCTCTGAGCTTCCTGGGGATCGGCGTTCAGCCCCCCACGCCCAGTTGGGGGAACATGCTCACCGCCGGAAAGGACAACATCGACATCGCCTGGTGGCTCTCGGTCTTCCCCGGTCTCGCCATCCTCGTCACCGTCCTCGGGTTCAACCTCCTGGGGGAGGGAATCCGGGACTCCCTCGATCCCAGGCTGAGGGGAAGGGACTGAACACGGTCCTTAAACCGTTGGAGGGCGCCCGTCGGCGGTTGCCGCCCGGATTGACTTTTTCGAAAAAGATGATAGACACATCGAAGTTTGATGAACTCGTAAATGTCAAATCAACACTTTTTCGAACGGCAAAGTAAAAAGCTCCAGAGGCAAGGCGCCCGAATCCCGAGGACTGAGGCGTACTTCCGGTACGCCGCAGGGACGAGGGATGAAGGGCAACGCCGCATAGGAACTTTTTACAAAGCCGTCAAGTTTGGTCCCATGGGGATTTTCATGACTTCCCGGTCAGTACGAAGGAGGATCGCCGGTGATCGAATCGAAGGTGGCAACGGACGAACTGATGGACAGACGGATTGTGGAAAAGAAGATCCGGGAAGGATCGATACAAGGGGAAGTGCTCGATGATTACAGGAGGAGCCTTCCCGATCTCTTCGAAAACGCGGAAGAAATCGTGATCGGCAGGGAGGAGTGAGCGAACGCGGTGGTCCTGGTAGACACCCACTGCCACATTGAGATGCGGTCCTTCGACAGGGACCGGAAGGCAGTCATCGAAAGGGCTCGAAGCCTCGGCGTCCGGAACATGATCGCCGTCGGCGTGGATCTCGAGGACAGCCGGAGGGCCGTGACCGTGGCCGGAACATTCGACGGCGTCTTCGCCGCAGTCGGCATCCACCCCCACGACGCGAAGAAAATCGACGGGAAAACCTACGACATTCTGAAGCAACTCGCCGACAACGACCGGGTGGTCGCCTGGGGGGAAATCGGCCTCGATTTCTTTCGGAACCTGTCGCCCCGGGCCGAGCAGAACCGCCGCTTCCGGGAACAGCTGGATCTGGCGGACGACCTGAACCTGCCCGTGATCATCCATGACCGGGACGCCCACGGGGAGACCCTGGGAATCCTGAAACAGTGGAAGGGCGGGAGAACCGGGGGAAAACGCGGCGTCGTCCACTGCTTTTCCGGAGACACCGCCATGGCCCAGGCCTGCATCGACCTCGGCTTCTATATCTCCATCCCCGCCACCGTCACTTACAGGAACGCGAGCCGGACCAGGGACGTGGTCCGCGCGGTGCCCATGGAACGCCTCCTCATCGAAACGGACGCCCCCTTTCTGTCCCCCGAACCCCTCCGGAGGGAGCGCAACGAGCCCGCCCACGTCCTCTACACGGCGCGGAAGGTCGCCGAGATCCGGGGCATGGAACCGGAGCAGGCGGGGGAGATCACAAGCCGGAACGCTTCGGAACTCTTCGGTTTCGAGGTTTTTCCTTGAAAGAACGTTTTCTTTGGGGTATATTTCTGCCTTGAAAATTTGAATCGGTCTCCAGGGGTGCTGACAAGCTGAGAGATACCCTTTGAACCTGATCTGGGTAATGCCAGCGAAGGGAGAGACTTCCGACATCTTTTCCAAGAATCGGTTTTTTCTTCCCGCCGTGCCCTGAATCCCAGGCATGGCGTTTTTTATTCCCCCTTTTTCGGTTCCCCTGACGCCGATAGAAAGACGGTCCCCATGAAGGAGGCCATCGTCCTTTCAGACGGTGTCATCGAAAACAACGCATTCCTCGGAAACTTCCTGGACGGCAGGGAGGGCGCCTTCCTCGTCTGCGCCGACGGGGCCGTCCGCCATCTCGCCTCGACGGGGCGCGTCCCCGCCGCGATCGTCGGCGACATGGATTCGGCCGACCCGGAGGAGATCGCCCGATTCCGGGCCCGGGGCAGCGAGATCCTCGTCTACCCGAAGGACAAGGACAAGACGGACACCCAGCTTGCCGTCGAACTGGCCATCGACCGGGGATACCGGACGGTGTCCCTTCTCGGCGCCCTGGGGGGAAGGATCGACCACGCCCTGGCCAACATCTCCCTTCTTTTTCTCGGGAAGAAGCGGGACGCCCGGATCCGGATCGTCGAGCCATCCTGCGAGCTCTATCTCCTGTCCGGCAGCGAGGTCCTGGAGGGGGAACCGGGGCAGACGGTGTCGCTTCTCCCCATCGCGGAGGCGGCCCGGGGAATCACCCTGACGGGATTCCAGTACCCCTTGTCCGACGGGACCCTGGAAATGGGAAATCCCTTCACGATCAGCAATCGCCTGGCGGAAGCCCGGGGAACGGTCACCGTCCGGGAGGGGACGGTGCTGGTGGTCCGTTATTTCGTCGAGGCAACGTAGCGGAAAGGCGGCGAAGCATGAAACCGGCAAGAGTGCTCACCATCGCGGGGTCCGATTCGGGCGGCGGCGCCGGAATCCAGGCGGACCTGAAGACCATCACCGTCCTGGGGGGCTTCGGCATGACGGTGGTGACCGCCCTCACGGCGCAGAACACGCTGGGCGTCTCGGGAATCCACGAGGTCCCCGTCCCCTTCATCGAGGCCCAGTTCGACGCCGTGGTCCCCGACATCGGAGTGGACGCCGCCAAGACGGGAATGCTTTCCAGCCCGGAGATCATCCGTGCGGTGGCCGGCAGGGTCCGGCGGTACGGCATCGAAACACTCGTCGTCGATCCCGTCATGGTGGCCAAGGGCGGGGCCTCCCTCCTCCGGGAAGAGGCGAAGGCCACCCTCGTTACGGAGCTTCTTCCCCTCGCTTTCGTCCTCACGCCGAACATCCCCGAGGCGGAAGCCCTCACGGGGAGGGCCGTGGCTTCCCGGGAGGACATGAAGGAAGCGGCGCGCGTCCTTCACGGCATGGGGGCGAAACACGTGGTCATCAAGGGGGGGCACCTTCCCGGGGAGGCCGTCGATCTGCTCTTCGACGGAAAGGAGAGTTTCTTTTTCACATCCCCCCGGATTGACACGAAGGACACCCACGGCACGGGATGCACCTTTTCGGCGGCCGTGGCCACGGAACTCGCCCTGGGAAGGACCGTCCACGAGGCCGTCGCAGGGGCGAAGGAGTTCATCACCGGCGCCATACGCCACGGCCTGCGGATCGGCCAGGGCCACGGTCCGGCGGACCCGTTCGCCTTCCTCCGGAGAGAGACGGAACGGTACCCCGTCCTCCAGGCCCTGAAGAAGGCCCACCGGATGCTGGCCGAAAACCGTTGCGGCAACATCATCCCGGAGGTCCAGTCCAACCTGGGATTCGCCCTTCCCGGGGCAAGGGGCGTAGAGGACGTGGCGGCCTTCCCCGGCAGGATTCTCAAGGTCGGCGAAGAGGCGCGGTCGTTCATCGACCCCGAATTCGGCGCTTCCCGCCACGTGGCGCGGATCATTCTCACGGCCATGAGATTCGACGAAAACCTCCGGTCGGCCATGAACATCCGGTTTTCCGAGGAAGTGATCGAAGCCGCCCGGGAGCTGGGGTACGGCATCGATTCCTTCGACCGGGCCGGGGAGCCGGAGGAGGTGAAGCGCAAGGAGGGCTCGACCCTCGAATGGGGCACCGGGACCGTTCTGTCCCGGGGCCGCGGCATCCCCGATCTGATTTACGACCGGGGGGAGATGGGAAAGGAGCCCATGGTCCGGATCCTGGGGACCTTCCCCGAAGAAGTGGCCGCCAAGGCCGTCCAGATTTCCCGGAAGCTCCGGAAGAGCGAGGGAATGTAATAAACCCTTTTTCATGGAGGAACCCATGGCGCTGAGCGAACGGATCATCACGAAAGCCATCATCGACCGTTTCTTTCACAAATTCCTCGATTACACGGAAGTGGACGTCGCCGTCGTCGGCGGCGGCCCCTCGGGGCTCGTGGCCTCCTGTTATCTCGCCGAGGCGGGCCGGAAGGTGGCCGTCTTCGAGCGGAAGCTGAGCATCGGCGGTGGGATGTGGGGCGGGGGGATGATGTTCAACGAGATCGTCGTCCAGGAGGAGGCGAAAGGCCTTCTCGACCGTTTCGGCGTCCGGACGGTGGAATACGAAAAAGGGTACTACACGGCCGACGCCGTCGAATCGGTGGTGTCGATCTGCGCCCGGGCCATGAAGGCGGGCGTGAAAATCTTCAACTGCATGACCGTGGAGGACGTGGTCGTCCGGGAGGGCCGTGTGGCCGGTCTCGTCATCGCCTGGACGCCCGTGGAAATGACGGGGCTTCACGTGGACCCCCTGACGATCATGGCCGGGACGGTCATCGACTCCACGGGGCATGACACGGAGGTCCTCCGGGTGATCGAAAGAAAAGCGGACGTCCGCCTCGAAACGCCCACGGGCAAGGTCATGGGGGAACGGTCCATGTGCGCGGAAATCGCGGAGAAACAGACCCTGGAAAACACCCGCGAAATCTGCCCCGGCGTTTACGTGGCCGGCATGTCGGCCAACGCCGCCTACGGCGGCCCGCGGATGGGGCCGATCTTCGGCGGGATGCTTCTCTCCGGCAAAAAAGCGGCGGAGATGATCCTCGGGGAACGGGAACGATAAAAAAACAGGAAAGCCATGAGAGAGGTTCGCCATGACGCAACTGGAAACGGCCCGTTCGGGTAAGATATCGGAAGAAATGGAGCTTTGCGCGGCCCGGGAAGGAAGGGACCCCGCGTTCATCCGGAAGGGCGTGGAGGAGGGGACCATCGTGGTCCTCCGGAACGCCGTTCACAAAAGCATCACGCCCCTGGCCGTCGGAAAGGGCCTCCGGACCAAGATCAACGCCAACATCGGCACCTCGAAAGACAGGGTGGATGTCGCCCTGGAGCTTGAAAAGATCCGGATCGCCGAAGCGGCGGGGGCGGACACGGTCATGGACCTTTCCACGGGGGGCGACGTCGCGGCCATCCGCAAGGCCGTTCTCAGGGCGTCCTCCGTTCCGGTGGGCACGGTGCCCATCTATCAGGCGGCGACCCGCATGCTCGAGAAGAAGAAGGCCATCGTGGAAATGGCGCCGTCGGATCTGTTCGACGTCATCGAGGAAAACGGGAGGGACGGGGTGGATTTCATCACCGTCCACTGCGGCGTCACCCGGGGAAGCGTCGGGAGGATCGAAGCGCAGGGAAGGGTTCTCGGAATCGTGAGCCGCGGCGGGTCCATCCTGGCCCGGTGGATGGATTACAACGAGATGGAAAACCCCCTCTACGAGCACTTCGACAAGCTGCTCGAAATCGCCCGGGAATACGACATGGTCCTCAGCCTCGGCGACGGACTGCGGCCGGGATGCCTCTCCGACGCCACGGATCGGGGACAGGTGGAGGAACTCATCATCCTCGGCGAACTGACCCGCAGGGCCAGGGACGCCGGCGTCCAGGTCATGATCGAAGGTCCGGGGCACGTGCCCATCGGGGACATCACGTCGAACATCCTCCTGGAGAAGAACCTGTGCAACGGGGCGCCCTTTTATGTCCTCGGCCCGCTGCCCACGGACATCGCCCCGGGCTACGACCACATCACCTCGGCCATCGGCGGCGCCATCGCCGGTTCCGCGGGGGCCGATTTCCTGTGCTACGTCACCCCGTCGGAGCACCTCCGGCTCCCGGGCCTGGAAGACGTCCGGGACGGGGTCATCGCCTCGAAGATCGCAGCCCACATCGCCGACATCGCCAAAGGCTTCCCCGGCGCGCTGGAACGGGACCTCCGAATGGCCAAAGCCCGGAAGTCCTTCGACTGGGACGGGCAGGTAACCGAATCCCTGGATCCGGAAAAGACGGCGAGACTCCTGGAAAAAAGCGAGAGCGCGCAGGAGGAGGGGTGCACCATGTGCGGCGAATTCTGCGCCATCAAGCTCGGGAAAAAGGAAAGAAAGGATCACCGGCCATGATCGTCACCGCGGAAAGCGTGTGGGCATGCGTCGTAAGGATCCGGGCGGCGGCGCCTCTCGTCCACAACATCACGAACTACGTGGTCATGAACACGACGGCCAACGCCCTCCTCGCCCTGGGGGCCTCCCCCGTCATGGCCCATGCCGAGGAGGAGGTCCGGGACATGGCCGCCCTGGCCGGGGCGCTGGTCATCAACCTGGGCACGATCAGCGGGCCCTGGGTCCGGTCGGCATTCCTCGCCGCCGGAGCGGCCCGGGAGAAGGGGATCCCCGTCGTTTTCGATCCCGTCGGCGCCGGGGCCACGGCGTACCGGACGAACACCTTCCGGGACCTGATCCGGGAATTCCCCCCCGCGATCATCCGGGGAAACGCATCGGAGATCCTTGCCCTGGCGACGGCGGCCTCCCGGACGAAGGGGGTGGACAGCACCGAATCGTCTGACCGGGCCCTCGACGCGGCGCGCCTCCTCAACGGGGAGACCGGCGCCGCGGTCTGCGTGAGCGGGGAAACGGACTACGTGATCCAGGGCCCCCGGCTGATCCGGGTCCGCAACGGCCACCCCATGATGCCGCGGGTGACCGGACTCGGCTGCACCGCCTCGGCCCTCTGCGGGGCCTTCGCCGCCGTGGAGCCCGACGCAGCGGGGGCGACCGCGGCGGCCATGGCCGTCCTGGGCATGGCCGGGGAGACGGCCGCCAGGGAAGCCCCGGGCCCTGGGACGCTCCAGTATCGGATCATCGACGCCCTCTACGGAATCGGCGAAACGGACATCCGCGAACTTCTGAAAGTGGAGGAGTGAAAATGAAGGGACTCTATCTCGTCACGGACCGCGACCTCTGCGGGACGAGGCCCCTGGAAGAGGTGGTCCTCCTGTCCGTCCGGGGGGGCGCCGCATGCGTCCAGATCCGGGAAAAGAACCTTTCCACCAGGGCGTTCATCGAGGAGGCCCTTCGAATCAAGGAGATTCTCGCCCCCTTCGGGGTGCCCCTCATCATCAACGACCGCGTGGACGTGGCCCTGGCCGTCCGGGCGGACGGTGTCCACGTGGGACAGGACGACATGCCTTACGAAACGGCCCGCCGCCTCATGGGTCCCGGGGCCCTCATCGGCCTTTCCGTGGAAACCTGGGAGGACGTGGAGCGGTCGGAAGGGCTGGACGTGGACTACCTCGGCGTGAGCCCCGTATTCGAGACGCCCACCAAGACCGACACGAAAGGAAGCTGGGGCATCGAGGGGATCGAAAGAATCCGGGCCTTTTCCCGCCACCCCCTCGTCGCCATCGGCGGCATGAACCCGTCAAACGCCGGGGCGGCCGTCCGGGCGGGGGCGGACGCCGTCGCCGTGGTTTCCGCCGTCTGCGCCGCGCCGGACCCCATGCGGGTCTCCCGGGACCTCTCCCGGATCATCGAGGCGGCCGGAAAGGAACGCCGGCCGTGAGCGGGAGTCCCCTCCGATGAAAACCGAACGGCTCGTCGTCTTCGACTACTCGGGAACCCTGAGCCTCGGGTCCGTCCGTTTCGCCGCTCCCGGAACCCTCATGAAAGAGCTCGAGGAAAGCGGCCTCGCCGCGCTGGGAGTGGAAACCGTCGAGTTCTTCTGGCGGGAGATCGTCGCCCCCACGTGGGAGGAAGGGAGCACGACGAAAGCCGGTTACGCCCGGATGATCGAGAAAAGGCTCGGCGAAATTTTCCCCGGCCGGGTACGGACGGACGGGGAGACGGCGCGCGCCGCCGCCCGGTTCGTCGGGAGCTATCTTCGCCATTCCGCCCCCGACCGCCGGTGGGAGCCTCTTCTCCGGGATCTTCTCTCCCGCGACGGAACACGGGTCGTCATCGCCACGGACCACTACGGCGAGGCGACGGCGGCCATTCTCCGCCACCTGGAGGGACTGGGGCTCCCGGCAAGGGCCGCCGCGGACGCCCCGGGGGAGGGGCCGGCGCCCGGCATCGTCGTCGCCAACTCCGCCGATGTGGGACACCCCAAGGAAGACCGGCGCTTCTGGGAAATCCTGAAGAGGAAGGAACGGCTGGAAACGGTCCGGCGGACGCTGTGCGTGGACGACTTCGGGGGCAACGAGGGAGAGGGTGACCGGTACGGCGTTCCGGAGAAAGTGAAGAAGCGGGAGGAGCAGACCCGACGGGTCCTGGAAGCGGCATTTCCCGGCGACGTCCGGATCCTGCCCTTTCTTCTCCGGTCCGGCAATCCGTCCGCCCCCCGCTCCGCTGAAAAGCATGAGGAAGACCCCCGCGGGGGCCCGATCCTCAGTACGGTGAAACAGGTCGAGGACTGGCTTGCGGAATGAGCGATCCGGCCCGGATCGTCCCCCCCGCGGCCTCCCCGCGCCGGATCTTTCTTGACAGTGCCCGGCTCGTCCGTCATATTGATCCGGAAAAAGCATTCCAGGGAGGTTCCCATGGTATTCGTCATTGCCACGGTCGAGGTGGTTCAGGGAAAACGGAACGACTACCTCGAGGAAATCAGGAAGGTGGTCCCGAAGGTCCGTCAGGAGAAAGGGTGCATCGAGTACGTTCCCGTCGTCGATCTCCCCGCCGGGTTTTCCGCCCAGGACCCCGTCCGGGAGGAACGGGTGACGATCCTGGAAAGGTGGGAGAGCATCGAGGCGCTGAAGGCCCACATGGAAGCCCCCCACATGAAGGAATATCGGGAGGGGGCGAAGAAATACATCGTTTCCGTGAAGATCCAGATCTTGACGGCTCCGTAAAAAGCCCATATGCTGTGTTGNNCCTTGCCTATGGAGCTTTTTCCTTTGCCGTTCGAAAAAGTGTTGATTTGGCCTTTTTTACGATTTCGTCAGATCTTCACCCCCGCATGAACGGGCGGCCGGGCCGCGACACCCGCCCGGCGGAAACGAAAGGGCCCCGGAAGGGTTAAGACCAGCGGGAGGAAAACAGCATGAGCGAAAAGGACCGCCGCGCGTTCCGAAGTCGGGAAGACCGCAGGGAGGATCTGGAAAAAAGGCTCTCGAGGATGGTGCGCCTGGGGTACAGGCACGCCCCCGGGGTCCGGGAGATGTTCCGGGAACGGAACCTGAAACCCGGGGACATCCGGAGCCTGGAAGACCTGTCGAAGCTTCCCGTCATCTCCAGGGAGCAGGTGGTGGCCATGGAGAAGGAGCGTCCCCCCTTCGGCGGCTTCGCCCGGGAGGACCGTTCCTTCCAGAGGATCTTCACCTCCCCCGGACCGGTCTACGAGCCCCACCTCGACGAGGGAACGCTCTGGGGACCGGGCTACCGGGCGGCGGGAATCGGGAAAGGCGACGTCGTCCTCAACGCCTTTTCGTACCACATGGTGGCCGCGGGACTCACCTTCCACGAGGGGCTCCGCGCCTCGGGGGCCACCGTGGTCCCCTCGGGAACGTCCGGCGCCGAACAGCAGGTCCGTCTCATCGGGGACCTTGGCGTCACCGCCTTCACGGGGACGCCGAGTTTTCTCATGGCCGTCATCGCCAAGGCGGAGGAGAACGGATACGACTTCCGGCGGGACTTCCGTCTCCGGAAGGCCGTTTTCGTCGCCGAACCCCTCCGGCCCGCCGTGCGGGAGACGCTGGAAAAGAAATACGGCATCGACACGTACCAGATGTACGGCGCCACGGAGGTGGGGGACATCGCCTACGAGTGCCCGGAGAAAAAAGGGTGGCACCTGTGCGAGGACGGAATCGTGGAGATCGTCGACCCCGCCACGGGGAAGGCGGTCGAGCCGGGGAAACTCGGAGAGGTGGTCGTGACGAGGCTGAACGACCTTTTCTTCCTGTTCCGATTCGGGACGGGCGACCTGTCCTCCCTCATCGATCGGCCCTGCCCCTGCGGCAGGACCTCCCCGCGCCTTTCCGGCATCGCCGGGAGGATCGGCGACGCCGTCAAGGTCCGGGGGCTCTTCATCGCCCCGAGCCAGGTCCATGCGCTCCGGGAGCGCTTTCCGGGGGTCTTCGTGCAGTTGGAGGTCACCCGGAGGGGAGACCGGGACCATCTCCTGGTCGTCCTGGAGGCGGAAGCCCCGTCGCCGGATCTCGCGGAGCGCTTCCAGCCGGTCTTCGCCGCGATCTGCACGGTCCGGGCAGACGAGATCCGGATCGTTCCCCCGGGGTCCCTGTCGGACCGTGAAAAGCCGATCCTGGACCGGAGGGAATGGAACTGAATTTTTCATTGACAGGAGTTTTTTCTTTTCCTAGAATTTCTCGATAGTAACAGATCATTTATTCGGTGGACGAGCGGAAGAGGGGTGAAAATCCCCCGCTGCCCCGCAGCCGTGAAGGGAACGAAAGCCCGATCATGCCACTGTCCCGGCCCTGCCGGGATGGGAAGGCGGGCAAGTAGGTGGCCCGAAGCCGGAACACCCTTCCACCGAAAAACCCCGTGGGAGGGAAGCCATGACATTCATCCACATCCATTCGCCGTTCCGGAACCCGTCCCTTTCTCCATCGGTTTGAGAGGCTGAAAGACGCGGCCCGGGGCCCCCGCCCCGCGGCCGATCCGTGCCGCCATGAGAGAAAGGCCCCCCGTCACCGGAGCGAGGATCCTCAGGATCACCCTTCTTCTCGCCGCGATCTGCGGCGCCGTGTTCGTGGTGTCTCTTTGCCTGGGCCCGGCGAGGATTTCCGTTCTCAGGGGCGTCCGGGACCTTCTTTTCTCCGGGGAACCGGGCCTTCACCCCTCGGGAAGCCCGGAGACGGCCATCCTTTTTTCCATCCGTTTTCCCAGGGTCCTGTTCGCGGGCCTCGTCGGGGCCTCTCTCTCCCTCGCCGGGGCCGCCTTCCAGACCCTTCTCAGGAACCCGCTGGCGGACCCCTACATCCTGGGGGTATCCGGGGGATCCGCCGCGGGCGCCATCATCGCCATCTCCCTGGGACTGGCGGCCCTTCCCTTCGGAGTCCCACTCTTCGCCTTCCTGGGGGCCGTCCTCACCGTCACCCTCGTCTTCTCCATCGGAAAAACCGATTCGAATGTCCTCCTCCTCGCCGGGGTCATCGTGAACGCCTTCTTTTCCGCCGTGATCCTGTTCTTTCTCGCCATGAGCCGGAGCGCCGATCTCCACAGCATGACCTTCTGGCTCATGGGGGACCTCGGGCTGGCATCCCCCCGGGAAATCCTCCTCGTCTCCGGCACCCTCGCCGCGGGTTTCGTCATCCTCTATTTTCACGCGAGGGCCCTCAATCTCCTGGCCACGGGGGAGCCGACGGCCCTCCATCTCGGGATCGCCGTGGAGCGGACGAAGGGCATCGTCTTCCTCGCCGGTTCCCTGGTCACCGCCGTCGCCGTCGCCTTCAGCGGGATCATCGGGTTCGTCGGGCTCATCATCCCCCACATGATACGCATGCTCTTCGGGGCGGACCACCGGCTCCTCTTTCCCGCGTCGGCCCTCTTCGGGGGGGCCTATCTCATGGCGGCGGACACGGTCGCCCGGATCCTCCTCTCGTCCACCGAATTGCCCGTGGGCGTCGTCACGGCCCTGTGCGGCGCCCCGTATTTCATTTACCTGCTCCGGCGGAAGGGAGGGTTCTGAAAAAATGCTCGAGCTCGATCGGGTCGGCTTCCGGTACCGGGAGGACTGGGTCCTCCGGGAGATCGGGTTTTCCATCGAACGGGGCGATTTTATCGGCATCCTCGGCCCCAACGGTTCGGGGAAGACGACCCTTCTCCGGCTCGTCGACGGCGTCCTGTCCCCCGGCGAGGGCCGCGTCCTTCTTCACGGGCGGGACGTGGCCGGGATGAAGCGGCGGGACATCGCCCGGGTCATGGCGGTGGTCCCCCAGGACCAGCCCCTCGTCTTCTCCTTTTCCGTCCGGGAGATCGTTCTCATGGGGCGTTCCCCCCACCTGGGAAACCTCGCCTTCGAATCGGCCCGGGACCTGGAGATCGCCCGGACGGCCATGGAGGAAACGGAAACCGCTTCCCTGGCGGAACGGAATTTCAACGAACTGAGCGGCGGGGAAAGACAGCGGGTCCTCATCGCCCGGGCGCTGGCCCAGGAACCTTCCCTGCTTCTCCTCGACGAATCGACGGCCTTCCTCGACCTGAGGCACCAGGTCGCCTTCATGAGCCTGCTCCGTTTCCTGAACCGGGAAAAGGGGCTCACCATCCTCGCCGTCACCCACGACATCAACCTGGCGGCGCTTTTCTGCGGAAAGATCCTGCTCCTGAAGGAAGGAAGGATCCACGCTCTGGGACCCCCGAAGCAAGTGATCACCGAAACGAGCATCCGGGAGGTGTACCGGGTCCGGGCGGCGGTCGACGGGCACCCCGGCACGGGGGCACCCCGGGTCACCGTGATGCCCGATATGGAAACATCCGTTCCAAAGCAAAATTGATCAACGCACAAGGAGGGAACCCCGTCATGAAGCAAGCCGCATTCGCCCTGCCGGCATTTCTCGTTTTATCGGTCTTTCTCGCGGTCCCGCCCGCCCCGGCGGCGGACCGGGAGGAGACCCCCATGATGGAGGAAGTGGTCGTCACGGCGACCCGGGTGAGCGACGAAGTCCGGAAGGTCCCGGCGAACGTCTCCGTCATCACCTCGAAGGAGCTGGAGGAATCGGGGGCCACCACCGTCGTGGAAGCCCTGGAGAAGCTGGAAAGCATCAGCATCCGGAGCTACAGCGGAAACCCCTCCCAGGCCGTGGTGGATCTCAGGGGCTTCGGCGGCGACAATCCCTACGGGAAGACGCTGATCCTCCTCGACGGCAGGCGGCTGAACCGCCCCGACATGTCCCCCATCAACTGGCTCCAGATCCCCATCGCCAACGTCGAACGGATCGAAGTGGTCCGAGGGGGGGCGAGCGCCCTGTACGGCGACAGCGCCGTGGGCGGGGTGATCCACATCATCACGAAGAAAGGGGCGGGGAAACCCTCGGGACAGGCATCGGTCATCCTCGGAAGCTACGGCCTCCACGACGAGCGGGCGGGAATTTCCGGATCGGAGGGCAAGTTCACCTATGCCCTGAACGGGGAAAACCAGAGGACCTTCGGGTATCGGGAGCGGTCCAAGTTCACCGCCAGGAGCGCCGGCATGGATCTGGGGTATGACTTCTCCGAGTTCCTCGCCGCCTCCCTGTCCCTTTCGGCGAACCGGACGGATTACAACCTCCCGGGCACCCTGACGAAATCCCAGATGGAACAGGACCGGCGGCAGTACCAGCCCGGCGGCGCCTGGAGCCCCGCCCACTCGGACAACGAAATGACCGAGGATTACCGGAACGGGACCTTCCGGATCGAATCCTTCCTCGGCGCCTTCGGGGAGATCTCACTCGATTTTCTCTACGGAGACAAGGACATCTCCGCCGACATGCCCGCCTATTACTCGAACCGTTACAACGACTATGACATCCGCACCCTCGGATTCACCCCGAAATACGTCCTGGAGCGAAACATCCTGGGCCGCTCCAACAAGTTCATCGCCGGGATGGACCTCTACCGGGAAACCATGGACGTGGAAAAGTTCGGGAACATCGACCGGACGGACAAGACAGACGAGGCGGACTTCACGCGATCGAGCCTGGGGCTTTACGCCCGGGACGAATTCAGCCTGCTCGACAACCTGATTCTCAGCGCCGCCTGCCGGACGGAACGGGCGAAAATCGAGGGCAGCTTCACGAGCTACACGAATCCCGCCGAGGGATTCAGCGACCAGGAAAAGGTCCACCATGCCGAGGCGTACGAACTGGGGCTCACCTTTCTTCTGGGCGAACGCTCCAGCGTCTTCGCCCGGTACGCCACCGTCTACCGCTACCCCTTCCTGGACGAACAGGCCTCCTACACGGGGACGCCCATCGAGTTCCTCACCGACCTGGAAAAAGAGAAGGGCAGGAGCTGGGACGTGGGAACCCGTCTTTACCCCCTGGAAAACCTCATGGTGGGGCTCACCCTCTACCGGATCGACCTGGAGGACGAGATCAAGTACCAGGGGACCTGGCCCACGGGAAAGAACGTGAACCTCGACAAGACGCGGCACCAGGGCGTGGAGCTGAAAACCCGGTACAAGCTGCCCGGCTGGTTCGAATTCACGGGTAACGCCACCTGCCAGGAGGCGTTCTTCACGGAAGGTCCTTACGAGGACCGGGACATCCCGCTCGTCCCGAAATGGATGGCCAACGGCGCGCTGGAGATCTTCCTGCCCCTCCATTTCGTCCTCCGCCCGGAAATCCGCTACGCCGGAGACTCGTGGCTCGCGGACGATCTCGACAACAACGCCGAGAAACTGAAGGGGTACACGGTGTGCAACCTCTTTCTCTTCTACAGGCCGCAGATGGAGGGGATCCGGTTTTCCGCCTTCTTCGGGGTTGAAAACCTGACCGATGAAATGTATAGCACGTACGGATACGATCTCGAACAGTGGGGCATGGAGAACACCTACTACCCCGCCCCGGGGATCACCATCAAGGGAGGCGTGACGGTCGAATTCTGACGGCGGCGTGACAGTCCCGAGGCTGCGCCGCGCTTCATCCTTCCTCCCGGCGCGCACGGACGGATATGCACCCGTCGTCCCGTTTCGGGCGGCCTGCCTCCGGAGCTTTCGTTATCGCCGTGAAAGGATTTTCTTCAGACATTTTTGACGGCTTCGTAAAAAGCCCTTGTGCGTCCCTCGTCCCTGCGGCGTACCTTAAGTACGCCTCAGTCCTCGCGATTCGGGCGCCTTGCCTATGGAGCCTTTTGCTTTGCCGTTCGAAAAAGTGTTGAAGCGGCCTTTTTACGACTTCATCATTTTTGCGTTCATCAACACTGAAACGTTGCCGGGACCAGGCGGAAAAGCCGGGTCCCGGCGTGTCCCGCGATGAAAAAACACTGTGCCCTGACCGTTCTTTTTCTTCTCGTCGCCCTCGCCGCCCCGTGCGGGGGGACGGTCTTCACGGACGCTCTGGGGCGGAAGGTGGACCTTCCGGAACCGCCGCGGCGGATCGTCTCCCTTGCGCCGAACCTGACGGAGGTCCTCTTCGAACTGGGACTGGCGGACCGGATCGTCGGGGTGACCACGTACTGCGATTTCCCGGAGGAGGCGAAGGAAAAGCAGAAGATCGGCGGATTCATCAACTTCTCGCTGGAGAAACTGGTCTCCCTGAAGCCGGATCTCGTCCTGGCGACGGCGGACGGAAACCGGAAGGAAACGGTGCTCCGGATCGAGCGGACCGGCTGTCCCGTTTATGTGGTCCGTCCGAAAACCCTCGAGGAAGTCTTCGGAATGATCGAGGCGCTCGGCGCGGTCACGGGAACGGAGCGAAGGGCGGGGGACCTCGTGGCGTCCCTCCGGGAGCGGGTCCGCCGGGTGACCGGCGCGTCCGCCGCCGGGGAGCACCCCCGGGTCTTTCTCCAGGTGGGAACGGAAGGCCTGATCACGGCGGGCAGGGGGACCTTCCTGGACGAACTGATCCGCCTCGCGGGCGGCGTCAACGTGGCCGGCGGGGAAGCGGTCCGCTACCCCCGGTACGGCATGGAAAAGGTGATGGCCCTGAAACCGGAGGTGATCCTCGTCATCGCCATGGACGGCGAGGCCCTCCCGGAACGGTTCTGGAAGAAATGGCGGGAAATCCCCGCGGTCCGGTCGAACCGGATTTATTTTCTCGACGCCGACCGCGCCACGAGGCCTTCCCACCGGATCGTGGACGGACTGGAGGAGATGTTCCTCCTGATCCACCGGCAATAGCGGCGCCGATTCCCCCCGGGGGGAAGACATGAAGAAAGGAAAGCGGAATGCTTGAATATTTCCGGCAGGGCGGGCCGATCATGTACCCCCTCCTCCTTTGCTCCCTCGTGTCCCTCACGCTGATCGTCGAAAGGGCCCTCTTCTGGATCCGTGAGGAAAAAAGGAGGGACCGGCGGCTCCTCGACGAACTCATGACCCTGGTGGAACGGAACGAGCTGGAAAAGGCCCGGGGCCTGACCGGGGGAACGAAGGACTTCATCGTCCGGGTCATGGTCTGCGGCATCGTCCACCAGGCCTTCTCATTGCGGGACGCCCTCCGGATGGGCGCCGACGAGGAGATCGCCAGGATGCGCCGGTACCTGCCCATCCTGGACACGATGATCACCCTGTCCCCCCTTCTGGGCATTCTCGGAACGGTGACGGGAATCATTTCCTCGTTCAATCTCCTGGGATCGGTGGGAATCGAGCAGCCCAGGATGATCACCGCCGGCATCGCCCAGGCCCTCATCACCACCGCCTTCGGGCTCCTCATCGCCATCCTGAGCCTCCTGCCCTACAACTACTTTCTCACCAGGGTGGAAAAAGCGGCACTGGAAATGGAAAAATACGGAACCACCCTGGAGATCCTCTTCGAAAAGCTCCGGAACGGGGAAAAACCATGAAGGTGAGCAGGGACTACCCGAAAAAGGCGCGGATCGAGATGATCCCCCTCATGGACGTGATCTTCCTGCTTCTCGTGGCCTTCATCATGATGACCATGTCCATGACGGTCGCCCGCGGGATCCCCGTGGAACTCCCGGCATCCGCCGCGGCGGAAGTGGAGAAGCGGAGCCTCGTCACGGTGTCCCTCCTCCGGGACGGAACCCTGTACCTCGAGCGGGAGGCGGTCCCCCTGTCCCTGCTCCGGGAACACCTTTCCCCGCTGGCCCGGAGGGAGCCTCCGCCGAGAATTCTCCTCTCCGGGGACAAGGAGGTGTCCTACGACCGTGTCCTTTCCGTGATCGACGAAATCCGGAAGGCCGGGATCACCGCGATCTCCCTGGAAACGAAATGGAAACCATAAGGGGCAGAGGCGACCTGATCCTCGGGGCGATCGTCGCCGCCGCCCTTCACGGCGTTCTCCTTCTTTCCTTCCCCGGAATCCATTCACCGGCCCGGCTCGAAGGAAGGCTTCCGGGCCCCCTGGAGATCTCCCTCCGGGGACCGGAGCTTCCCCTCCCCGCTCCCGTCCCGCAGGCGGTTCGTGAAACGCCCCCACGTCCCGCGGAAAGAAAAAAGGTTGAAAGAAAGCCCGTTCCCCCTGTAAAAGAAAAGGTCGGCAGGAGGGTGACGACGGTTCCCGCCGCGGCTGCGGTCGTGGAAGAGCCCGTGGCGCCGCCGGAAAGCGCTGTCGAAGGAGCGGTGCAGGAATCCATCCCCTCGGAAGCGGTTGCGGCCCTGCCGGCCCCTGAAATCACCGAAGAGGCCGGAACTATGGCTCTGACCCGGCAGGCGGTGCGCTACCGGGACAACCCGGCGCCGCCCTACCCGGGGCCGGCGAGACGCCGCGGCCATGAGGGAACCGTCCTTCTCGCCGTGGAAGTGCTCGCCGAAGGGGCCACCGGGAGGATCCGCGTCGAAAGATCCTCCGGACACCCCCTCCTCGACGACGCCGCCCTCCAGTCCGTCAGGGAATGGCGGTTCGAACCGGCCATGAAAAACGGAACCCCCGTCCCCTCGTGGGTCGAGGTCCCCATCCGGTTCGTGCTGGGTTCCCCGGAGGAACGATGAAAAAAACGATCGCCCTCGCAATTCTTCTGGCCGTGTTCCTTCTCTCCGTCCCTTTCGGGGCCCCGGCCGGCGACGAGCCCTCCGCGGAGTCCCTGTATCTCGCCGGCAGGCGGTACGTGGAAAAAAAGAAGTTCGAAAAGGCCGTCGACTGCTTCCGCAAAGCCATCCGGAAAAAACCCGACTCGGTGAAGTACCACTGGAGCCTCGGCGAGGCCTGCCGGGCCAAGGGGGCCTACCCCGACGCCGTGGCCGCTTTCGAACGGGTTCTGAAGCTCGATTCCGGAAACACGAACGCCATCTGCGGCCTCGGGGACGTCCATGTCGCGATGGGGAACACGGAAAAGGCCGTATCCTGTTACGAGGCCTTTGTCGCAGTCACGAAAAACGAACCGGAATCCCTGTACATCCGGGGAAAGATCCACGACCTCCGGGGGAACCCGGACAAGGCCGTCGATTGCTGGCGGAAATCCCTCTCCCTCCGCCCCTCCGATTTCGACACCCTGGTCGCCCTCGCCGAAAAACTGATCCGGACGGGAAGCGAACGGGAAGCCCTCCCCCTCCTCCTTCAGGCGAAAAAGATCCGGCCCTACGACGAAAACGTCCTCGTCGACCTGGGCATGCTCTATACGAAGGCGGGAGCCTACGACAAGGCCCACGAGGTCCTCACGACGGCCCTCCGCATCAGCCTGTACAACCCGAAAACCCGCTTTTACCTGGGAAAGGCCTGTTACGGCCGGGGGGACTTGAAACGCGCCATCGACCACATGGAAAAGGCCGTCCAGATGGACCCGACGGACCCGGAAAAGCATTTTACCCTCGGATTGTATTACGACAAGAAGGGGTGGCAGGATCTGGCCGTCTCGGAGTACGAGGAAGCCCTTTACCTTGATCCCCAATACCTGTATAATCGGCTCCGCTCGAAGGAACGGGCCGCGGAAGGCCCGGTGGAGCCCGAACACTGAATCAACGGGGAATGTCGCCCATGGAAACGGAAGGAAAAAACAGGAAAGAACGGCTCGGGGATATCATCCTCGAAAGGAGTTTTCAATACCGGGAGGACCCTCCCTTCGTTCTCGCATCGGGGAAAACGAGCTTTTATTATTTCAACTGCAAGCCCACCACCCTCGATCCCGAGGGGATGAACCTCATCGGTCACATCCTTTTCGACATGCTGAGGGAGTCGGACATCACCGCCGCGGGGGGACTGACCCTGGGCGCCGACCCCCTGGCCAACGCCCTTTCCGTCATCTCGTTCCAGAGAGGAAAGCCTCTCAAGTCCTTCATCGTCCGGAAGGAATCGAAGGACCACGGAACCCGGGGGAAAGTCGAGGGCAACGTGAAAGCGGGGGAGAAAGTCGCCGTGCTCGATGACGTGATCACCACCGGCGCCTCCACCATCAGCGCCATCGAGGGGGCGCGGGCCGCGGGTCTGGAGGTCGAACGGGTCATCGCGCTCATCGACCGGGAGGAAGGGGGAAGGAAGAACATCGAGGCCCTCGTCCCCCGGGTGGATGCCGTTTTCACGCGAACGGAACTCATGGCCCTCCGCGAAAAGAAAGGATGACGGCTTCGTAAGAAAATCCATGCGCAGCGTCGCTCTTCATCCCTCTTTGCCGCGGCGTACGCAACGGCGCGCCCCGGCCTTCGGGATCGGGAAGCCGTGCCTCCGGAACTTCTGCGTTGCCGTTCGAAACGGACGTTCAGACGCTTCTTGCGAGTTCTCAAAGATTGGAGCCGGAAAATGGACTGGAGAAACGGGAAGTTTCTCAAAGCGGCGTTTCTGGCGGGGATTTTTTTCCTTTTCCTGTTTCCGGGACTTCTCCCGGCGGGAAACAGCATCCTCCCCATCACTGATTTCTCCTCGGCGGAGCTGAAGGACGGGGCCCCCGAGGGCTGGAAACTCGATACGCTCCGGGGCCGGGCCGATCTTCAACTCGTCCCCGGGAACCCGGGATACACCCTCCACATGAAAAGCGACAGCGAGTCCTTTTTCGGGATCCGCAAATCCTTCACGGTGAACCCGGAAGAGTATCCCTGGCTGAACTGGAAATGGAAGGTTGAGGAACTTCCCGAGGGCGGGGACGTGCGAAACGGCGACACGAACGACCAGGCGATCCAGGTGTACATCATCTTCAAGGACACGGGTTGGCCCGCCAAGCTCAACAGCCCCATCATCGGGTACATCTGGGACAGCGAGCCCCCGAGGGAAACGGTCGCTTCGAACCACGGACGCGTCGGGATGATGGTCCGCTACATCGTCGTCCGGAACAAGGAAGACGGCCTTGACGCGTGGCACAGGGAAAAGCGGAACGTCATCGAAGACTTCAGGAAGCTCTTTCCCGACATCGACGGGGGCGCGCCGCGGCAGATCGTCGCCGTCGGCTTCTTCATCAACTCCCACCATACGAAAAGCGGTGCGGAGAGCCTCCTCGCCGACGCCTATTTCAGCAGGGAGTGACCGGAAGGCCCTTCCTCGCCCGGTTGACGGCATCGTGGGCCCGCCTCACCGGTTCGGGAAGCCGGAAGGAACGGCAACAGGCCAGGACGATCTCCACGGCCCGCTCGAAACCCATGTCGTGTCCCGGCGACACGAAGACCGGTTTCACGCCCCGCCGGGTCCGGACCACCGCCCCCACTGGGTTTCCCTCGTACAGAAGAGGAATGGCGGAGCCCTTCTCCTCTCCCGGTTCCCCGTGTTCGCCCACGAGCCGGGTTTTCCCGCAGCCGATGGAGGGGATCCCCAGAAGGACGCCCATGTGGGACGCCAGCCCGAGTCCCCTCGGGTGGGCGATCCCCTGGCCGTCGAAGATCACCACGTCGGGAACGGTCCGGAGTTTCCCGAAGGCCCCGAGAAGGGGCGGACCTTCCCTGAAGGTGAGAAGTCCCGGGATGTAGGGGAAGGTCACCGTTTCGGAATGGACGGCCACCTCCAGCACATCGAGGGAAGGAAAGTCGAGAACGGTCACGGCTGCGTGGAAAAGGGGGTTTCTTCCCAGGAAGGAAACGTCCGCGCCGGCGACGGTCCCGATCCTTTCCGGAAACCGGTCCGCCCTGACGACGAGATCCCTGCGGAGGGCCTCCTGGATCCGGACGGCCTCCCGGTAATCCACGTCCCAGGAATGAACCCGGGGAATCTTCACGGCTCCCGCGGAGGCGGGGCGGGGGGGGAGAGGGAGGCGGGAATTTCGCCGAGGATCGACCGGGCCCGCTCGATGTCCCGTCCGATCTGCTCCTTCAGCTTCGCAGGGGATTCGAACTTCTTCTCGTCCCTGAGCCGGTCGATGAAGAAAAGTTCCACCGTCTTCCCGTAGATGTCCCCCTTGAAATCGAGGAGATGGACTTCGATGGAAAGCTCGTTGTTTCCGAAGGTGGGGTTGTAGCCGATGTTGAGGACCCCCTGGTGGTCTTTCCCCTCCACCCGGGCCAGGATGACGTAGACCCCCGGGGCGGGGATGACCTTTTCCGACTGGATGTTCGCCGTGGGGATCCCGATGTCCGTTCCCCGGCGATACCCCTTCACGACGTTTCCATAGATGTTATAGGGCCGGCCGAGCAGTTTCGCCGCCAGTTTCACGTCCCCGTCGAGGATGGACAAACGGATCTTCGTGCTGCTCACGATGATCCCGCCGACTTCCACGGCGCCGATCTCCTCCACCTCGAAACCGAGCTGGCGCCCGCATTCCTTCAGGTACCGGGCGTTCCCCTCCTTGTTCTTCCCGAAGGCGTAATCGTATCCCACGAAGAGTTTCCCGAGTTGGAGCCTCTCCCACAGGACCCGCTCCACGAACTCGGCCGCCCGGGTGCGGGCGAATTCCATGGTGAAGGGGATGAGGAGGAGACCGTCGATGCCCCGGTCCTCCATGAGCCGCACCTTCTCGTCCAGGGGCGTGAGGAGGAAAAAGGGCCGGTTCTCCGGGCGGAGCACCTTCTGGGGGTGGGGATCGAAGGTGATGACCACCGATTTCGTCTGTCTCTTCCGGGCCTCGCCGATTACCTTCCGGAAGAGGTCCTGGTGGCCGAGATGGATGCCGTCGAAGTTGCCGATGGTCACCACGGAGCCCCGGAAATCGGAAGGAACGTATTCCAGGCTCAGGATTCTCATGTCAAGCCGCACCTCTTCGTCTTCCAGCGGGGGCGATTCAGGCCTCCCATACCCCGGAAAGTGATTGTACCATAACACTTATGGCGGCTTTTTCAAGCGGTTTTTTCCTTGACAATGGAACGATTGAAAGTGTAGATTCATCTGGTCTTTCGAACTGCCGAAGTGGCGGAATTGGTAGACGCGCTAGGTTCAGGGTCTAGTGGGCGTACGCCTGTCCGGGTTCAAATCCCGGCTTCGGCACCATGAAACGCAAGGGGTCGGTGATTTCGCCGGCCCTTTTTTTATCGGCGGGAACCGGTCTCACGAACCCGCGATCATGGGTTTACGCGGAGGGATCCCATAGACGCCGGCGTTGAGGCCGCCGTGAAAGAAGCCGGAGGCTTCCCGAGTCACGATGAAACAATACCGCCATTCTTCCGCATCCTCCCGCCTCCTGTTGAAAGCCTGAATCATCTTGTTGATCTCCTGACGCGGGAGGTTCTTTCGCATGGCCTCGTCGATTTCATCGCTCATCGCTTCCAGCTCATTCAGGCAACTGGAGAGATTCTCCGAAATTCTGCGGAGGGCGGCAAATTTCTCTCTCGCGATTTCGTTTTGCAGATTATCGAAAGGCGTGTTTGAGTGATTGAGCATACCGAAGCAGGGCCGCATAAGAAAATTCAACACTCAGAGCAGGAATACCTTCCCCGAATCCCCGTCCACGCAGACTTTCCGTCCGTCCTTGACCGCTTTCATGGCGCCGGGCACGTTGACAACCGCCGGCACTCCGTATTCCCTGGCCACGATGGATCCGTGCGACAGGTAACCTCCGGTTTCCATGACGACCGCGCTCGCTTTCAGGAACAGCGGCGTCCATGCCGGGTCCGTGGACGGGGCCACGAGCACGTCCCCGGGATTGAGCCTGCTTCCTTCTGCGGGATGATGAATCAATCTGGCCGTTCCGGTTGCCCGTCCGGCCGCGGCGCCGACGCCTGCCAGAGACTTCCCTGATGGTTCGATGATCGGCGGGGAATAAACCGGGGTTTCGCCCAGAATTACATCGGGCGGGGCACTCGCTTCACGCTCTTCGTGCGTTGTTTTTCGCAGGTCCACCAATTCCCGCAGACCCTCGCCGTTCCATTCGCCATTCAGGATGAGAAACAGGTCGGACCAACTGCAAAAGAAAATATCCGATTCCTCTTTGATGATCCCCCGCCGGTGCAAACGCCGACCCAGCGCCAACGCCATAAGGCGGTAAGGCTCCAGTGCCCGGGCCAGGACGGATTTATTCATCTCCCTGATGGCCGAACCGTTCCGGGAATCTTTGATGCTCCGGCGGATCGCCTCCAGTTTTTCAGAAGGTATGTTATCAGCCACCTCGCGCCAGGCTCCTTCAAACATTGCCCTCTGTTTTGCCTTCCACGAATCAATATCCGCCGTATCCATGCAACTTCCGACAATGTGCATCAGATAAGAAGGGTCTTCGTTCCAGCGGGCATTGATAATATCCAGCTCATAAACCGCCCTTGAACCGTAATCCTGAAGAAACTTTTCAAAAGCGATCTTGAAAGGCGAGTGACTCGGGAGTTCTTCCTTCCAGGAGAAGGGATCGAACGACTCCTTCCGAAGATATTCCACGGCGTCGGCATCCATTTTCGCGATCCTTGCCAATTCCATCAATCTGTAGCCGTGATCGGCGCTTGTGACGCCGGCTTCCCCGCCCGCCATCAGGGCATTCAATACGCTTGATGTCCTTTCGCCGAAATATCCATACAGCATCTGCATCAACTGCAATGTCCGATATGAGCCTGCACCGCCTATAAAGATGAATTTTTCACTGTAAGCCTTAACGAATCGACCAAGTTCGTCGTAAGTCGAGATAAACTCGTTGTCGGACAGTCGATCGAATTTTCGAAGGCTTACGGCCTCGATGGAACTTTTCATCCGGGCGAATATCGCGGGAGCATCGGCTTCGGCCTTCAGCATCAAAGATTCATTTTTCAACCCCCTCTCCCGCCTGGCCGAGCCGGCATCCCCTTGAAAGGGGTCGACTTCTTCAATCGCTATCGGAGGCTGGTGACCTCCCCAGAAGGGCTTGAAATTTTCGGGCGTCATTCCCATGCCGTCATAATAGGCCCACTGGAGCGCCGATGTATTACAGTAGAGGCGGCCCCCGAAAAAGCGCGAGAATGCAAAACCTTCGGGAATGTCATAATCGATATCCGCAAAAGACCTGAACAGAATCGTGTCGACGATATTTTTCATGAGCCTGCGGTGCAAAGGGGAAAGAACCATCGGCAACGCATCCCGGTAATTGCCGTTTGACCAGATGTCCGGCTTGTCTTTCAATGCCTTGAACGTGTTGCGGGGCAGGCTGGTCACGGGACGGGATTGGAGGATGAAGAAATCCCGTCCGTCGAAAGCCCATTCCACATCCTGGCATAAACTGCAATCGCCCAGGGATTCGAAAATCCGCAGCATCTGCATACCCAGTCTCTCGATTTCCCGGTCGGACAGCACCTGGCGATCGTCCGTGCCGGAATTGGCATGAAATGTCGTGCCTCCGCCCGGCACGACTTCAGCTATCCCCTGCTTTCTCCCGATTTTCTTGCCGTCGAGCCGCGGAACGGCGTGGCAGGCATCGATGTCGAGATGATAGGTGTCGGGATCCACCGATCCCGACACAACCGACTCCCCCAATCCGAAGTTTGCGCTTATCACGAATCGGTCCTCCCGACCCGTCTGGGGATCGCAGGTAAAGCCCACCCCGGCCGCTTCGGCGCCGATCATCTCCATGAGAACGACGGCGGATTGCATCTCGAGATCGGGTATGCCGAATTTTCTCCTGTACGCCAGTGCCCGCGGTGCCCACAAAGAGGCATAGCATGCTTTGATCGCGCGAAGAACGTTCTTCATACCGATGACATTCAGAAATGACTCATGAATGCCGGCAAACGACGCCTCCCCGGAATCTTCCGTCGTACAGGACGATCTTACGGCCAGAGCTTTTTCGCAGATGCCCTGGAGGTTGATGAATTCAGATATCCGATCGACGATCGAGGAGGGCATTGATCCATGCAGGATATTCTCCTGCAGCCGTTTCAATGCATAATGACTTTGTTCGATGTTTTCCGGATCGATCGTTCGTGCGCATTCAACCATTGGAGATTCGAGGCCGTTGGCGCTGATGAAGTCCCGATATGCAGCCGTTGTCAGAACGCCTCCGCGCGGAACGCGAAAGCCGTATTTCACCAGGCGCGCCAGGTTATAACCCTTCCCCCCCGATTGTCCGGGTCCCGCGGAATATGCCCTGTCCCACGAAAGACACAACGCCTCGCCCAATCCGGTCATCATCAATCCCCGCTTGTATCGGTTCTCTCGCCGGCCTCATGCTTTCCGGCACTGATGCCGAATAGAACCATATCGACGATTTTCACGATTTCCCGCCGAAGTTCAAATTTAGACCTGTCCTTCAGCCATTCAAAAAACACGGAGCCGCGCAACATATCCAGATGGATCGCAGCCATCTTTATGGGTATATCGGATCGTATTTCTCCGGCCTCCTGTCCCTGCCGGATGATTTCGTTCATGATGAGCTGCGTGCCCGTTTCTTCCGGGTGCTCCTCCGGCTCCCTGCAAAAATTCCTCAGCCGGTATCCGATTGCCACGGCCGCCAGCTCCGGGTTGGCCTCCACCCACGCATAGGCGTTATTCAGTGCCGAAATCAGACGGGATCTCGTATCGGGCAAGCCTTGAATCATGACGAGATTCTTTTCGGCTATCCGGAGAGAAACATCCCTGACGTGAGCGTCGACAATAGCTTCCTTGACCGGAAAGTAGTTATAAAGAGTCTTCCTGGCCACGTCCGCGGCTTCGGCGACCTGTTCCATGGTTGTATTTGCGTAGCCGTTCCGTACAAACAGATCAACCGCCGCAGAAATGATTCTCCGACGGACATCTTTTTTCTTTCTCTCCATCCTGCTTTCACAAGGAGTATCGTTCTTCTTCATCTCTCTCTTCACGACACCTTCCTTTTTAAGCTGGAAGCACAAAATATTGCACACTGTATTTATTTACACTATGTGTAATATTTAGCGTCCTTTTCCCTTTCTGTCAACCATTTTTTCAAAATACGGGGAGGAACGACGCATGGAGGAGCAAAACCGGTTGATCGACCGGATCGAAGGAAAGGTCTTCCCGGCCGGAGAGGAGACACGAGGGCCGTCATCGCCGGGACGTCCGGCACGCACCGGGTTCCCGACATCGCAAGAAACACCGGCAAGGCGATCCGCGACCGGGAAACGGGCCCTCGGTCCTCATCCGATGTCCTGCCTTGTCATACCCGAAAAAAAAGCCGCGGCGTGGCGCAGCCCCGGCTTTTTCAGGTTTCCGGCTTTCTTACAGGATCCTATGCAGCCGTGTCTTTCCTCTTCCTGATGAACGCGATGCCCGCCCCGGCCATCAGCAGCGCAAAGACGATCAGGCCCCATTCGGAGAGGGCTGGAATGGCCTCATCGCCCGTCGTCGAGAAAATGACATCCCTGCCGTAGGCCGTTCCCGCCGCATTGGTCGCATAGGCCCGGACGTAGTAGGAAGTATTGGGGCTCAGTCCGGTGAGGGTGCTCGTGAATGCGCCGCCTCTCGCGCCTTCCGATGTGTTGGAATCGGCGACCGTCGGATGGACGGAGGTGCCCCAGCAGACGCCCCTCGCGGACATCGGATAGTAGCCCGTATCGGTGACGTTCCCCCCGCCGGTCGCCGACATGGCCGTTACGGCGGTCACATCGGCCGTTGTGACAACGGGAAGTCCGGCCGGACCGGTCGTGAAGGTCCTGTCCGCACCGCAGGTTTTTCCCGCACTGTTCTCGGCGCATACCCGGTAATGATACAGGGTCTCCGCATCCAGCAGATCAATGCCGGCGCTGACCGCCGTGTCGGCGGCGCCGGTGACGGGGCTTTGTCCCGCCGTGGCCGTCCGGCCGTAGCCCGTTGTCTTGCCGTATTCGAAGATCACAACGGTGCCGCCGTTATGGGCATTCACCGTGCCGTGGAGCGTGGCGCCGTCGGACCCGATATCGGCCGCTTCCCCGGTGGTCGCCGATGGCGGCAGGATTCCCGTGAAAAAGGTCATGTCCGCGCCATATGCGGTTCCCGAACCGTTCCGGGCCGCCACCCGGTAATGGTAGACGGTGTCGGCGCTCAAACCGGACAGGGCGGCACTGACAGCCGTGCCGACGAAGCCTGTTATCGGGCTCTGAACGGCTGTCACCGCACTCCCGTAGGACGCCGTCAATCCGTATTCGAAGGTGACCGTTGCGGTGTCGTTGCCGGCGTTCACCGTTCCGTTCAACATCGCCCCCGACGTGGTTACCGTCGTGGCCGCATCGGTGACGGCCACGGGGGGGACGTCGGCGGTGGTAAAGCTCATATCGTTGCCGTAGACCGTTCCCTCGGCGTTTTGCCCCGCGGCCCGGTAATGATAGGTGGTGCTGGGAATCAGGTCGGCACCGGTGGCGCTGACAGCCGTGTCAACGGAACCGCCGACCGTTCCCGGGTCCGCCGCGATGGTTCTGCCGTAACCGGTGGTCTCGCCGTACTCGAAGATCACCCCGGTGTCGTTATGGTTCGCATTGACCGTACCGTTGAAGGTGGCGGTCGTGCCGCCTACCGACGAAGCGGCGTTGGTGGTGACCGCCGGGCCGCTCAGGGTGGTGAAGGTCATGTTGCCGCTGTAATAGGAAGCGCCGGCATATGCCCGTACCCGGTAATTGTACAGGGTGTTCGGGATCAAACCGGTAACGTCCGCACTGACCGGCGTGTCGCTGTTCCCGGAGACTGAATTCGGAGTTGCGGATACCGAGCTGCCGTAACTCAGATCCGTGCCGTATTCGAAATAGACGTTGAATGCCTGTGAGTTGGCATTGACCATTCCATTCAACGTGGCACTGGTAGTCAGCACATTGGTTGCAGGATACACCGCAACGGCGGGATTCAGTGTCGTGAGGAACGTCATGTCCGCGCCGGCGCTGGTGCCGTTGGCATTGGTTCCCACGACCCGGTAATGATAGGTCGTATTGAAGCTCAGACCGGTGATGATTTTGCTGACCGGGACGCCGACCCCGGTCACCGGGCTCTGGTCGGCGGTTACCGTGGTGCCGTAGGCGGTGGTTGTGCCGTACTCGAAGGTGACGGTGGTGCTGGAATTGTTGGCCGTCACCGTACCGTTCAGCGTCGCCCCGTCGAACAACACCGATGTGGCGGCATTGGTGGTGACGACAGGGGCGGCCCCCACCGTGGTGACAAAGGTCCTGTCCCCGCCGCAGGTGGTGCCCTGGGCGTTCTGGCCCACGGCCCGGTAATGGTAGACCGTGTCGGCGCTCAGACCGGTGACGGCCCTGCTGACGGCCGTGTCCGAGGATCCGTTCACCGGGCTTTGATCGGCCGTCACGGTGGTGCCGTAGGCGGTGGTCAGGCCGTACTGGAAGGTGGCGGTCGTGCTGGTGCCTTTGGCATTGACAGTGCCGTTCAGGGTGGCCCCGGACGTGCTCACCCCCGACACCTCGAGGGTGGTGACGGCGGGGGCGGCCAGGGTGGTGAAGGTCATGTCCGCACCCTGGGCGGTGCCTCCCGCGTTTACGGCGAAGACGCGAAAATGATAGGTCGTGTCGGGAGCCAGCTCGGAAAGAAGGGCACTGACCGCCGCGCCGGAGGAACCGGTCACGGTCCCGGGCAGGGCGACGGACGTCTTGCCGTATGCGGCGGTCAAACCGTATTCAAAGGTGACGGTCGCATCGGTTCCGTTGGCGTTGACCGTGCCGTTCAGCGTGGCCGTCGTCGTTCCCACGGACGACGCCGCTCCGGTGACGGCGGTCGGCGGCGTCACTCCCGGCGCGAAGGTCCTGTCCCCGCCGTACGTGGTTCCGCCGGCATTCACCGCCACGACACGATAGTGGTAGGTGAGGCCATTGGTCAAACCGGAGAGGGACCGGCTCACCGCCTGGTCGGTGGAACCGATGACCGGGCTTTGATCGGCGACAACGATGGTGCCGTAGGCCGTGGTCGGGCCGTACTGGAAGGTGACGGTCGTGCCGCCGCCGTTGGCGTTGACCGTGCCGTTCAGCGTGGCCGTCGTCGCTCCCACGGACGACGCCGCTCCGGTGACGGCGGCGGGGGCCTGAGACTGTGTGGTGAAGGTCATGTCCGCACCCTGGGCGGTGCCTCCCCCGTTCACGGCGACGACGCGAAAATGATAGGTCGTGTCGGGCAGCAGTTCATCGAGGACGGCGCCGACGGCCGTTTCCGTATCACCTGAAAAGGGACTCGGAGTCGCCGTGACGGTGCTCCCGTAGCCGGTGTCCAGCCCGTACTCGAACGTGACGGCGGTTTCCGCGCCTCCGGGGTTCACGGAGCCGCTGAGGATTGCGATGGTCGAGGCGACACCGGTGGCGGCGGTGGTGGTCGCCGTCGGCGCCGTTCCGACCGTCCCGATGGTAAAGGTCCTGTCGCTGCCCTGGACGGTCCCGCCGGAGTTTGCCGCCACCACCCTGAAATGGTAGGTGGTGTTGTTCGCAAGTCCGGAAAGATTCGCGGTGACGGCATGGGCGACGCTGAGGTTCGTGGTCAGAGGGCTTTCATCGGCGCCCACGGTTGTCCCGTAAGCGGCATCCGTTCCGTATTCGAAGGTGACCGTGGTCTCCGAGCCGCGGGGATTCACCTGACCGTTCAGGGTGGCGCTGTCCGCCCCGATGCCGGACGCCGCCGAAGTCACGGCGGCCGGCGGAAAGGTCGTGGTGTGAAAAGTCGCGTCGCCGCCGAAAGCGGTGCCGCTTGCGTTTACGGCCGCGACGCGAAAATGATACGTGGTGTCGGGCTGGAGTTCGCCGAGGGCGGCGTTGACGGCGGTGTTGGTCGTTCCGGAAACGGGGCTCTGATCCGCGGAGGCCGTCTGGCCGTAACCGGTGTCCAGTCCGTACTCGAACGTGACGGTGGTGGCGGCGTTATGGGCATTGACCGTTCCGTTCAACACGGCCCCCTCGGCGATCACCAGCGTGGCGGCCTGGGTGGCTGCGGTTGGGGCGGCCGGTATGGACGTGACAAAGGTCCGGTCCCCGCCGCAGGTGGTGCCCTCGGCGTTTCGGCCCACGGCCCGGTAATGGTAGACCGTGTCGGCGCTCAGACCGATGACGGTTACACTCACCGCCGTGTCGGCGGAACCGGTGACCGGGCTCTGATCGGCCGTCACGGTGGTGCCGTAGGCGGCCGTCGTGCCGTACTCGAAAGTGACGGTCGTGCTGCTGCCGTTGGCGTTGACGGTGCCGTTCAGGGTCGCCCCGGAGGAACCCGGTTCCGATACCGGATCTGTCGCGACGGCGGGGGCCGCCAGGGTGGTGAAGGTCATGTCCGCCCCCTGGGCGGTGCCTTCCGCGCTCACGGCGACGACGCGAAAATGATACGTCTTGTTGGAAGCCAGGCCGGAAAGAAGGGCACTGACCGCCGTGTTGGTGACACCGGTCACGGTCCCGGGTACGGCGACGGCGGTTTCACCGTAAGCGGCGGTCAGGCCGTATTCGAACGTGACGGCCGTACCGGCGCCGTTGGCGTTGACGACGCCGTTCAGGGTGGCCTCCGCGGCGCCGACCCCGCTTGCCGCGTTGGTGACGGCGGTCGGCTGCGCCGCTCCCGGCGTGAAGGTCATGTCTCCGCCGTACGTGGTTCCGCCGGCGTTCACCGCCATGACACGATAGTGGTAGGTAAGGCCTTCCGTCAAACCGGTGAGGGACCGGCTCACCGCCGTGTCGGCGGAACCGGTGACCGGGCTCTGATCGGCCGTCGCCGTGATGCCGTAGGCCGTGGTCGGGCCGTACTGGAAGATGACGGAGCTGCTGCTGCCGTTGGCGTTCACAAGACCATTGAGGGTCGCGGAGGCGGTGCCGACGTTCGCGGCCGCCTGGGTGGCCGCCGCCGGGGGAAGATACATCGGGACGGTGAACGTCATGTCACTGCCGTAAGTGGTGCCCAGGGTGTTCTGGGCCACGATCCGGAAGTGATAGGTCGTTCCGGAGGTCAGGCCCGTGATCCCGGCGCTGACGGCCGTGCCGGCGAAGCCGTTGACCGGGCTCTGATCGGCTGATGCCATGGCGCCGTAAGCCGTCGTCAATCCGTACTGGAAGGCGACGGTCGTGCCGCCGCCGTTCGGGTTCACCAGGCCGTTGAGGGTGGCGGACGCGGTGCCGACATCCGTGGCCGCCTGGGTGACCGCCGTCGGGGGAAGCGTCGCCTCGCAATAATTGATGATCCCCATTCCCGGGATCAGGGAACCGCCGTCCTCGACGATCAGGTTCCCGCACTCCGTGATCGTGCCGCTGTCCAGGATCAAGGTTCCGCCGCTTTCCACGGTCAGATCCTGACAGTCCAGATCGATGGTGGCGCCGTTCAGGGTGAACGTGCCGCCGTCGTGAATCGTCAATCCTCCGGCACAGGCGGGAGGAACGGGGGACAGCCCGACAACGAGAAAGAACATAAGCACCATGCAGAAGACAGGCCTTCTCATGATTGTCTCTCCATCACGTTATGGCATCGGGAAGAACATCAAATCAGAGCCGCCGGGTTTCAAAAGATCCCGAAATCAACGTTGATCCGTTCCTCACAGGGCATCGCCCGGGGACCGGCCTCGAGACACGTCCTTGAGTTCTTTTTCGAGGTCGGCGATCCTGCTTGAAAGTTGTTCGATCACCTTCTGCTGTTCCTGGGCGACTTTGGCGAGCACCGCCACGACGTCCATGGGGTTCAGGGATTTCCGGCTGTTCGTCGCCACGAGGTCCGGGACTTCCTCGGAGATGAACCCGATGGACTCCTCGCCCGGGTCGGTCTTGTAACGAAACCGCACCGGCCGGAGTTCCCTCAGGGCGTTCATCGCCTCCCCGGTCTGGAGGGTCTGAATGTCCTCCTTGTACTCCCGGCTGCTTCCCACTTCGAGATTTCCGAGAACCAAAGCATTCCCCGCCACATGCAGTTTCGCCTCGGGAGACGAGGTCCCGATTCCCACTCTTCCGCCGTCATCATTTCTCAGGCAGAGGGTGTCGTCCGGCGTGTCGTTCTGAATCCGGAACGGAAGTTTACCCGAGTGCGTGACGTCGCGGACGAAGAAGAAGCTTTCGTGGCCGCCGACATCCCACGCCTGGGCCGTCCATCCCATCGTGCCGTCTTGGTCGAATCGAATCGTGGGCGCGTTTCCATACGCGATGTGCAGGTTCATGGCCGGCGTCGCGGTCCCCATGCCGATGCGGCCGTAATCCTGAACGTACAGGGAATTGGCCGGGGCCCCGGCCTTGATCTTGAAGGGCACACGCCCCGCCGTGGAGTCTTCCACGGCAAAGTAATTGGCCCCCCCGTTGGTGGAGTCATTGATGACGATCCGCCAGTCATTGCTGGGGAAACTGCCTGAGTTGCTCGTATCCGAGAAATGGATCCTGAGGTTGTTTTCCTTGAGTCTGATCGTGTCGAAGCCGAAGTTCTCCCCGTTGACGGCATCGGTCCCGACGCCGAGGCTGTACTGAACGATCACGTCGTCATTAAAAACCTGGTCCGCGTAAGCATTCGGCACCAGAAAATCCATGAACATTCCCAGGGCCGCCGAGGCCACGGAAAAGACATTCCCGAGGAAACCGGTTTCCTTGTCCGACGGGGGGAGGATGGCGCCTCCCCTGACGTACACCGTGCCCGACTGCTGCCACGGGCGGATGCGCTCTTCCGGTTCCTGACCCTGATCCCTCGTCGTTTTCCGTTCGCCGAAGCCGGCACGGACCTCCCAGGTGTAAAGGCCGTCCTCGGCCCCTTCGGGCGGCGACCACCGGATCGGGTCCCCGCCGGTGCTCTGCTCGCTGATCACGTCCCCCCCGGGATCGGCGACCCGGAGCATCATGTAGGTCACCCCGGAAGTCGCGGCCGTGACGAGGATGCCGTCCGTGTTGATTTCCACGCCGGCCGCCTCCTCGGCGAAAGCCCTCACGGCCATGCCGGTGTGAACGAGCAGCAAGGCAAGAATGATCAGCAAAACGGCCTTGAATGAACGTCCGGTGAAGGGTGAAAGAGTCATCTCATTCATGATGTGCGCCTCCCTGATCAAATATGTTTTTTAACTGAAGATAAACTCACATCCGTCCAAAACGGTTTTCAAGGGCGCCGTTCATCAGGTCCGGGCCTGTTGAAGCAAAAAAAACGGCACCTGTGAAAAGGAACCTGCGGGGACATTTATCAGCATCTTTGTCCGGATTCTATGCTTTTTTTTTAACGTGAATGTCTTGAAGGAGCCTGCGACACCAAAGCAGCGAAGGAAATCCAGTGGATGGGCGTCCGGGACCGCTTCGCGAGATCGCCAGGCGAGCCACTTCTTCTTCCTGTTTTCTTACTGAAATAAAGAACCGCTTCCATTCAAAGCCCCGGAATCGCGCCTTTCCCGATTTCCTCTTTATTTTCACGGGGACGGGACATATAATCGGCCGGTCGGCCGCGTCAGGGGGACGGGCGCGCCGTTGAAAAAACTTCCAAAGCGGACATCCCTTCGATTTTCTGTCACAGGCCGGTCCGGGGAATGGTCTAACGGGCAAAAGGGGGAACCGATGTCGAAAATACAGGATAAAGAGAAAACAAGGATCGAGGACCTGGTCGAAAAAGCGAAAGCGGGCGACCGGCGCGTCCTCGAGGAGATCGTCCGCAGGATCCAGGACAGGATCTACGGCCTCGCGATCCGGATGCTTTTCATCCCCGCCGACGCGGAAGACGCCACCCAGGAAATCCTGATGAAGGTCATCACCCATCTCGGCACGTTCAAGGGGAAAAGCCGTTTCGAGACCTGGGTCCACCGCATCGCCGCCAACCACCTTCTGACGACGCGCAAGGGCAGGGCCGAGAGCTGGCGGCTGACCTTCGACAAGTGCAACCGGATGATCGAGGAGGGAAGCCGGGAAGAAGGGGGAAGCGACTTCATCGAGGCCGAGCAGCATCTCGTCGTGGAAGAAACGAAACGCGCGTGCGTTCATTATCTGCTCCTGTGCCTGAAACGGGAGATCCGGCTGGCCTACATCCTGGGAGAGATTTTCGGGGTCGGAAGCGCCGAGGGCGCCGAAATCCTGGGGCTTACGCCGGCCGCCTACCGGCAGCGTCTGTCCCGGGGGAGAAAACGGCTCACCGGGTTTCTCGCCGGGAAATGCGGCCTCGTCGACCCCGGAAACCCCTGCCGCTGCGGAACGCTGGCGGCGATTCACGTAAGGAAAAGGCACATCGACCCGAAGAACCTGCTTTTTGCCACCCATGCCGTCCGATCCCGGCAGGACGGCCGCGACGAAGATCTCGTCAAGGAACTGGACACGATGGCGCGGGCGGCCGTGCTGCTTCGCAACCATCCCGATTACGCGGCCCCCGGCGTTTTTGTGGAATCCGTGAAAGGCCTGATCGATTCGGGAAGATTTCAGCTTCTGACGAACTCGTAAAACATCATGAACGCTTTTCCCGCGGCATCGGACGGCAGGCGAAACGCGTTCCGCCGGCCCGTTTCAGGAGGCATGTCATGTCACTGACAAAGGAGATCCGAAACTACGCCCTCGATCTCGGTTACAGCCGGGTGGGAATCACGACGGCGGAACCCTTTCCGCTCTTCGCCAGGGCCTTGAAGGAGCGTCTGGAGGACTACGACTGGGCGGTCGATTCGGCTTTGCGCCTGGGGCTCGGGGCCGAGCCGCAGAACCGGCTGCCGGGAGCCAGGTCCATCATCGTCGCCGTGTACGACTACGTTCGCGAACGCTTCCCGGAAAACCTGACGGGAAAGATCGGGCGGCTGTACCAGTCGCGTTCCTACATCGAACCGCCGACGCGCCTCGGGGGCGCCCGGGTGCAGCTCATGCGGCGGTTCCTGGAGGCGAAGGGAATGCAGGTGGGACGCTGGTTCGCCATTTCCTCCGGGGTCCCGGACCGCCTCGCCGCCGTCCGCGCCGGAGTCGGCACCATCGGCCGCAACACGTTTCTCGCCGCGCCCGGCATCGGGACCTTCGTCATCCTCCACACCTTCATCGTGGATGCCGAGCTGGAATACGATGCGCCGGCGGACGGAACCCACTGCCCGCCGGACTGCCGGCTGTGCATCGAGGCCTGCCCGTCCGGGGCGATCGGCGGGGATTCCCGGATGACTCCCCGCCGGTGTCTCACGTTCAGCCATGTTGCAAACGCACAGGGATTGCGGCATACTTCGCCGTACATCGACCGGGGGCTGCGCCCGAAGATGGGAAGCTGGATTCACGGCTGCGACGTCTGCCAGGAGGTGTGCCCGCTCAACCGGGCCAAGATGAGGGCGGAACTGCCGGAAAACACCTTCCTGGAAGAGACGGCGGCATGTTTCAGCCTGGAGGGACTCCTGAAGATGGACCGGGAGTTCGAGACCCGCGCCGTCGCTCCCCTTCTTTACACGTACATGCGGGAGCGAAAGTACTTCCAGCGGAACGCGGCGGTGGCCCTCGGCAACAGCGGCGACCCGGAGACGGTGCCGCACCTGGCCCGGGCCATGGAGGACCCGGAGGAGATTGTGAGGGCGCACGCGGCCTGGGCGCTCGGGAGGCTGGGCGGCCCCGCGGCACGGCGGGCCCTGGAGGCGGGCCTCCGCCGCGAGGACGGAGCGCACGCAAAAGAGGAAATCCGGGAAGCGCTGGGCGGACTCTGAGCCCGCGGGGAATTCCCGGACCCGGGAATCGTCGAGGGGACGGACAAGCCCGTGGACCAAAGCGCCTTTCGGCGGGACATTCAAGAATCGCCCCGCCCGGCGGGATCTTCAAAAAACGCCGTCAAAAACCAAAGAACAGGAACCATGAAACAGGACAAAAAGGAAATCTTCCCCGAACCGGTCACCGCCCTGCCGGAGGCCGACATCCCCCTGAAGGGCGTCAAGGCCTACCTGTCCCAGGCGGACCGCCATCAGATCATCTTCATGGCGTTCGAAGAGGACGTCGATCTGCCCGAGCACTCCCACGCCGCACAGGTCGGCTTCGTTCTGGAAGGAAAAATCGAGATGGTCCTGGACGGGGAAAGAAAGACCTTCACGAAAGGCGACCGGTATTACATCCCCGCCGGCATGAGGCATTCCGGGAAAATCTTCGCGGGGTACGCGGACATCACCTTTTTCGACGAACCGGGCCGGTACGGGGTGAAACCGCGGAAACGGGATTGACCTTGCGGGCCCCGAAGATCCGGGCGGCGGCGGCAGGGGGTATCCGCCGGCCCTGAAGGGCCGGACTACGGGGGCCGCGTCGGGAAGGCCGTTGCCGGCCCGGGCGTGCGCGGTCTCCCGTCAGAAGGGCTGTCCCGTTGAGAGCTTCACCGACCTCCAGAGGGCTTCCCTCGGATCGATCTTCTTTCTCCCCAGCGTGATGATGTCCATGGGCAGGTGGACGAAGGTGGAGTTCCACTTGCCGATGATCATGCTGGTCTTCCCCGCCATGGCGGCGTGGACGGCGTTCTCCGCGAGGAACCCGCAGAAGACGGCGTCCCCGGGATTCGCCGGCACGGAACGGATGATGTAGCTGGGGTCGATGTACCGCACGTTCACATTCATGCCGATGGTATTGAAATACTCGCCGATCTTCTTTTTCAGAAACATCCCCACGTCGTGGAGCTTCCGGTTCCCCGAAGCGTCGTAGGCCGCGGGCAGGTCCGCGAAATATTTCTGGCCCGCCCCTTCCGCCACGACGATGAGGGCGTGCTCCCTCTTTCTCAACCGCGTCTCCAGGGAATGGAGCAGCCCGGAAGGCCCGTCGAGTTCGAAATCGATCTCGGGAACGAGAACGTAGTTCACGTCCTTCTGGGCCAGCGAGGCCTGGGAGGCGATGAACCCCGATTCCCGTCCCATGAGCTTGACGATCCCGATGCCGTACGGCGTCCCCCGCGCCTCGATGTGGGCGCAGCGGATCGACTCCACCGCCTCGGAGAAACTGGTCTCGAACCCGAAGGATTGCGAGATGAAGGGGATGTCGTTGTCGATGGTCTTGGGTATGTTGATGACGGCGATGTTCAGCCCCCGCCGCTCGATCTCGGCGATGATGTTCAGGGCCCCCCGGACGGTTCCGTCCCCTCCGATGGTAAAAAGGATCCGGATCCCGTAGTATTCGAGGCCGTCGACGATCTTCGCCGCGTCCGAGTATCCCCGGGAACTGCCGAGAACGGACCCCCCGAAGTTGTGGATGTTTTCCACGAACTGCGGGGTCAGGCGGATGGGGTTCAGCCGCTCCTCCACGTGGAGCCCCCGGTAGCCGTACCGGATGCCGATGATGTCGGTGACCCGGTACTGGTAGAACAGTTGCATGACCAGGGAGTGGATCACGTTGTTCAGGCCCGGGCACAATCCCCCGCAGGTGACGATGGCCGCCACGGTCTCCTCCGGGGCGAAGAAGATCCGTTCCCGGGGACCGGCCCGTTCGAGGGTGATGAGATCCCCTGAGGCGATGGAATCCTTGACCCGGGTATAGTTCACGTCATAGATCACCCGCTCGCCGTTCTCCACGAAACGGATGTTCTCGAGGGGGGAATGGAAGATGGGACTTCCCAGCCCTTTGATATCAAAGGAAATGTTCATCATGGAACTCCTGACCGGGGATTGCGGTGCACCGATTATAGAATTCCCTTCCATGGATTGCAATACTTTTCAAGCACCTGCCATCCCCTCGCCCCGGCAGTTCAAGTTCCTCCCTCCGCCTGCCGATGAATGGTGAAAGGCCTTTCATGCCGACCGGAGCAGTACCGCCCGCATTCCGTGAAGACGGCCCGGAATCGAACACGAAGGAGGACCCCCGTGAATTCCCTTTTTCAGGCATTCAGAATCTCAGCATTGCTTTTTGCGGTGCTTTTGCTGGCTTCCTGCGCGGCCGCCGTGGCGACCCAGAAGATCCCCCTTTCGACGGACCCCTCGGGCGCCCGGGTCTTCGCGGACGGAACCCCGGCCTGCGTGACCCCCTGCACCGTGGAACTCACCCGGAACCAGGACCACCTTCTGACCTTCCAGAAGGAGGGCTTCAGCCAGCAGGATGTGGCCATCCGGCGGCAGCACCAGACGGAGATGTCCCTTCTGAACGCCATCAACTCGGGGGTGAACAGCGCCTCGTTCTTCAACAACCCCGCCTGGGGGCTGAGCAGCGCCATCCAGTCCCTCACGGCTCAGCAGGCCACCGGCGAGGCTTACATGCTTCTGCCTTCCACGGTGTCGCTCCATCTCGTCCCCGAGGGAGGCTTTCCGAGAACAGCCACCGGGGAGGAGGCGGCCCGGAGCCTCGGCCGGGGAGAATCCCCCCTCGATCTCATGGATGCGACGGACGAACATATGATCGAGGTGGCCCTGGAAACGTCGAAGACGGGAAAAACCACACTGTGGACCAACAACCGGACGGGGATTGCCTTCGCCGTCGAACCGGAGGACGCGCAGACGGTGGACGGCGCCGTGACGCGGGTTGTCCGCGTCGGGGCCCGGAAGGGAGGGGAAAACATCACCGCCCGCGTTGAGGCCCGCAGGGTTGGAGACGGGGAATGGATCGTAGGGGATTCTTCCGCGCCTCCCCCGTCTTCGGCCACCACCGATTCCCCGCCGGCACCCGACCCGGCGGGCGCTCTCCGCGCACTCGCCCAGTCTCCCTGGCCGTCGGTCAAAAAGGACTGGAAAGTCCAGGAATCGAGTCACACATCGACCAGCCGGAACGCCGACGGTTCGGTGACGACGACCACCACAGGAACTTCCACCAAAGTGGGGGTCAGCATCGGCCCGGGTGCGGTCCTGGGAATTCTCGACGCCCTGAAGAGCCTGGAAAACAGGGAAAAACCGGAGCAGGAGCCCTAGACGGCCCCCCGGAGGAAAACGGGGCGTGTCGATGAAAGCGGGGAAGTCCACGGGCCTTCCTTCCGTGGACCCGTGGACCTTGTCGCCGGATCTTCCGCGAAGCCGTCCGGCAAAAAGGGAACGACGAACTGCCCGTCCCGGTCGCGGACGGAAGGGGCCGGCCGCGACCGGGACGTTTTCTCTCCTACAGCATCTCAAGAACCGCCGTCATGGACACCCCGCCGCCGCCGCAGAGGGTGGCGAGGCCCAGGGTCTTCCCCCGTTTCTTCATGGCGTGAAGGAGGGTCACCATGATCCGGCAGCCCGTGGACCCCACGGGATGGCCGAGACCGATCCCCGAACCGTTCACGTTGGTGATCTCCCGGGGCAGGCCGAGTTCCTTCTCCACGCCCAGGTACTGGGCGGCGAAGGCCTCGTTCACTTCGATGAGGTCGAAGTCTGCCAGCTTGTACTTGCCCTGGGCGAAGAGGTTTCTCACCGCGGGCACGGGGCTGATTCCCATGACCGAGGGATGGCATCCCCCCCGGCTCACGGCGCTGATCCGGGCGATGGGTTTCAGGCCCAGTTCCTTCGCCTTGTCGGCGGACATGATGATCATGGCGCTTGCCCCGTCGTTGATTCCAGAGGCGTTCCCGGCTGTCACCTTTCCGATTTTCGGCAGGAACGCCGCCGGAAGCTTGGCGAGTTCGTCCATGGTGATTTTCGGACGATAGTGCTCGTCCTTGTCGAAAACGAGCGGGGGTTTCCCCTTCTTCTGGGTGATCTCGACGGGAACGATCTCCTCCCGGAAGTCTCCCTCCAGGGTGGCCCGCTCCACGTTGTTGTGGCTGCGCAGGGCCACCTCGTCCATCTCCTGCCGGCTGATGTTGTACATCTGGGCGACCAGCTCCGCCGTGATTCCCATGATGTAGGGCTTCCCCCGGTAGATGTCGATGATGGGCCCGTCCTTCACCGGGCCGTTTTCCGGCCCCCGGATCACGTGGGAACCGGCGTGGAGCCCGTGGATCAGGTTGTCGACGAAGACCGCATCCTGGAGGCGGCATCCCCACCGGGCCTTGGGCACGGAATAGGGAACGCTGGACATGTGCTCCATCCCGCCCGCCAGAATGATGTCCGCCATTCCCGCCTGGATCATGGCCATGCCGGAAAGAACGGCCTCCATACCGGAGATGCAGACGCGGTTGATGGTGACCGCCGTGACGGTATCCGGGATTCCCGCCAGAAGGGCCGCAATCCTCGTGACGTTGAGGGTGTCGACGGGTTCGATGCAGTTTCCGAACCGGACGTCGTCGATCGTCGCCGGATCGATCCCCGCCCGCTTTACGGCCTCTTTCATGACGACGCTTCCCAGCGTGGCGCAGTTCAGGTCTCTCAATGTGCCGCCGAATTCTCCGATCGCCGTGCGGCATGCCGATACAATGACCACATCTTTCATGACCGTTAATTCCTCCTTTTCCTGTTGAACGCGCATGCCCCGAAGGGCACCGCAAAACTACCGATGAATGGGTTCCGCTTCCGGGAAACGCTTCCGAGGGGGCCAAAACCGAAGGGAAAAAACCGTTCCCGGAAGGCGGAATCCCGATCGTCGCGTCATTTCAGGGACTGGCGGAGCTCCCGTTTCAGGATCTTCCCCGTGGGGGTTTTGGGAAGCGCATCCATGAAGATGATCCGTTTGGGGCACTTGAAAGCCGCCAGCTCCTTCCGGCAGTGGGCGACGACATCCTCTTCCGTCATCTTCTGTCCCGCCTTGAGGACGATGACCGCCGTCACCGCCTCCACCCACTTGGGATCGGGCAGCCCGATGACCGCCACCTCCTGGACCCGTTTGTCCAGATAGATGGCCTCCTCGACTTCCCGGGTGGGCACGTTTTCGCCGCCCGTCTTGATCATGTCCTTTTTCCGGTCCACCACGGTGATGTACCGGTCCTCGTCGAGGACACCCACGTCGCCCGAATGGAACCAGCCGCCCTTCATGGCCTCTTCCGTCTTTTCGGGTTCCTTGAAATACATGATGAGGGCGTGGGGCCCCTTGCCGCAGATCTCGCCCGGAACGCCGGTCTGGCCGATGGGGACGTACTGCTCGTCTTCCAGGCGGGTTTCCATGTTGAGTCCGCCCATTCCCGCCGACCCGAGCTTGGTGAGGGCGTCCTTCGCCTTGAGAATGGTGTGGTACGGCGCCAGTTCCGTCTGCCCGTAGTAATTGTAGATTCTCGTTCCGGGGAATTTCTCCATGATCTCCTTGAGAATCTCGACGGGCATGATGGAGGCCCCGTAATAGCACTTCTTCAGGCTCGTCAGGTCGTACTTCGCCAGGTCGGGGTGGCGGAGCAGTCCGATCCACACGGTGGGGGGGGCGAAGAACATGGTCGCCTTGAACCGGGCGATGTTCTGGAGGATCTGTACCATATCCGGCGCGATGAGAACGTTCGTCCCGCCGACCCAGAAGACGGGATTCATGAAGACGTCCCGCTGGGCGCAGTGGTAGATGGGAAGGGCGTTCACGTTGATGTCGTCCTCGTCGTACTGGCCGTCCACGATGGCCCCCATGTACTGGGCCATCAGGGCCTGGTTGCTGATGATGACGCCCTTGGGAAGGGATTCCGTTCCGCTCGTGTACGTCATCTGGCAGGGATCCTCGATGTGGAGGATCGTGTCCGGTTCCGTGGCGGGGTATTTCCTGTACCACGGCTCGAAATCCATGAAGGATTCGTTCACCGGGGGTTTTTCCGCCCCCTGGCGGGACCACATCCACGTCTTCACCGTGGGCATGTCGTCGAGGACGTCCTTGACGAGGTCGAACAGGGCGTCTTCCACGATGAAGATCTTGCTCTCCGAATGGTTGATGCAATAGGAAATGTCCTTCCCCCGGAGGAGGTAGTTGATGGCGAGATAGATGGCGCCGATCTTGGCGCACCCGAACCAGGTGAGCACGTGGTCCAGGGTGTTGTGGGCCAGGATGGCCACGCGGTCGTACTTCTTCACCCCCAGGTCGATGAGGCCGTTGGCCACCCGGTTGCATTCCTCCTCGAGCTGTGCGTAGGTAAGGGTCCGGTCCTTGAAGATGAGGGCCGGCTTGTCGGGATAATGATAGGCGCTCCTGCGGATCATGTCGCCGATGACCCAGCGGTTCACCTTGTTGTAGCGGTTCATCAGAAACGCCAGGTTTTCATCGTTGATGACCTGGTATCGCTTTTTCTCTCCCTCCGTCAAAGGCTTCCAAGACGTTGACATGCGCAGTTCCCTCCTGTGTATGCGCTGTGTTCACGATTCTTCCTCTCTGCCGCCCTCCCGGCGGGAACGCCCCGCGGTGGTGCCTGTTCCCCCGGGAGGGGCGGAACAGAGAAGGCCCGATGACGTTTCAATCTTCTATTTTGACTGGAGTACCCTCCCGATGGTGAGGATTTCCGCTTCCTTCGTCCCCTCGTAGAGTTCCAGGATCTTGGCGTCCCGATACCATTTCTGGACCGAGTACTCGTCGATGTAGCCGTAGCCCCCGTGGAGCTCCACGGCGTTGTTGGCGCAGAAGACCGCCGTCTGCCCGCTGTAGAACTTCGCCATGGCCGCCAGGTGGTAGTCCGGTTTCCCGGTGTCGATGAGCCAGCCCGACCGGTACACCAGGCCCCGGAGCGCCTCGATCATGATCGCCATTTCCGTCAGCTTTTTCGCCGAGAGCTGGAAAGATCCCAGGGGAGCCCCGAACGCCGTCCGCTCCTTGCAGTATTTGATCGACGTCTCCAGGCACGCCTCCGACAGGCCAAGGCCCTGGGCGGCAACCATGACGCGGGTCGTGTCGAAGAAATGCATGAGCTGGATGAATCCCCTGCCTTCCTTGCCCACGAGATTGCCCTGGGGCACCCGCACGTCCTCGAAGGCGATCTCCGCCGTGTCGCTCGACCGGATCCCCATCTTTCCGCGGATCTTGTTCCGGGTGACGCCCTTGGCGTCCGCCGGCACGATGATCAGGCTGAAGCTGTTGTGCTTCTTCTGGTCCGGGTTGGTGATGCACTGGGCCACCATGAAGTTGCATACCGTCCCGTTGGTGATGAACATCTTGTTCCCCGTGATGACATAGTCGTCGCCGTCCTTCACCGCCTTCGTCCGGTAGCCCGCAACGTCCGTGCCCGCGTTGGGTTCCGTGAACGCCCCGGCGCTCACCCATTCGCCGCCGCACACCTTGGGCAGATACGTCTTCTTCTGCTCTTCCGATCCGTACTGGAAGATGGATTCGCAACCGAAACAGGCCGCCACGACGTTCAGCCCGATCCCCATGTCCACTTTGGACAACTCCTCGGTAATCAGGGAGTTTCCCAGGATTCCCACACCGGCCCCGCCGTACTCCTCCGGAATCCAGGCCCCAACCAGGCCGTTCTCCGCGGCCTTTTTCCGGATCTCCGGAGTGTACTTTTCGTGTTCGTCACACTCCTTCGACAGGGGCGGAAATTCCGTAGAGGCGAACTTGTACGCCATGTCTTTCAACATTCTCAATTCTTCGGTGAGTTCGTAATCCATGATCTCCTCTCCTTTGATCGGTCAGCGATGGAAACAACCGGGCACCCTCCGGGACGCACCCGGAGGGGCCCACTCCTATCCGGAAGAATCACTTTTTCGTGTAGTCGTAAACCCCCTTGCCCGTCTTCCGGCCGTACCGGCCCGCCCGGACAAGCTGGACCAGAAGGGGCGCCGGGCGGTACTTGTCCCCCAGCTCCCTGTGCAGGCCGTTCACCACGTGGAGCAGCGTCTCCAGGCCGACGAGGTCGGAAAGGGCGAGCGGTCCGATGGGGTGGTTGCATCCCAGGACCATCCCCTTGTCGATGTCCTCGGGCGTCGCGATCCCCTCGCCGAGGGCGAAAAAGGCCTCGTTCAGCATGACGCACAGGATCCGGTTCACCGCGAACGCCGGCGCTTCCTTCACCACGATGATGTCCTTGCCGATTTTCTTGCCCCAGGCCTTGGCGATCTCCAGGGTCTCCTCGGAGGTCTCATACCCCCGGATGATCTCCAGGAGCTTCATCACCGGAACGGGATTGAAGAAATGGGTTCCGATGAACCGTTCCGGCCTTTTGGTCATGGCCGCCATCTCGGTGATGCTGAGCCCGGAGGTGTTCGTGAAGAACAGGCAGTGTTCCGGAACGATTTCCTCCAGTTCCTTGAACACCTTCTTCTTCACGTCCATGACCTCGATGATCACTTCCACCACGACGTCCACTCCGGAAGCGGCTTCCTTCAGGTCCACCACCGGTTTGATCCGGCCCAGAACGGCCTCCATGTCCTCCTTCGTCCGTTTTCCCTTCTCCACTTCCCGGGACAGGTTCTTCCGGATGGTGTTCATCCCTCCGTCCACAAAGCGCTGCTCGATGTCCCGCATCCGGACCTCGTATCCCGCCTGGGCACAGACCTGGGTGATTCCGCTTCCCATGAGCCCCGCTCCCAGTACACAGACCTTTTTAATTTCCATACGACCTCTCCTTTCCTGCATTATTTAAAAACATTCATAGAAGGATTTCCGGAGAATATCCACTAAAAAAACCACTGTTTATTCAGCCAGTGCATTTTTTTCGCTTCTTCTAGAAGCCCGTCCCGGAAATCCGGATGGGCCAGTTTCGTGATGGCGAGGACCCTCTCCGGGATGGAGAGACCCTTCAGATAGGCGACGCCGTATTCGGTGACGAGATAGGACACGTCGGACCGCGGGACGGTGACGATTTCCCCCGGGGGGATGGTGGGTTTGATCCGGGATTGCAGATTGCCCTTGCTGTCCCGGTAGGTGGAGTAGAAGGCGAGGATGGACTTGTTCCCCGGGTACCCCATGGGCGGCTGTCCCTTGGTGGTCCGGTAATAAGCCCCTCTCACGAAAGCGAGCTGGCCCCCCGTGCCGGAATACTGGGTGGGGCCGATGGACTCGGAACTCACCTGTCCCTGGAGGTCCACGCCGAGGCAGGCGTTGATGGAGATGAGGTCCCGGTTCAGGGAGATGATGTTGGGGTCGTTGGTGAACTCCACGGGGTACATGGCCAGGGCCGGGTTGTGGTCGAGCCAGTCATAGAGCTTGCGGCTCCCGATGGCGAAGGCCCAGACGATCTTCCCCGGGATGAACGTCTTCTTCTTCCCCGTGATGAGACCCGCCTCGTGCAGTTCCAGGATCGCTTCCGTCACCATCTCCGTGTGGATCCCGATGTCCTTCGCCCCGCTGTCGGCGAGGAGCCGGAGGACCGTGTCGGGCAGCCCCCCGATTCCGATCTGGAGGCAGGGCCCGTCCTTGGGGATGAGATCCGCGATGATGCGCGCGATCGTCTTGTCCGTTTCCGTCGCCGCCGGCGAGGGAATGGTGATCATCTTGTCCTTCGTGTTCTCGATGACGTAGTCCACGTCGGAGAGGTGGATGCACTCGTCGTATCCGCCCACGCACCAGGGCATGTCCTGGATGACCTCGACCACCTTGATTTTCGCCTTGTCGAAGACGGCCTTCTTGAAGTTGTTCAGGGGACCGAAGTTGAAATACCCGTGCCGGTCCATGGGGGTGACCGTCTGGACGGCGACGTCCACATCGATGTCCTCGCGGTAATATCGGGCGGTCTCCCCGAAGTTGTAGGGGATGTGCGTTCCCCGGTTCTCCGCGATGTACTTCCTCGTCAGGCCGAGGATGTGCCAGTTGCCCACCCAGAAGCTCTTCCCTTCCGGATCCTTTTCCATTACCTCGAAGGGCGCCAGGTGGCCCAGGGTCCGGATCTTGATCCCCTTCAGTTCCCCGGCCCGCTTCGCCAGTGCCCGGTCGAATTCCCTGGGGGGCTGAATGGTCCCGTAATCCACCCACATGCCGTTTTTGACCAGAGACGCCACCTGTTCCGCCGATACCAGTTTCTCACCATACTTCGACATCCAAGAACCTCCTTTTTTTATTCCATACCGCCGTGAAGGGCCCCCTCCGGCGGAGAGCCTGAAATCCCCGAGGAAACAAACAGACGTAACCCAGTCTTTCCGATAACGGATGCACACGGACCAGAACCTGCCCCGAAAAGATCCCGACCCGGAGCGGCAAAACAGGTTTCTTTGAGTGGAATGATAGACACTACATAAGTAGGACGAACGGACAAGGCAACAGGAAAAGAATGTTTATGGAACCTTTATGTTTCGTAGAGGTTATCGGAGGGCAAGGAGATGAACCCTCAGGTTGGCTTTCTTTTTGTTCAGACCGAGCTTCTTCCGGATGTGGTTGCGGTGGATCTCGATCGTCGCCGGGGACACATGAAGAAAATCGGCGATTTCCTTGGTCGTCTTCCCCTCCCTGACGAGGCCGGCGACCTGGAACTCCGCCGGGGTCAGGTTCAGTTCCCGGGAGGAGATCCTGTGGGCGAAGGGGGAAACCACGTCCCTGAGGTTGGATTCGACGATTTCGAGACAGGTCGCCTCTTTTTTCCCGAGGGGCCCCCTCTTCATTTTTTCCACATAGGGCATGACAAGTTTTTCCACGTTGGAAACGAGCCGTTCCTCGAGTTCCACCTTGTCCTCCTCCCGCCGTTTCAGGAGGACCCGGAGGGCGGCGTTCACCTCCTCCAGTTCGTGGGTCTTTTCCTCGAGTTCCCTTTCCCGTTTCCTCAGGATCTCCTCGGCCTTCTTCCTCTCCGTGATGTCCACGAAGGAGGCCACGCTCTTCGTCGTCCCGGGGATCATGGAAATGGTGATGATGATGTCCCGCACGTTTCCCTGCCGGTCCACCAGGCCGAACTCGTAGTTCCGGGGGGCGCGGCGGGGATCGATGCGCCGCAGGCGGTGGTATCCGAGCATCCGCGCCTTGTCCCTGTCGCACACGAACTCGGTCCAGCTTCTTTTTCCCTCCCAGTAGTCCTTCGACCCGCCTGACAGCTTCTCGAACTCCGTGTTCACCAGGGTGACCGTGGTGTCCTCCTCCACGATGACCGTGGCCGTCCCCGTGGTCTCGAAAATCGTCCGGTACCGGTCCTCCGACTCCCGGAGCCGCTCCTCCGCCTTCCTGCGCGCCGAGATGTCGGCGAAGGAAGCGACGCTTCGCTTCGTTCCCGGGATCATGGAAATGGTGATGAGCACCTCCCGGACGTTCCCCTGCCGGTCGACCAGGCTGAACTCGTAGTTCCGGGGCACCGCGTCCGGATCGATCCTCCGGAGCCGGTGATAGTCCAGCATGGTGTCCACGTCCTTTTCATGGACGAATTCGGTCCAGCTCCGCTTGCCCTCCCAGTACTCCTTCGGCGCCCCGGACAGCTTCTCGAACTCCGTGTTCACCAGGGTGACCGTGGTGTCCTCCTCCACGATGATGGTGGCCGTCCCCGTGGTCTCGAAAATCGTCCGGTAAAGGATCTCCGACTTCCTGAGATTCTCCTCCGCCTCCATCCGGTCGGTGATGTCCATGGAACTCCCCAGGAGTGCGGGTCTACCCTGGAACGAGATGGGGGTCACCGTTTCCATGATCCACCGGATGTCGCCCTGTTTCGTGATGATCCGGAACACGTAGGGGGACGAGCGCTCCCCGCGGAGCATGGCCCTGGCGTCCGTCCTGATCCGGACCCAGTCCTCGGGATGGACCACCTTGTCCGCCTTGATGCCCATCAGCTCGTCGCAATCGTACCCCGCATAGGAGGCGGCTTTTTCGTTCAGGAAGCAGAACCTTCCGTCCTGGACCAGGTAGATTCCGGCGAACGACTTCTCCGTGAGGGTCTTCAGGATCTGGTCCCGCTCGCGTTCCTGCTTTTCCCTGTCTTCCTGGATCACGATTTCTCCCTTACGGTTTCAGGACGTAACGCTGTTCGCCGGCCGGGACGTACCACCGGATGAAATTGTACCCGATGCCGGCGGGCGCCGGATCGATGCCGCGCACCCTCCCGCTGATGATGGGAAGGGCGTCCGGAATGAACAGGAAGGTGTAGGGCTGGTCTTCCGCCAGGATCTCCTGGAACCGGTCGTAGCAGCGCTTGCGTTCCTCCTGGTTGAAGGTCTCCCTTCCCTTTTCCAGGAGTTCGTCCACTTCCGGATTCACGTAGGAAATGAAATTCAGTTCCCCCGGCTTCGTCTTGCTCGAGTGCCACACGTCATAGGGGTCGGGCTCCAGGGTGATCGTCCAGCCCAGGAGGGTGGCGTCGAACCGCCCCTTGTTGATGAAGTCGTTGATGAAGGCCGCCCACTCGATGACCCGGATCTTCACGGCGATGCCGACGTCGGAAAGACGGCGCTGGATGATCTCGGCGCACTTCGCCCGGACCTCGTGCCCCTGGTTCGTGATGATTTCGAAGGCGAAGGGCTTCCCGTCCCGGTCGACGATCCCGTCGCCGTCGGTGTCCCGCCACCCCGCCTCCGCGAGAAGGGCTTTCGACCGCGCAGGATCGAAGGGATAGCGCTTCACCCTGGGGTTGTATGCCCAGCTCCCCGGTTTGAACGGTCCCGTGGCCTCCTGCCCCAGGCCGAGCAGGACCCCTTCGATGATCTCTTCCTTGTTCACGGCATGGGAGATCGCCTGGCGGACCCTGCGGTCCCGGAAGAGAGGGCTTTTCAGGTTGTACCCGAGATAGGTGTAGGCGAAGGCGGGGTACCGGTATTTCCGGTACTTCTTCCGGAAGAGGGCGTTGTCCGTCTGTCTCCGGTACTGAAGGGGGGTCAGGTTCATCCAGTCGATCCCCTCCGCCCGGAGTTCGAGGAACATGGTGGACAGGTCCGGGATGATCCTGAGAATGTACCCGTCCAGGTACGGCCTGCCCTCGAAGTAATCGGGATTGCAGTCGAGAACGATCTTTTCGCCGGTGACCCATTCCCGGAACCGGAACGGGCCCGTTCCCACGGGGTGCCGGGCCAGGGAGGATTTCGTGATGTCCTTCCCCTCCAGGAGATGCCTGGGCAGGATCGCGGTCCCCCAGCTCGCCAGGGCGGGGGCGAAGGGCTTGTCGTAGGAAGCCCTGAAAGTGTAAGGATCGGGCGCCTCGGCCTTCTTCACGGCCATGAAGTCCCCCGAATAGGCCGTCGGGGTGGACGGGTCTACGGTGACCCGGTAGGTGTACAGCACGTCGGCGGAGGTGAACGGCTCGCCGTCGTGCCAGCGGACGTTCTTCCGAAGGTGGAAGGTGATTTCGAGTCCGTCCTTCGAAACGTCCCAGGATTCGGCGAGATCGCCCGTCATGTTGAGGTCCTTGTCGTATTTCACGAGGCCGTTGAAAACGAGCGTGGAAATTCCGTGGGAGGTCGAATCGGTGGAAAGAAGGGGAATCAGGTTGGACGCGTCCCCGATGGACCCCTCGATCAGAAGATCGCCGAAGGCGGGTTCCCCGGGAGGCGCAGACTCCCCGCCGCCCCCGCTGGAGGACGGCCCCTCCCCGCACGCGGAAAGGCAGAAAAGGCACAGCACAAGATACCACAGGAACCGACGGACTGGTTTCATCCTCACTCCCGGAACATCCGCATCGGGGAGGCGTTCCCCGGATTCGACCGGTCCCGGGGACCGGCCGGTCTCCGGGACCGTCGTTTCTTTTACCAGATATTCGCGCCAAATCAACGGGAATTCTTCCTCGCCGCCTCCGCCGGGACGGCCTTCCCTCCCCGGGCCCCCATCTTCTTTCCCTTGCCAGGAAAGGCCGGGCGGGGTATCCTCGTCGCAAAGGCTGATGAACTCGAAAAAGCCTGTCGACACTTTTTCGAACGGCAAAGTAAANNAAAAAGCTCGGCAGGCAAGGCGCCCCCATGGACATCGTGACCGCGTGCAACCTCAACTGCCCCGACGCCTGTTCCCTCCGGGTCTCCGGGGACCCGTCGGGAACGCTCACGATCCGGGGCAACCCGGACCATCCCTTCACCCGGGGGTTCACCTGCGGAAAAATACGGGCCTACCCCCGGCGCCTATCCCGTCCCGACCGGATCCGGGCCCCCCTTCTCGTCAGGAAAGGAAACCGGGTCCCCATTTCCTGGGACGAGGCCCTCGATCTGTGCGCCTCGAAAATCCGCGAATACCGGAAGGAGCCGGCCTCCATCCTCCACATTCAGGGAGATGGGGCCAAGGGGGTCCTCAAATCCGCGGCGGCCCTCTTCTTCGGTCTTCTCGGCGCGTCCACGACCCGGGGGGCGCTCTGCGACAGCGCCGGGATCGCCGCATCCATCGCCGATTTCGGCGCCCTCGACATGAACGACGTGGAGGACCTCGCGAACGCCCGGGGGATCGTCAACTGGGGAAAGGATCTTTCCCGGGCGTCGGTGCACACCGCGCACATCGTCCGGCGGGCCAGGGAGGGAGGAACGCGGGTGTTCACCGTTTCCCCCGGCGGGGACGGCAACGGGCCGTTCTCCGATGAAACCCTCCTCATCCGTCCCGGAACGGATCGTTTTCTCGCCGCCGCCGTCCTTCGGCTCCTCCTGGAACGGGAGGCCGTCGACCCCGGGCTCACGGCGAAATGCCGTCATTTCGGCGCCCTGAGAAGAATCCTCGAGGACAGGTCCCCGGAGGACCTTGCCGGGGCGTGCGGCGTCTCCCTCCGGGACGTGGAGCGGCTCTTCACCTTTTACCGGGAGCACCGCCCGGCGGCCGCCCTGATCGGCTGGGGCCTCCAGCGGTACCGTTTCGGTTCCGAAAACGTCCGCTGGATCGACGCCCTCGCCTTTCTCACCGGAAACGTCGGCATCCCCGGAGGAGGCAGTTCCTTCAACGTTTCATCCCTGAGAAACTTCAACCTCGACTGGGCTGGGTCCTTCGACCACGGGAAGATCCGCGCGTTTCTCCTCCCGGAGATCGGAAGGGAAATCCTCGAAGCGGAGGATCCCCCGGTGCGAATGCTCTGGGTGAACGGAACCAACGTGGTGAACCAGGCCGCGGACGCGTCCGCCGTCGCCCGGGCCTTCGAAAGGGTGGACTTCAAGGTCGTCGTGGAAGCCTTCCCGACCGACACGGCGATCCGGGCGGACCTCGTCCTGCCCTGCGCCCTCAACCTGGAGCAGGAGGACATCATCGGCTCCTTTCTCCACCCGTACGTCCAGTACGCAAGGCCCGCCGTTCCCCCTCCAGAAGGCTGCCGGGACGACTTTTCCATTCTCGAGGAACTGGGAAAGCGGCTCGATCCCCCCGTGGCGCTCCCCCCGCGGGAGGAATGCCTCCGCCGGTCCCTCCGGTCCCCCTTCCTCGACGTCTCCCTGGAGGAACTGAGGGAAAGGGGCTTTGCGAGGGCGCGCAGGGGACGGGTCGCCTTCGAGGGACTCCGGTTCGCCCACCCCGACGGGAAATGCCGCCTCCCGGAAAAACTTCACGACGAACCCCCGGCGCCGGCGGGATACCCCCTGTCCCTCCTCTCCCTCATCCGCCGGGGCGCCATGCACTCCCAGATCCCGCCGGAGGAACAGGAGTGCCCGCCGGTTGTCCGCGTGGGCAGGGAATGCGCCGCCCTTCGGGAACTGGACCTGGACGGCGAGATCCACCTCGTCTCCCCGAAGGGGCGGATGCCCGTCCGCGTCGAAGTCGTCGACGGCCTTCATCCCCGGGCGGTCGTGTACCGCAGAGGGGACTGGCTTCTTTGCGGAGGCGGCGTGAACCGTCTCGTTTCCGCGGTTTCCACGGACCGGGGGGAGGGAACCGCCTATTACAGCCAGAACGTACGCCTGGAAAACGCCGGGGCGAAGAAATCCCCGGGGACCTCGTGAACCCGGACGGGGGTCTTCTATTGACAGGGGCTCTGTTTTCAACTAAATACAGCAGATGCCGCATGTGGGACGGGTCCCGCGGGAAAGGCCCTTCGCGGCCCCGCGCCCGGCAGGGACACAGGGGGCCGTAAAGAGAACGTTACGGAGGAAAAAGCCTGGTGAATGAAGCGCTGGCCGTTTCCACGGTCGATCTGACAGGCCATTTTCATGGCAATCTCTTTGAAATGATTTACAACGCGGGGCCCATGGTCCAGATCGTCCTCGTTGTTCTTCTCTTCTTCTCCGTCCTGTCCTGGGCCATCATTCTCATGAAATACAGGATCCTCCGGAGAACCAGGAAGGAAAACCGGATGTTCCTCGACATCTACATGAAGGGAAGCCGGTTCTCCGACATTTTCCTCGAATCCAGGAAATTCAGGAACTCCACCATCGCCGAAGTGTTCCGCTCGGGATACACGGAAATGGGGAAAACGGCCAAAGCGGCCAAGGAACTGGCCGCGGCGTCCGAGGGGGAATCCCTGCCGCCGGTCGAGCTTCAGGGGCTGGACAACGTGGTCAGGACCCTGAACCGGGCCTGCGACTCCGAGTCGGGCAGGCTTGAAGGATCGCTGGGCTTCCTCGCCACGACGGGCAGCGCCACCCCGTTCATCGGCCTTTTCGGGACCGTGTGGGGCATCATGAACGCCTTCCGGGGCATCGGCGCCAAGGGTTCGGCCACCCTCGCCGTCGTCGCGCCGGGCATCTCGGAGGCCCTCATCGCCACGGCCGCAGGGCTTGCCGCCGCCATACCGGCAGTCATTTTCTACAACTATTTCATCAACCAGGTACGGACCGTGGGACAGGAAACGGAACATTTCGCATCGGAATTCCTGAACATCGTCGAACGGTCCACCATGAGAAGCTCCTGATCATGAGAAGTCTGAAAAGATCCTTCCGGGAGGGGGGATCGAAACCGCTTTCCGAGATCAACGTGACCCCCCTCGTGGACGTCGTCCTCGTCCTCCTGATCATTTTCATGGTCACGGCGCCCATGCTTCAGATGGGAATCGACGTGAACCTCCCCCGGATCAAGGCGAAGACCATCGACGTGACGGAGGAAAAAATCGTTCTCACCATCAAGGGAAACGAGGAGATCTTCATCAACAACTACAAGGCGACCCTTTCGGACCTTCACTCCAAGCTGGAGAGCGTCTTCGCGAGCCGGATCGAACGGGAGGTCTTCCTGCGAGCCGATGAAAAGGTCCCCTACGGATTCGTGGTCCGGGTCATGGCGGAGGTCCGCAAGGCCGGCGTGGACAGGCTCGGTATGATCACCGAACCTCCGGGAGAAAGGAAATGACACTTTTTGCCCGCCACACCCGGAGAGACCGGCGGGAGGGCATGTCATTGAACAGCATGGTGGTGCTCTCCCTCCTTCTCCACACCCTGATTCTCGCCATCCTGTTTCTTTCCCCGTCGCTGCCCTCCTCGAAATGGACCTTCGGTCCCACCTACACGGTGGACCTCGTGAGTTTTCCGGCGAGAATGCTGGAGCAGAAGTCGGCCATCGCCTCCACGGAAAAGGTGTTTTCCCTGGGCCGGGAGGACCGCTCCACCGTCTTCCGGCAGACGTCCCGGACGTCCCTGCCCTTCGACCGGAGCCTGGAGACGCAGAAGAAAACAGAGCCGAATCGTGTCCGGGAAGCCGTCGGAAAGCTGGAAAAACGGATCGCCTCCTCCCGGGCGCAGGAAAAATCGGAGGAGCGGGCCGCTTCCGGCGGAACGGCGGAGGTGTCCGCCAACATGAGAATCTACTATGCCATGATCTGGTCCAAGATCAGGGACCAGTGGGCCCTCCCCGAAGGGATCCTTCCCGGCGACAATTTCGAGGCCGTCGTGGGGGTCAGGATCCGGAAGGACGGAACCGTGAGCAATCTCATATTTGAAAAGCCGTCGGGAAACCGCTTCTTCGACGAATCGGTCCTGAAGGCGGTAAAGAAAGCGGAACCGTTTCCTCCCTTTCCGGATTTTCTGCGGGAGGAAACGCTCGATCTGGGCATCCGCTTCCTGTCTTCCGAACTGTCCTGAACCGTAAAAAAACCATCATGGAGAAAAGCGACCGCAGCCCGCTATGAAGAAAACAGCCTGTCTCATCCTGAGCCTGATCCTTCCCCTGATTTTCCTTTCCCGGCCGGCCGCCGGGAAGGTGTACATCGACATCCTGTCCCCGGCGTTCCAGAAGTTTCCCGTCGCCATCCCCGATTTCACCCCCCTTCCGGGTTCGGAAACGGCTGGTGCCCTCGCGACGGAGATTCCCGGGAGGCTGTCGGGCGCCCTCGAACTCACCGGCTTCTTCCGGGTGGTGGACAGGAACGCCTACCTGGAATCCCCGGACACGCCGGAAGAGCAGATCCGTTTTTCCGACTGGAGGGCCGTCGGCTCGGAATACCTCGTCAAGGGGGGGGTCCAGGAGAACGGGGACAGCCTGTCCATCGAGTTTCGGCTTTACGACGTGGTGGAGGGAAGGCTTCTCGCGGGGAAACGGTACACGGGAAAGCGGAAGGATGAAAAGGCCATGGTCTATCGCATGGCGGGGGAAATCCTTCAGACCCTGACGGGCGACGAGGGGGTTTTCAACACGGAAATCGTGTTCACGGGCAAGAAAGACCGTTCATCCGACCTCTACGCGGTCCAGTTCGACGGGTCCAACTTCCGGAGGCTGACAAACACGAAGACCATCACCATCCTCCCCCGGTGGTCCGGCGATGGAACGAAGATCGCCTACACGAACTACACCCGGGGGAATCCCGATCTGTACGTGCTGAACCTGAGCACCGGGGCGTCCAAGTGCATCTCCAGCAAGGGCGGCCTGAACGTTTCGGGCGGATGGTCTCCCGACGGAACGAAGATGCTCGTCGTCTCGAGCCGGGACGGAAACGAGGAGATCTACGTCCTGGGCCTGGACACGGGGAGTTATACCCGCCTGACCCACGACCCGGCCATCGACGTGTCGCCATCCTGGTCTCCCGACGGGAAGAAGATCGCGTTCGTGTCGGGCCGGTCGGGATCGCCCCAGGTCTTTCTCATGGAAGCGGACGGGAGCGGGGTGAGAAGGCTCACCTTCGAGGGAAATTACAACTCGTCCCCCGCGTGGTCCCCCTCCGGATCGCGGATCGCCTACGAAGGGAGAACGGGCGGACAGTTCCAGATCTTCACCATCGAGGAATCCGGAAGAAACAACGTCCAGCTGACCTATGAAAACGGGGGCGCCGAATCCCCCTCCTGGTCCCCGGACGGTCGCTTCATCGTTTTCCAGGGAAAACGAAACGGCAACGGGAGCATTGCCGTCATCAACGCCAACGGGCTGAACCTCCGTGTCCTGCACGGGGGAAAAGACCTGGATGCGTCCTCTCCGGCATGGTCGCCCCGGTTAAATTTGTATTGACCTTTTTTCCTGCCGTATGTTTTAATCGTGGCGGCTTCGTAAAAAAGCCGGGACGTGTTGTGTTGCCCTTCGTCCCTCGTTCCCGCGGGGTACCTCGCGTACGCCTCGGTTCCGGGGACCGGGCGCCTTGCCTCTGGAGCTTTTNNTTTGCCGTTCGAAAAAGTGTTGATTGGCATCTTACGATTTCGTCAATTGTTGGGATCGTGAAAACATGCGGGACGTCCACCCCGGGAAGCGCTTCCGTCAAGGATTTCCGGAGCGGGCGGGAAGCGGAACGCCGCAGGGGCATGCACCGCAACGGACGAAGTGAAGGGGGGATCCGGCGGGAGGACGTTTCGGAAAGCGCCTTCCTGCGGGCCGTCGCGGGATGTGTTGACCCAATCAAAACCAAGGAGGCAAATCAATGAGTAAATGCAGCGTATTCAGGGGGGTGTTGTTGTTCGTCCTTTGTCTCGCCGTCGCCATGGTCCTCGGATGCGGCAAAAAGACCATCGTGAGGGAAGAGGCGGGAGTCGCCGCCACGGAACCGGCGAAGGCGGAGACGGCGAAGGAAGAAGCGGCGATCCAGGAGGAACTCCTGAAAGGCAAGGAGAAACAGGAAAAGGAGCGCATTCTCCGGGAAGCGGCATCCTTCGCGGACATATACTTTGATTTCGACCAGTACGATCTCACCGGTTCCTCCCGGGAAACGCTGAAACAGCATGCCGACTGGCTTCTTGCGAACCCCGCCTTCGATCTCCTCATCGAAGGCCATTGCGACGAACGGGGCACGGCGGAATACAACCTCGCTCTCGGCGAGCGCCGCGCCAACGCGGCCAAGGATTACCTCGCCGGCCTGGGCGTCGACGACCGGCGGATCACCACGATCAGTTACGGCGAGGAACTTCCCGTCGACGCGGGCCATGAAGAGGCCGCGTGGTCGAAAAACCGGCGGGCCCATTTCGTCGTCACGCCCCGGTCGAAATAACGGGAAAGGGGGGCTTCGCCCTTGACCAGGAAGCTTTTGCCTCTTCTTGTCGTGTGCGCGGTTGTTCTGGGTTGCGCGTCGAGCCGTGACCTCCAGGTGACCAGCCAGATCCTGGACATGAAAATCACCGCCCAGGAAAAGGAAATGCAGGCCGTCCGGAAAGAAATGGAGGAATTCCGGAAGACCTTCGGAACCATGGAGGAATCGACGAAGAACGCCCAGAGAAGCCAGGCGGACATCGGCGCCGACATGACGGCCCTGCGGACGGAAGTCCAGAAGCTCCGGGGGGCCGTCGAGGAAACGAGGGAGGCCCTCGCGTCGGGCAAGGCGGGCGGCATGCCGCCCGATGCCGCGGCGAGGCTCGAGGACCTGACCCTCCGGATCCAGTACATGGAAAATTTCCTCGGCGTCGGGAAACCGGGTGCGCCGGCGGCGGCCCCGGCACGGGAGACCGGGACGGCCTCCACCCCGGAGAAACAGGACGCTGAAAAAGGCTACAACGAGGCCTACGACGCGTTCAAAGCGGGGAAATATGCCGAAGCGAGGGACCTTTTCGAAAAATTCCTCACGGCCCACGGCAACTCCGATTACGGGGACAATGCCCGGTTCTGGATCGGGGAGACCTACTTTTTCGAAAAAGACTATGAAAGGGCCATCCTGGAATACGAAAAGGTGATCAAGAACTATCCCCAGGGCAACAAGATCCCCAACGCCCTTCTGAAACAGGGGCTTTCCTTCCTCGAACTGGGGGATAAGGAAAGCGCGAAGCTTCTCCTCAACCGGGTCGTCGGGGAATACCCCAACACGAGTCCCGCGAGAATCGCCAAAATCAAACTCTCATCGATTCAGTGACGTTTCCGGACCGGTCCTCCCCTCGGCGGGAGGGCCGATCCACCGGATTTCCGTTTCCGGGGGAACCGCCAGATCGAACAGGTCCGGAGAAACGGTCTCCATCCGATCGAGGCCGGACAGGCGGATCGTCGAAATCACCGGAACGGGAGACTCCATCCGGATGGAAATCCTCTCCGGAAAATCCCTGCCTCCCGCGGGGAGGGCCCCCTCGAAAACGGCCGTGAAGGAGGAACGGGATCCCGCTCCCCGGGATTCGTACCGCACGAGTCTCCTCCGTTCGACGTCAAGCCAGAAGGACCGGATTCTCTCCCCGTTCAGAAAGCCGTCCGCCCGGTAGAGGGCGCCTTCCCAGGAAGCCTCGTACTGAAGGGAATCATCCCGGCGGGGCGGGATTCCCATGATGAGGGAAACCACGTCGGGCACGTCCAGGGGAAGACGGAAAAGGGTGTAGAGGCTCGTCGCGTCCGGGGCGCCCATGAGAAAGAGACGCTCTTCCGGAAAATAGGCCTTGAGAAGACGGCCGTCCGCCGCAAGAAGAAGGTCCGGCGTACCGAAGAGTGGAAGGGCCTCGATCCGGAGGGAGCCGGGATACCGGACGGCGAACGCCGTCGTCCGGAAATATTTTCCATCGGGAGTTTCCAGGGAGATCCTGGCGGTTCCACGGAAACCCTCTTCCGGCGGATTCCCGAACCATTCCGAAAGGACCGACTCGGGCGGCGGCGGGGCTCCCCGGGACAGCGGAACCGTTTTCCCCGGGGCGGCGCACCCGGAAATCCACATCAGGGCCAGGCAAAGGGCCGGAAGCATCGCCGCGAAAAGGCGGAAACGGCCGGTTTCAGCGAGAGGGTTTCTTTTTCGGGGCACTCAGGAGTCCCTTGATTTTCTTTTTCAGTTCCGCCGAGTCGGGATTCCGCTTCAGGGCCTCCCGGTAGAGGCGGAGCGTTTCCTTATTCCTCCCCATCTTCAGGTAGACGTCACCGAGATGCTCCGCGATGGTCGGGTCCTCCGGAAGCATCCGGTGGGCCTCCTCGAGGTACTTGGCGGCCCGGGGCAGGTCGTTCATGCGAAAGTACACCCACCCCATGCTGTCGGTGATGTAGCCGTTGCCGGGCTTCAACTGGAGGGCCCGTTTGACCATCCGTTCCGCTTCCTCGAGCCGAAGCCCCCTGTCCGCCAGGCCGTAGCCGACGAAATTCAGGGCCTCCACATGGTCCGGGTCGGCATCCAGGATTTTCTGCATTTCCTGGAGGCCCTTCTCGAACTGTCCCATCTTCTCGTAGAGCACGCCGAGCCGGTACCGCATCTCGATGTTTCCGGGAGCGCGGCCGAGACCCTGCAGAAGGGTCTCTTCCGCTTTCTCCATGTTCCCGTTCTCCTCGTAAAGCGAGGCCAGCGCCCCGTAAAGGGGTGCTTCCTGTTTCGATTCGAGGGTTTTTTCAAGGAGGGAAACCGCCTCGTCGAACCGGCCCTCGTCCTTGAGCAGGACGGCCATGTGAATCCTGGAGTTGACGTAGAGCCCCGACGCCGGGGTCACCTTGGAGAAGTTCTCCATCGCCCGGTCGGGGTTCCCCTGTTTTTCGCAGGTCGCCGCAAGGAAGTAGCGGGCGGTTTCCTCCGAGGGATTCTCCTTCAGCAGTTCCAGGAAGATCGGTTCCGCCAGGTCCAGCCGTTTCCCCTGGAAAAAATAGGACATCCCCAGGGCAAGCCGCGTCTGCCGGTTTCCGGGGTTTTGTTCCAGGACCGTCAGAAATTCGGCGATGGCCTCGTCGTAAAGGTTCTGCTCGAAGAGCATTCGGCCGAGGCGGAAACGGGCGTCGATCCGGCCCGGGTCCTCCTCGAGAATCCGCCGGTACTCCTCCGTCGCTTCCTCGTACTTTCCCGTGCTTTCATGGAGCCCGGCAAGGTCCATGAGGGCCGGCTCGTAACCGGGGTCGATTTCCAGGGTTTTCCGGTAATGGGCCTCCGACTGCCGTTCGAGCTTCATTTCCCGGAAGAGGCGCGCCAGGGCGTAGTTCCCCGCGAGATGGTCCGGATTCAGGGCGAGAAGCCTTTTCAGCGTCCCCGACGCCTTCTCGTACTCCCCCCGCTCCCGGTAGAGAAGACTCAGGTAGAGATAGGCGTTTTCCTTCCCGGGGTCCAGGCGGATGACGTGTTCGTATTCCTCGATGGCCCGGTCGTACTCCTTCCCCCGCAGGAAAAGGCCGGCCAGGAGCAGGCGGTTGTCCACATCGTCGGGATGGACGATGAGGGACTTTTCCAGGATTTCGATCGCCCCGGAAACGTTCCCCTTCTTCAGATACAGCGAGGAAAGATCGCCCGCCAGGGAGGCGGAGCGGGGATCCAGGGAGAACGCCTTCTCGAGGGACCGTATGGCGCCGTCGGTGTCTCCCGCCAGGTTCTGCAGGACGCCGACGGAATAATGGTAGTAGGAGGTCTCCCCCCCTGTCCCATCGGGATGTTTTCCCTGAGCCGCCGCCGGCCCGAAATGGGTGCAGCCGGCCCACGGCAGGACCGCCAGGGCGAGCAGAAACAGCAGAATCGGCCTTTTGTTGCCTGTCATTTCCATCCTCTTCCGGCCGGGCCGTCCCCCTTCATCGCTTCACGACGGAAGACAGGGGAACGAAATGGATACCGGCCTTCTCCAGTTTCGGGATCATCTCCTCAAGGACTTCCACCGTGTTCCGGTAGGGGTGGCCGATGACGACAAGTTCCCTCCAGTGCTCCCGCTTCTCCAGGAGCCTCTGGAGCACTTCCCGGGTATCCTCCTGACTGTTTCCGTTGTCCAGGAAGATGTCCCTTGCCACAAAGGGAACTCCCAGCCTCCCCGCCGTCCCGGCGGCCTCCGATCCCGTCGTGGTCAGGCTGTCCAGGAAGAACAGCCTCCTTTCCTTCAGACACCGGAAAACGACGGCGAGCCTTTCGCCGTCTTCCATGAAGGACGAACCCATGTGATTGTTCACGCCGACGGCTCCGGGAACCGATTCCAGGCTTTCCCCGACCCTGGCGGCGATCTCCTCCGCCGTCATGAAACGGAACACGGCCCCCGGGCCGGGATCGGTCTCCGGAAAGCCCTGGGGCTCCATGGGCAGATGGAGCAGAATCTCCTTCCCCCCTTCCCTTGCGAGACGGGCGGCCTCTTTCGAAAACGGGCAGTGGGGAAGAATGCCGAAGGCGACGGGAACGGGCAGCTGCGCAAGATCCCTGGCCGCGTCCGGATCGTAACCGATGTCGTCGATCACGAGGGCGATCCGGTTTTCCCTTCCGGTCTGCGGAGCAGGACCGGGAGGCCTCGCTCCCTCCTCCGCCTGCGGCCTGGGACCGGGCTGCTTCAGCGCGGCGGGAGGCTTCAGGGGCTTCGTTACCGGATGCGACACGATCTTCGGCGCGGTTCCGGCGGCCTTCCACAGCCGGTACCCCGACGCGGCAATCAGCGCAAGGAAAAGAACCAGGAAAATCGCCCAGAAGGCGGTCCTCTTCCCGTCGTTTTTCCGCTTCACCGGGAACTCATCTTACCGAACACTTCCCAGCTCCGCAGAAGATCCAGGGCATACTGGAGCTGGTTGTCCCTCGGTTTCGTCACCGCCGCGCCCGGTTCCTTTTCCCCTTCCTCGCCGACCAGGTGACCTTCGAGATCCTTTTCCCGGATGATCCGGTCCTTTTTCTCCTCCCCGTTATTCTCCCTCTTCTCGAACTCTACGACTACGTCGGGATCGATCCCCGTCGCCTGGATGGACGTGCCCTTCGGCGTGTAGTACTTGGCCGTGGTCAGCTTGATCGCCGACCCGTCGTTCAGGGGAATGATCGCCTGGACGGAACCCTTTCCGAAGGTCTGGGTGCCCACGAGCAGAGCCCTGCCGTTGTCGCGGAGGGCGCCGGCGACGATCTCGGAAGCGCTCGCCGATCCGCGGTTGATCAGGACCACCATGGGACAGACCATTTCATCCCCGTCGTCCCGGGCCTCGTAGACCTTGTCCGAAGAGGGGATGCGGCCCTTGGTGGAAACGATCTTCCCTTCCTTCAGGAACATATCGGACACATAGACGGCCTGATCGAGGAGCCCGCCGGGATTGCTTCTCAGATCCAGGACGAGGCCCTTCGGAGAGCCGCTTTGCTTGATCATCTCGTCATGCGCCTTGGAGACCTCGTCCAGGGTGTTCTCGTTGAAGGAGGAAATGCGAAGATACCAGATGTCCGCATCCATGACTTCATGGCGGACGCTCCGGATCTTGATGACGTCCCTCGTTACGGTGTAATCCCGGGGTTTGTCGAATCCCTCCCGAAGGATGGAGATGGTCACTTTCGATCCCTTCGGCCCGCGGAGCCTGCGGACCGCCTCCATGATGTTCATCCCCTGGGTCGAGGCCCCGTCGATGGCCACGATCTGGTCATCCGACTTGATCCCCGCGAGAAAAGCCGGCGTGCCCTCGATGGGGGACACGACGGTCAGGATGTCGTTCTTCATGGTGATTTCTATCCCGAGCCCCCCGAAGACCCCCTTCGTGTCCACCTGAAGCTCCCGGTACATCTCCGGCGTCAGATACACGCTGTGGGGGTCGAGGGAACGGATCATCCCCTGAATCGCGCCCTCCAGGGCCTTTCCGGGATCGACCTCCTCGACATAGTTCTTATCAACGATATCGAGAACCTCGTTGAATGTTTTCAGGTTCTTGTATATTTCCCGGTCCCCCGCGGCGGAAACGGGGGCGCCTCCCGATCCGAGGACCCCCCAGAGCAATGCGACGCCGAGAAAAACGGGAAGAACCCAGATCCAAAAAGCCCTTTCTTTCATTGATTCCTCCAGGGTACGACATAAGAGATTCAGTATACACTTATGGGAAACGCTTTCCAATCATTTTTGGCGGCTTCGGAAAAAGTCCATATGCCGCGTTGCCCTTCATCCCTCCTCCCTGCGGCGTACCGGAAGTACGCCTCAATCGTCGGGAATCGGGCGCCTTGCCTCTGGAGCTTTTTCCTTTGCCGTTCGAAAAANNTTTGCCGTTCGAAAAAGTGTTGCTTCGGCTCCTTACGATTCCTTCATTTTGGCGGCTTCGGAAAAAGTCCGTATATGGAAAACCCGATCTCAGGGTGCAGGAGTCTCCCCCCGCCCTGTCAGGAGCCTTTCCATCTCATCCCTGAGGGCCTTCATGGCGGCAAGATCCCCCGGCGCAAACGCGCCTTCCCGTTCCGCCTGCATCCCGGCCCGGAGTTTCGCAAGGGCCTTTTCCATGCCGGCAAGGGTTTCCAGGGCCTCTCCGCGGACATCCGCCGGCGGGGCGGCCGGTTCCATCCGTTCTGGCCTTTCCCGCGGCGCCAGTTCAAGGGTTTCCCGGAAAACGGGAACGTGGACATCCATGGAAAACCGTTCCCTCGCCGCCCGGGCGAAGGCATCGCTCGCCGTCACTTCCCCGTGGACGACGAAGACCCGCGGCATGGACCGGGAAAAGGCCCCCAGCCAGTGGAGCAGCTCATCCCGGTCGGCGTGGGCGGAAAAACCGCCGATGGTGAACACCTTCGCGCGGACGGAAATGGGTTCTCCGAAAATCTTCACCTGCTTCTCCCCTTCCACGATCCTCCGGCCCGTGGTCCCCTGGGCCTGAAAACCGACGATGACCACACTCGCGCCGGGCCGCCAGAGGTTGTGCTTCAGGTGGTGCTTGATCCGGCCGGCCGTGCACATCCCGTTGGCGGACAGGATGATGGCCGATCCTTTCTGCTCGTTGATCGCCATGGACTCGGCCGTGGTCAGGGTGGAACGCAGCGTGGGCATGGAAAAAGGGTCGAAGCCCTGTTCGACGATGGCGGTCGCCTCCTTGTCATAGTGACGCTTGTTGTTCCGGAAGATCTCCGTGGCCTTGATGGCGAGCGGACTGTCCAGGTACACGGGAATCTCGGGGATCTCCCCCCGGCGGTAGAACTCCCCGAGGACGTACAGGATCTCCTGGGTCCGCTCCACCGCAAAGACGGGGATGATCACCTTCTCCCCGTTGGAAACAGCGTAGCGCACGGCTTCGAGAAATTCCTTCTTGCTGTCCTCCAGGTTCCGATGGAGCCGGTTCCCGTAAGTGGATTCGATGAACAGATAGTCGGCGTCGGCGATTTCGAAGGGGTCCTTTACGATGAGCTGGTTCTTCCTTCCCAGGTCGCCGGAGAACACCACCTTGATCTCTTTGTCGCCGTCGCGGAGGAAGAGTTCCAGGATGGACGCCCCCAGGATGTGACCGGCGGTCCGGAGACGGGCACCGACCGTCGCGTCCAGCCGGATCATCCGGTCCCGTTCCACGGGGCGGAAGTATTTCAGGCTTTCCTCGGCGTCCGCCATGGTGTAGAGGGGCTCCACCCCTTTCCTTCCCCGGCGCGCCCTGCGCTTCGACTGCCACGCCGCTTCCATTTCCTGGACGTGGGCCGAGTCCAGAAGCATGATCCGGCACAGTTCGACTGTCGGCGGCGACGTGATGATCTCCCCGCGGAAACCGTCCCGGACCAGTTTCGGGATCCTTCCGCTGTGATCGATGTGGGCGTGGGTCAGAAACAGGGCGTCGATCCCCGCCGGATCGAAATCCCAGTCCTTCCAGTTTCGCTCCTCCGTCGTCTTCCCACCCTGGAAGAGCCCGCAGTCCACAAGCAATCTCTTTCCCGCTCCCTCCACGAGGAAACAGGACCCCGTTACCGATTCCGCAGCCCCAAGGCAGGTGATCCGTATCATGACATTCCTCCCCAGTGATTCTCCGGCGATGCCGGACATGATGAGATTGCAGCCACCGAGCGCGCAGGAGAATCCCGCCTGAGCCGCAGGTTCCGTCCCGAAAGCCCCTTCAGAAAAACCGGACCGCCCGGACCCCTTTCCGTTTCGCCGCCTCCCGGAAGACGACCTCGGCGCAGGAAACATCCTGAACGGCCAGGCCGGTGGAATCGAAAAGGGTGATCTCCCTCTTCGAGGACCGTCCTTTTTTCCGTCCCGTGATGATGTCTCCGAGTGTCCCGTGGATGTCCTTTTCCGTGATATCCCCCTTGGCCAGGGGAACGTTGATTTCGCCGCTGTGCGAGGCCTGGGCCCAGTCGTCGATCACGATCCTGGCGCTTTTAAGGAGCGCCGGATGAATTTCCTCTTTTCCCTCCGCGTCGGCGCCGATGGCGTTGATGTGGGTTCCCGGGGAAACCCGGCGGACCAGGGGTTTCCGGGAGGGCGTCGTGGTCACCAGGATGTCGACCCCCTCCGTGACGGCATCGATGTCTTCCGACACTTCGGCGTCCATGCCGAAAGTTCTCCGGACCCAACGGGCGAACCTCGGGGCCATGAGATCGCCGGGCCGGTATTTCCATACCCGGACTCGCTCCAGCTTCCGGACCTCCCTGAGGCATGCGAGCTGGGTCCGCGCCTGGACGCCGCAGCCGACGAATCCGACGGTCGCCGCATCCTTGCGGCTCAGGTACCTGGCCGCCACGGCGCCGGCGGCGCCGGTGCGAAGACTCGTCAGAAGGGTCCCGTCGAGGACGGCCAGGGGGAAGCCGGTCCCGGGGTCCACGAGGATGATCAGCGCCATGACCGTTGGAAGTCCGAGCTTCGCGTTCCCGAGATGGACGTTGACGCTCTTGATCCCCGCCATGTCGAATCCCTGGCCGTGGAGATAGGCGGGCATGGACCGGAGGTCCCCCTTCGGAAAATTCAGATAGCTTTTCGGCGGCATGTCCGCCTCCCCGAGGCTGTAGGCACGGAAGGCCCGCTCCACCGTATCGATGGCCAGCGCCGGCGTCAGCACTTCCTTCACCTTTTTTCCCGTGATCATGAGTGTCTTCATTTCCGTCGTCCCTCCTTGAAGGCAACCGATCCTTCCCTGTCTTCCCCCGGCGTCTCCCCTCTTTTCGCCGAGGGTTTGCCGGGGCATCCCGAAAACGGTCCCCGAAAAACGTTTCCAAAACAGGGCCGGCGGACCCCCTTGTCCGGAATACAGCGGCCCACGGCCGATTTCCCCGTTCCCGACGTTTCGGAAAAAGCGCGCGCGGACTGTTTCACGACGTTGCCGTCAATCCCGGTGGGAGAAAAACCCGGCCAGAGCCAGAATGACAATGACGATCCCGAAACCGAAATAAAGGACGACGAAGATGGACCCCATCTTGTTGATGGCCGGTTCCAGCGCCTCCCGGTTCGCCAGGTATCCCCAGTACAGCGCGAAGGTGAGGTGGACGAGGAGGGCAAGGCGCACCCACCCGAAAAGGAGAACCAGCGAACTTACAAGGAGAAGCAGCCCCAGTTGAAACAGGGGGACGGCGACGTTCGTATGCTGAAGAAAAGAAAAAATTTCCAAGATCACTCCCTGCCCTGTTCCTGAGGGGTCCCCGTCGATGGGCCGCCCGTTTCCCCCGCCGTGTCCCCGTAGGATTGCATCTGCTTCGCCACCTGGCGTGCCGAGTACTGGGAGCCCATGGAAACGAGGATGAGAAGGAAAAAGAGGACCCCGAAAAGGGTCCAGGCCTTCCGGGCTTCGACCCCGTGGACCGCCACCGTGGCCGTGACGACGAGATAGAGCATCCAGAGAATCCCCGCCAGGCTCCCCAGGTAGGGGATGATTCCGAGAAGCATCGTCACCGGCGTCACCGCCGAGGCATAGGCGATGCAGCGGTAGGCCGTCTCATAGGATTGCTCCGACCCGATGATTCTCCAGATGATGAAGAACACCCCCGCCCCGATGAAGCTGAAGATGCTGAACATCAGCGGCCCGATGACAAGGGACACGAGAAAGGCGTAAAAATGGAATCCGACCGAAAAAACGGATAGGAACCCTCCGATGAGGGCCACGAGAACCCCCATGGAAAGGACAAAGAGAAGGGGCTCCCGGAATCCCCCCGTCTTCTCCATGCGCCGATAGAACTCCACGGGGTCCCGGATGACCGAAACCATGGTTCCCCATACGAAACGGCAGTGGACGGCAAGTAAGTCCTGAATCCCTTCCATCTTCATCGCTTCCCTCCATGGTACCCGTTGTGCGGAAAGGCCCCCCTGTCCTCTTGTATGGCATTCCCCCCTTTTTTTCAAGCCATTCCCCGCCTCCGGCATAAATTCCCTTTACTTTCCGGGCACCCTGGGAATAATGTTTTTTGGGGGATTCTCCCCGGACAATCCTCAAGGAGGTGACCTATGAACAGTCGAAGATGTCTGTGCGTGGTTCTTGCTCTTGCCATGGCGGTGTTCTTCATCGCGGGAAACGGCCTGTGCATCGACGAGGCCTCCAATTTCGCCCGCCACTTCGCGGAAAAAAGCGCCGTGACCGCCGTGAACACGGACATGACCCTCCCGGAGGCCATGGAGATTCAGAAAGCGTACGTGGCCATCCTCGAAAAAACGGAAGGTCCCGTCGTGGGCTACAAGGCGGGCCTCACGAACACGTCCGTCCAGAAAACCTTCGGGGTGACCCATCCGCTCCGGGGAACGCTGCTCAAGAAAATGCTCCTTCCCTCGGGAACGGTCCTTCCCGCCGCCTTCGGCGCCCGGCCGCTGAGCGAGGGCGATCTCATCCTCCGGGTCGGGGACGACGGCATCAACAAGGCCGGCAACGCCATGGAAGCGCTCCGGCACATCGATGCGGCCATTCCCTTTGTCGAGCTTCCCGACCTCATGTACGGGAAAGACATCAAGATCAACGGGCCCCTCCTCGCGGCGGTCAACGTGGCGGCCCGGCTCGGGGTCATGGGGGATCCCATTCCCGTGGAGGCCACCCCCGCATGGTTCGAGAAGCTGGCGTCCTTCAAACTCGAGATCCTGGACGAAAAAGGAACGGTTCTCGTCACCGGGGAGGGGAAAAACCTTCTCGACCACCCGCTGAACGTCGTCCTGTGGATCAAGGACTCCCTGAATGCAGAGGGGATTCAACTGAAAAAAGGCGATTTCCTTTCCCTGGGCACGATCACCAAGCTCATGCCCACCAAGCCGGGCACGGTCGTCAAGGCGAAATACACCGGTCTCGATCCGAAAGGGCCCGTGACCATCGAAGTCCGGTTCCAGTAGCCGCCTGACCGGCGCAATCGAGGGAATCCCGCCGTCCGGTTTCCCGACCCTGGTGTTGTGCCCTCCCTTCCACCGCCCCTATCCGCCCGTCCATCCTGAAGAAACGAGGACGGCGATTCCTTTCCGGACGATCATCACGGCGATCGCCGCAAGGAGCAGGGAGGAGATCTTGGAGAGGATCTTCGCCCCCGACTTTCCGAGAAGGCGGTTGATGGCCGGAGAGAACCGGAACAGGAGGCCCGCCAGCAGGATGTTCACGACGATGGCCGCCGCCGTGTTCCAGAAACCGTACTCGTTCAGGAGCAGGATGGAGGTGGTGAGAAGGGCGGGACCCGTGATGAGCGGCACCCCCAGAGGCACGGCGCCCAGGCTTTCCGGGTCCACCTGGCGCCGGAGCTTCTCCGTGGTGACCAGGTCCGTCATGGAGATGACGAAGAGGAGAACCCCCCCGGCCACCATGAAATCGGCCACCGTGATCCCGAGAAGCCGGAGAACGGCGGTGCCCACGGCCAGGAAGAGAATGGCGACGGCGGCGGCCGTCGCGACGGACTGGTAGACCACCCGTCGCGCGGCGGGGGGGTCGATGCCCTCCGTGAGGGACAGGAACATGGGCAGGACCCCGACGGCGTCCACGGCGACGAACAGGGGGACGAAACAAAGCCAGAAGTTTCTCATTTCCCTCCGGGCGGCGAAAACGCCCCGTTCCGCTTCCGGTCCCTGAGTTCGGAGATTTTCCCCTTGTTCCAACTGGATATCTCGGAAAAATAGCCCGTGATCCTGGCGATGCCCTCCACCTTGTCGGACCCGCAGCCGGGGCACCGGTCATGGAGTCCCCGGACCGTGCCGCCGCAGGACGGGCAGGTGGTGAATTCGGGGGAGAATCCGAGAAGCCGGCATTCGGTGTTTTCGAAGACATCCTTCAGGAAAGCGGCCACGGACCCGGGCGGCGGAATGCTTTCCCCCGGCCACAGCTGGATCATGGCGCCCCCCTCCATCAACGGGTGGAAGGCCCCCTCGAAACGAACCCGGTCCATGGGGGCAAGGGCGGCGGCGCCGTCGGTGCAGGTGGAATTGGTGTAGTAAACCGCGCCCGTGGAGATATCGCCCTTGACGTACCGGCCCGACAGCGGGGAAAAATGCTTCAGGTCGAGGCGGGCGAAGCGGTACGCCGTCGTTTCCGCCGGGGACTGGACCAGGGCGAAACGCATTCCATTGCGTGTCGCCGCTTCCCGGACTTCCTTCGCCATCCAGGAGAGAACTTCCATGCCGAATTTCCGGGCCTTCTCCGAATCATGGAGTGCCGCCCCCCGGTGGATCTGAACCAGCTCGTTCAGCCCGACCATCCCGAAAAGATAGAGGCACCGGTCGAGATCCAGGAAGGGCCGGCCGTCGAGCCGCATGTCGAGAAGCGACAGCGGCCCTTCCCCTCCCAGGGCGAGAAGACGGTCCATGAAGACCTTTTTCTGAACGTGGGCCTGGGTGACCAGACGGAGGACATCGGAAAGGAGGGAAAAAAGAAAGCTGTCGTCCCCTCCCGCCCGGTACCCGAGACGGGGGAGGTTGATGGAGATGTTCTGGACGACCCCGCGGCGGAGCGTCCAGGCGCCCTCCCCCGCGGCCGTCGTTTCCCCGCCCGGCAGCCGGCCGCACTCGGAGAAGTTCACCTCTCCCCCCCTGTCGAAGGCAAACAGCGGGTTTCCCATCTCGGAGGCCACGGCGCAGGCATGGAGGAGGAACTCCTCATGCCCCTCCGTCCGGAAGAAACGGTCGGAAAGATGAATGACCGGCCTCGGGAAGACGAACGGGCAGCCCCTGGCGTCCCCCGCCCGGAAAACGTCGAGAATGGCCCGGGCGAACTTCCGCGCGGGGACCAGGTAGTCTTCGTACGTCTTCCCCGTCGCCGCGCCGCCGGGACCGACGGCCGGCACGCCCTCGAGATGGCGGGGGACATACCCGTAAAGATGAATGTCCGTGAAAATGGTCTGCCCGCCCCGGGCCACGGCCTGCTGGGCGAACTCGTAAACGAGCATCTGGGCCAGCTGAAGGATCTCCCGTTCCTCCAGGCCCTCCAGGCAGGGAGCGAAAAGAAGGTTGACGGCGTCCCAGATCACGGCGCCCGACAGGCTTCCCTGAAGGGCCGCGGAGAACCGCATCATGTGGGAGATGAGGACTTCCCCGTGTTTCGCCGGCGAAGCGCAGGCCAGGGTGTTGGGAAGGCGAAGGCCGAACTTCTTGATGTAGTCGAGGTTCTGGACGGTGCAGTAGGGCCGGTCGATGTAGCCCAGGTTGTGGACGTGGATGTCCCCGGCCATGTGGGCGTATCCCACCTCCTGGGAAAAGACCCTCACCACCGCGAATTCCTTCTTGATCCGTTCCGCCAGGGTGAGGTTGGTCCCCTCGGGGGTGTGGGGAACGTTGGCGTTCTCCCGGTTCCGGAAAATGACGATCTGCTCCACGTCGTGGACGGGGATCCCCAGCCGGGCATGCATCTTGGTCGCTTCCGTGAGGCGTCTCTCGATGAGCCGCGCGTTCACCAGTTCCCGGACGAGGGAGGAGGTGAGAAGGCTCATCCCCGAGGAGACGATCTGCTTTTCCACCTCCCGGCTGATGGCCTCCGCCGTCTCATGATCCACGAGGGTTTCATCGAGCAGGGCGTCGATGATCTTCCGGCGGTCCCAGTTGACGATGTCTTCCCTGGACGTGATGACGAAAAGGGCGATGTCCGTCGTGTCGCCTGTCACGGGTTACAGCCTCCTCATAGATCAGATGTTCGTTTTCGATTTTCCATATTCCTCGCAAAGCGCCTTCTCGGCCGCCCGGGCCAGTTCCTGGTCGTGATCGTGGCTCAGGGAAAACACCCTGAAGTGAACCACCCGGGCGGGAATGAACCGGTAGATCTCCCGCAGGGGTTCGGGGGAAACGCTTTCCGTGCCCGGATTGTACACCAGGATCCGCTTGTCTTCCTCCATGGCCGGATTCAGCGGCCTGGGATCGAGGGCGGCCAGGTCCACCTTGAACTTCAGGCGGCGCAGCGGCCGGGGCAGGTACTTCCGGATCTGCCTCTCGTAGTCCCGGGAGCCGGAGAACCGGACCCCCTTCTGGATCTGGTCCACCGAGAGTTCCGCGCCGTGGGACATTTTCCACTTCACCCGTCTCAGATTCAGCTTCGTCCATTCCCTGGAAAGCCGCTTCTTCAGCCCCTTTTCCGTTCCCCATTGCCGTACCCGTTCGTAGAGGCTCCATTCGTCGCAGAAAAGGTATTCATCGAGAAGCTCCAGGGGATTCCCCGGCAGGAGAAGATCCATGGTCTCCCGGAAGAACTCCTGGAGATGGAGGTCGAGGGCCCGGGTCGTCCGGTGGTAGTAAACGTTGGAATAGAGATTGAGCCGGGCGTTCAGGAACCTCGTGAGCATCGACGTTCCCGCCTGGTGGAGGGTGAGCCCCTCCCTGGTGAAGAAGGTGTAGTAGACGAGCCGGTCGATGTCGATCATGTCCATGGAAAAGCCGGTCGTGTAGGCGTCCCTCTGGATGTAATCGAGATTGTCCACCGTGTAGATCCCGGAGAAGAGGTTCCTGAGAAGGGTCAGCCACGGCGGACACCTTTCGCCGGCGACGGCCGTCTCAGGGCTCCGGATGAGGTAGGCCACGTGGCGGGGATCCAGCACCTCCCCCCGCTCGAACGTCCCCGACGGGCTCCTCCGGATCCCCCGGATCGCCTGTCCCATCTTTTTCGTGATGATTTCCTGCCCGAGAATCTCGTGGGTCAATCCGTACCGGTCGAGAAAATGATCGTCGAAGAAATGACCGAAAGGCCCGTGGCCGACGTCGTGGAGGAGGCCCGCCACGCGGAGGAGCTCCTCCACGTAATGGGGGGAGGGCGCTTCCGGGCAGACCTCCCGGAGGCTCCCGTAAAGGTGGCGGCCGAATTCCCCCGCCATGTGCATGGTCCCGAGGGCATGCTGGAACCGGGTATGCTCGGCGGCGGGATAGACCCAACGGGCGCTCTGGAGCTGATGGATCCTCCGGAGCCGTTGGAGCCAGGGGGAGTCGATGAGATCCTTCTCGGTCTTCTCCCTCCCATCCTCGTGGGGGATGGTGAACCAGATGTACCGGTGGATGGGATCGGCCATGAGGGCTTTTCCCTGGTACGCTTTTCCGATCCTCGCGCCGAAACGTCTCATGCGATTTCAGTACAGGAAATTGACGGAAAGATCAATCGCCCGTCCCCGCCGGTTTGCCCCGAACCCCCGGGACAGGGGGTGAAAACGAGTTGAAACGGGCCGGAAAACGCTGTATGGAGTAGACAGGCTTCCCGAAAGGAGGGTTCCCATGAAAGTACTCGTTACCTATCTTTCCCAGACGGGCAACACGGAAATGGTGGCCCGGGCGATCTACGATTCCATCGACCGGACGAAGGAGATCCATCCCTTCCAGGAAGTGACGTCCGTCGAGGGATACGGCCTCGTCTTCGTCGGGTTCCCCGTTTACGGGAACAGCGTTCCCCCGAAGATCCAGCCCTTTCTCAAGGGACTTCCGAAGCACCTGCCCGTCGCCTTTTTCCACACCCACGCCGCCCTGCGTGGAAGCGAACTCGCGAGGACCGGCATCGAGAACGCCCTGTCCCTGGCTTCCCACGCCAGGGTTCTCGGAACTTTCACCTGCCAGGGGAAGGTGAGGCCCGCCGTCATCGAATCGCTCAAGGACAAGCCGGAACACAAGAAATGGTGCGAAGAGGCGATGACGTCGTACGGCCATCCCGACGCCGCCGATCTCGCCGACGCCCGGGAGTTCGCCGCCGGGATCCTGGCAAAGGCGACGACGCTGAAAGGCTAGGTTCAAAAAGGGGCCCTCCGGGGAAACCCCTCCCGATCACGGTCTTTCTTCCCTGCCGGACCCGGGGACGTCACTCCGGGGGAAAAATCTTCCCCGGGTTCAGGATTCCCAGGGGATCGAGGAGATCCTTGATCCCTTTCTGGATGCGGATGCTCTCCGGCGAGAGCTCGAGGGACAGGAACCGGCTTTTCGCCGCTCCGATGCCGTGCTCTCCCGACATGGTGCCCCCAAGGGACAGCACCTTTTCCAGGAGAGCACGGACGCCCGCGACCACCCGTTCCCGGTGGTCCCTGCGGTCCGCCGTGACGATGAGGTGGATGTTCCCGTCGCCGGCGTGGCCGAAGGCGTAGATTTTCATCCCGTAGGCCTTTTCATATTCCGGAAGGCACGCCACGAGCGCGGCGATCTTCCCGATGGGAACGACCACGTCCTCGGGCATCTGGAATGCGGCGTGGTGCTCGATCCGCAGGGCCACCTCCCTCCGGATTTCCCACAGGCGGTCGCGCTTCCGCGAATCCGGGGCCAGAAGGACCTCGAAGGCCCCTTTTTCCGAGCAGATCGTCCCGATTTCCTCGATTTCCCCGGAGATGGACCCGGGACGGCCGTCCGTTTCCACGAGGAGGAACGCCCCCGCCGTTTTCGCCTCGGGAAAGGGAAGCAGGTCCCCCACCAGTTCCAGGCAGGCCCGGTCGAGAAACTCGATGGCCGAAGGGAGGTATCCCCCTTCCATGACGGCCTGCACCGCCTCCATGGCCGTGGGGAGGTCCGTGAAAAAGGCCACCGCCGTGGCGACGGCCCCGGGCAGGGGAATCAGCTTGATGTAAAGACGGGTGATGACCCCCAGGGTTCCCTCGGAACCCACGAGCAGGTGGACCAGGTCGTATCCCACCACCCCCTTCCGCGTCCGGACGCCCGCCCGGATCCGCTCCCCCGTCGGCAGGACCGCCTCGAGTCCCAGGATGTAGTCCCGGGTCGTCCCGTATTTGACGCAGGAGGTCCCTCCGGCGTTCGTCGCCGCGTTTCCCCCTATGGAGCAGGTGTCCACGCTCGCCGGATCGGGGGGATAGAAAAGACCCGCCTCCAGGGCGGCCCGCTTCAGGTCGCCCGTCACGACGCCCGGCTCCACCACGGCCAGAAGGTTGTCCCGTTCCAGGGAAAGAATCCGGTTCATTTTCGCCAGGGAAAGGACGACCCCTCCCCCGAGCGGCACCGCCCCCCCGGCAAGTCCCGTCCCCAGGCCCCGGGGGGTCACGGGGAAACGGTGCCGGTTCGCCGCCCGGAGGACAGCCTGGACTTCCTCCGGCGACACCGCCTCGACGACCATTTCCGGGAAGGATTGTTCCTCGCCGGCATCCCGGGAAAAGGGTTCGAGCCGCTCCCGGATGTCAATCAGCCTTTCCGGGGGAACGAGCCGCCGGATTTCCGCGACCGCCGACTCGGTAAGGGGGGGAAAAGGAGTCATATCCGCTCACATGCCGTCAATTCCGGTGAATTCGTAAAGAGTGCAGACTGCGTTTTCGAACGGCAAAGTAAAAAGCTCGGCAGGCAAGGCGCCCGATCCTCGAGGACCGAGACGTACTTCCGGTACGTCGCAGGGACGAGGGGTGAAGGGCAACGCTGCATAGGAACTTTTTACGAAGCCGTCAGCGTTCAGCAAACTCGTAAACCATGAAAACAACACTTCTTCGAACGGCAAAGTAAAAAGCTCCAGAGGCAAGGCGCCCGATCCTCGAGGACCGAGACGTACTTCCGGTACGTCGCAGGGACGAGGGGTGAAGGGCAACGCTGCATATGGACTTTTTACGAAGCCGTGTCAATGCTGGAAACCGGGGATCCTTACCCTCGCTTCCAGTCGGTGAAGTCCCCAGGCCGCCGCCGAGGTCAGCACGAGATAGACGGCGCCGACGATCATGAACACCTCGGTGTACTTGAAGGTCTCCGAGGCGATAATCTTGCCCTGTCCGGTGAGTTCGATGCAGGTGATCATGTAGGCCAGGGAGGAATACTTGATGAGATAGATGATTTCGTTTCCGCACCCGGGCAGGGCCCTCCGGACGGCCTGAGGCAGGACGACGTGGCGGATCATCCGGATCTTCGAGAAGCCGAGGGACTTTGCAGCGAGCATCTGGCCCCTCTTGATGGACAGGAGGGCCCCCCGGATGTACTCGGAATGATAGGCGCCGCTGCACAGGGAGAAGGCGATGACGGAGGCGACGTAGGGCGTGAAATAAATCCCGATGTGGGGCAGACCGAAATACCAGATGAAGAGCTGGACCACCAGGGGAAATCCCCTGAAGAGGGCCACGTAGAGATCGGCGAGACGGGTGAGGAACGGATTCCCGAACACCCGGAGCACTCCCACGAAGACGCCGATGACGAGGCCGAACGCGGCGGAGGGCACGATCAGGCGGATGCTGACCAGAAGGCCCTTCCACAGGGCCGGGGCGACGTCGTTCTGGATGAAAAAGAGTTCTTCCATCTACCGGGACTCCCCGTAAATCTCGACGATCTTGAGGAAAAACTCCCGCGTCCTCTGGCATTCCGCCTGGTTGAACAGCTTTTTCGGAGATCCCGTCTCCACAATGACGCCGTCCTCCATGAAAAGGATCTCGTCGGCCATCTCCCCGGCGAACCCGATCTGGTGGGTGGACATGATCATGGTCATGCCGTTCGCCCGGAGGTCCCGGATGACGGACAGGACCTCGGAGATCAGCTCCGGGTCCAGCGCCGAGGTGGGTTCGTCCAGAAGCATGACAACGGGATCCATGGCCAGCGCCCTCGCGATGGAAACCCGCTGTTTCTGCCCGCCGGAAAGCTGGGCGGGATATTTTTCCATGTGTTCCCGAAGTCCGACCCGCTCCAGCTCGGCGGACGCCCGGGCCCGCGCCTCCTCCCGGTCCATCCCCCGGACGTGGATCAGGGCGATCTCGACGTTTCCGACGGCGGTCAGGTGATCGAACAGATTGAAGTCCTGGAAGATCATCCCCACCTTCTGCCGGTAGGCGTAAAGCTCCCGCTTCCGGTGGTAAAGCACTTCCCGCCCGTCCAGCCAGACGCGGCCGGCCTCGGGCCTGACAAGGAAGTTGATGCACTGCAGGAGGGTGCTTTTCCCTCCCCCGGACGGCCCGATGAGGATCTTCAGTTCCCCCTCCCGGACGGAGAAGGAGGCGTTTTTCAGAACCTCCTTGTCCCCGTATCGCTTGGTCAGGTTTTCGGCCCTCAGAATGACTTTCTTTTCGCTCATGGCTCCATGCGATTCCTAACGATTCGCGTATCCGGGGATTCTCACCCGCTCCTCGACGATCCGGAGGGCCTTCGTCCCGAGATAGGTCAGGACGAGAAAGATGACGCCCGCGGTGAAATACAGGGGAAGGTGCTCATACGTCCTGGAGGCGACGAAGTGCGCCCGGGCCATGACCTCCATGACCCCCAGGGCGTAGGAAACCGCCGTGTCCTTGAGGACGATGGAATATTCGTTGGACCATCCCGGCACGGAAAGCCGGAAGGCCTGGGGAAGAATGACGAGCAGGATGCACTGGGTTTCGCTCATCCCCAGGGCCCTGGCGGCCTTCATCTGTCCTTCCGGCAGGGAGAGGATGGCCCCCCGGAGGATCTGGGACTGGTAGGCGGCGCTGATCAGTCCGAGGACGACGACGGAGGCCGTGAAGGCGGAAATGTTGATCCTGAAGAGGGTGAAGAGACCGAAATAGAACAGAAAGAGAAGGACGAGGAGGGGGACGCCCCGGAAAAACCAGACATAGACGAGGACGACACGCCTCACCCACTCCGACCCGTACACCTGTCCGACCGCCAGAAGGGTGCCGATCACGAGACCGAGGGCCATGGCGAAAATGACGAGACTGACGGTGACCAGCGATCCATGAAGGAGGTAGGGCAGGGCTTCCCGAATGGCTGCAAGGCTTTCAGTCATGCTGCCCATCCGTCGGCGAAACGTGTTTGATCCGGGGATGTCATGAAATCTCCTCCGAAAACAGGGAAGGCATCAGACCTTCGCTGATGCCTCCCCTGTCGGAGTCCTTACGGGACGATCAAGACCCGTTATTTGACGAACTCGTAAAAAGGCCCATTCAACACTTTTTCGAACGGCAAAATAAAAAGCTCCA
>DJVQ01000010.1 GCA_002441265.1 Syntrophaceae bacterium UBA6252
TTTCCGCAAGGGAAGGCATCGAACGTAGGGTCTTCCTGTGCAGATTGATCATGGATCGACTGTACCGGGCCGAGGATTTTCTGTGGATCCTGTATAAAAAACTGTCAACGGAAGAACGGCAGGGAAATAATCAAAGCTCAAAGCGGGATCGTGAAGCAGAAATTTTCAAATCGAAAAAAATGATCGTCTCATTATCAACCAAACATCCCCTTTCAATCTACGGATTGCCCGTTCTCATTGTCAACGGCTGTAAGCAAAGGCCGGATGCCGTCCTTCCCTGCGGAACCACCGCCCGGGATCTTGTACGGCAATTCTTTGAGGACCGGGATCCCGGATCCGGCACATGGGGAGACCGTACACATGAGGCCGTAGAAATGGCCGATGTGTACCTTCGGACCGCGGACCTGTTTCAATGCGAAAATCCCGGAAAGAAAGCCTCCGTACCGGCCATGGAAAAAAGTGCATGACATTTTTCCATGAAGGGGAATATCCTGATCGGGATTTCGCCCATGCCGGACCAATTTGAAAGACCAAATAAAACAAGGGAGGTGAACAAGTCATGATTCTCAGGAAGGGAAAAACCTAGGGAAAGGGTCTGATCAAGTCAGGGGTCCGGCGAAATGAAGGAACGGAGGTAAGGTAAACATGGCGTGTGTCACAAAGAGGAATGGCCGGTACGTCATAGACTGCTATGACCAGTACGGCCAGCGGTACAGGAAGACGCTACCCAAGGGGACCACGAAGGAAGAAGCCCGGGGTCTTCTCCAGGAGATTGAAAAGAAGATCAACCGGAGGACCTTCCTTCACGAGAAAAAAGTCCCCACGTTCGGAGAGGTAGCGGACGAATGGTTGAAGTACAAAAAGCAGAATCTCCGGGCTACGACCTGGAACATGTACTCCTACATCTCAAGAGTACATCTTGCAGAATTCAATGAACGGAAAATCACTCTGATCAACACGCGGGACGTTGAAAGGTGGATTTCGAAAAAACAGGATGAGAAAAAAGCCCTTGAAAGCATCCGGAGATTCATCGTCACCATGAACCAGATTATGAATTTCGCCGTCCGGCATAAGCTGATCGACGCGAATCCGGTTCAAAGTGCGGAGAAGCCCCGGAAGACCGTTGACGATGACATGAAAAACCAGCTTCGGGTATTGCAGCCGAAGCAGATCCGGAAGTTTATTGAAGCCACGGATGACGAAAAGTACCGGCTTATTTTCATGACGGCCATTATGACCGGCATGAGGCAAGGGGAGCTTTTTGGCTTGAAGTGGGAAGACGTGGACTTCAGGAAAAATCAGATCCATGTCAAACGGTCTTTCAACCACGGGCAATTCTTTTCCCCGAAAACGGCTGGAAGCATTCGATCAATCGACATGTCTCCGGCGCTGTCCCTGGAATTGAAGAAGTGGAAGTTAGCCTGTGGTCAAAACAGCCTGGACCTGGTGTTTCCCAATGAGGCCGGGAATCCCATGGACAGCTTGAACATGATGAAACGGTACTTCTTCCCGGCGCTGAAGAAGGCGGAGTTGCCCCGGATCGTCTTTCACGATTTGAGACACACTTACGCAAGCCTTCTGATTGCTCAGGGAGAGAACATCAAGTACATCCAGAACCAGTTGGGTCATGCGACCCCCACGATGACCCTGGACGTTTATGCCCACCTTTTGAAACCCGAAAATCCCGAAGCGGCTCTTAGACTTGAAAGGACAATTTTTGATGCGACTGGTCAAAATTTGGTCACAAAATGAAAAAGGGGTCAGCTTCGTAATCGCTAACCCCTTGATTTTTCTGGAGCCGATGAGGAGATTCGAACTCCTGACCTACTGATTACGAATCAGTTGCTCTACCGGCTGAGCTACATCGGCGGTGAACTGCTTAATACCCGAAGAAAGGGGGATTGTCAAGAGATCCCTGTCCTTCCTCCCGCTCCGCCGTTCCGATGCGGCGGTGGGACGGCCCCTGTCCGGGGGCCGGGATCAGCAGATCCTGGGGACCAGTTCCCCCGTGGGCAGATCGATTTCCCGGGAGCCGCCGAAGGCGTTGTTCAGGACGAGCCGGCCCGGGCCGTGTTCCAGCACCCGCCCGATGACGGCGCCGTCCTTCCCCAGGGGATGGGATTTCATGGCTTTCAGGACCTGAGGGGCATCCTCCTCAGGGCAGAAAAGGACGAGCTTCCCCTCGTTGGCGAGGAATATGGCCTCGATGCCCATGATTTCGCAGATGCCCCGGACCTCGTCGCGCAGCGGGATGTCCTTTTCCTCCATCGTCATTTCGAATCCCGAGCGGGCGGCGATCTCGGCGAGGATCCCCCCGAGGCCGCCCCGGGTGGCGTCCCTCATGGCGTGCACGCGGGGCGAGGCTTCCAGGAGGGATTCCACGAGCCCGTTCAGGGGGGCCGAGTCGGATTTCAGGGCCGTCGACAGGGTCAGCTCTTCCCGGCTCGCCAGGATGGCCGCCCCGTGGTCCCCGATGAAGCCGCTCACGAGGATCGCGTCTCCGGGCCGGATGCTTCCGACGGCGAGCGGGGCGGGATAACGGATTTCCCCGATGCCCGCCGTGTTGATGAACATCCCGTCCGCGGCGCCCCGGGGAACCACCTTCGTGTCTCCCGTGGCGATGAACACGCCGGCGTCGGCGGCCGCGCGGCCGAGGGACTTGACGATCCGCTCCAGGTCGTTCATGGGAAAGCCCTCTTCGAGGATGAAGGCGGCGCTGAGAAACAGGGGCCGTCCTCCCGCCACGGCGAGGTCGTTGATGGTCCCGTGAACGGCAAGCGAGCCGATGTCGCCGCCCGGAAAGAAAATGGGATTCACCACGTAGGAATCGGTGGTGAAGCAGTACCGCTTTCCGTTCAGATTGAAGACGGCGCTGTCCTCGAGACGGTCCAGGCAGGGGTTCTTGAGATGGGGAAGAAAAGTCTCCGTGACGAGTTCGTTCGAGAGAAGACCGCCGCTGCCGTGCTCCAGGAGAATCCTGTCGTGTTTCATCCCGTGATCCTTTCCTTACCGGTTTTTCCGCCGTCATTTTCCATGCGGGCCCCCGCGACGACCGCCTGTCCCAGGGCGATCCCGCCGTCGTTGGTCGGGACCCTGCGGTGAAAGAAAACCCTGAATCCCTTTTCCTCGAGCCGTTCCATGAGACCGGACAGGAGGATGCGGTTCTGGAAGCAGCCCCCGCTCAGGACGACCCGGTCGAGCCCCGTTCTTTCGCTGAGGATGACGGTCATGGAGAGAAGGGCCTCGATGACCGTCCGGTGAAACGCGAGGGCGAGAACGTCGATCCCTTCGCCGGCCCGCCTGCCCTCCATGAGGGCCGGGAGGACCGGCGTCAGGTCGAGCAGGCAGGTCTCCTGCCCCGCATCGATGGTGTAGGGGAGCGTCCGGCCGTCCGTTTTTCCGGCCTTTTCCGCCAGGCCTTCCAGTTCCATGGCGGCCTGGCCCTCGAAGGCAACCTTCCGCCGGATGCCGAGGGCCGCCGCGGCGCCGTCGAAAACCCGGCCCAGGCTCGAAGCCTCGGGGCTGTTCAGCCTTTTGTCGAGAATCTTTTCGAAGAGGGCCGGCCGGAAGCCGGGGGGCAGGATTCCCGCCGCACCGGCGGCGGAAAGGGCCTCTTTCCCCTGGAGATCCCAGAGCATTCCGAGGACGATGCGCCAGGGTTCCCGGATGGCCGCCTCGCCGCCGGGGAGGGGAAAATATCGGTGATGCCCCGGACGCCGGAAGTCCAGTTCGCTGGCGACGAGAAACTCGCACCCCCAGATCCGCCCGTCGGTTCCGTAGCCGGTCCCGTCCATGGAAAGGCCGATGACCTCGCCGGAAAGCCCGTTTTCGGCCATGGCGCTGACGATGTGGGCGTGGTGGTGCTGAACGGGGATGACCGTTTCCCGCTTCAGGCTTTCCGCCGCGAGGGTGGAATAGTATCCCGGGTGGAGGTCCCGTGCCACCACCGCCGGGCGGCACTCGGTGATCCGTTCCATGAGGGCCAGCGCCTCCCGGTGGAAGTCCCGGGCCTGGGGGGTGGCGAGGTCGCCGATGTGGGGGCTCAGAAAGGCGTGATGCCCCTTGAGAATGCACAGGGTCGACTTGAGATGGGGTCCCAGGGCGAGGACGGCGGGATAGTTCCGTTCCAGGCGGACGGGGGCGGGCGCGTACCCCCGGGACCGTCTCAGGAACGCCGGTCCGGAGGGGAAGACGGCGGCCACGGAATCGTCGCACCGGACGAGGATCTCCCGGTCGTGGTCCAGCCATGCGTCGGCGATTCCCGCAAGCCGGCTGATCGCCTCGTCGTTCTTGATGCAGATCGGTTCGTCGGTCATGTTGCCGCTCGTCATGACCAGGGCGCGAAAGGGCTCCCGGAGGAGGAGATGGTGGATCGGCGTGTAGGGAAGCATGATTCCAAAGGTGGAAACACCGGGCGAGATGCTTTCCGACAGGCCGGCCCCTTCCCTCTTCGGGACGAGAACGATGGGCCGTGCCGGCGACAGGAGCAGGTCGCGGTCCTCCCCGGAGAGAAGGGCGATCCGCTGCGCCGCCTCGAGATCCCGGACCATGAGGGCAAGCGGCTTGTCCTCCCGGCACTTGCGGAACCGAAGCCGGCTGACCGCCTCGTCGTTCGCTCCGTCGACGGCCAGGTGATACCCCCCGAGGCCCTTGACGGCCACGATGCGGCCCTCCCGCAGGAGCCGGGCGGCGCCTTCGATGGGGTCCGCACACGCCACGGGGGTTCCCGTTCCGTCCAGGAGGCGCACCCGGGGACCGCACCGCGGGCAGGCGTTCGGTTCGGCGTGAAACCGCCGGTCCTCGGGATCCTCGTATTCCTTCAGGCAGTCCGGGCACAGGGGAAAGACGTCCATGGACGTCTTTTCACGGTCGTAGGGGATGTCCCGGATGATGGTGAGACGGGGCCCGCAGTGGGTGCAGTTGATGAAGGGGTACCGGTACCGCCGGTCGGCGGGGTCGAAAAGCTCCCGGAGGCAGTCGGCGCAGGTGGCCGTGTCCGGCGAGATGTGGACGTCACCGCGCCGCCCGTCTACGCTCGGGATGATGCGGAAGGAAATGTCCCCAAGACCGGAAGCGGGAAGAGCCTCTTCCGTCACTTCGGAGATCCGGGCGAGCGGAGGCAGGGCCTTAGTGACGGACGGAAGAAACGCCGCCAGCCGTTCGACCGGTCCTTCCACTTCGACGACGACGCCGTCCCCGCGGTTCTGGACGAACCCCCCGAGCCCCAGGTGCGTGGCCGTCCGGTAGATGAACGGCCGAAACCCCACCCCCTGGACGATTCCCTTGAAAAGGAAGCGGTTTCTCCCCCTTTCCTCAGGATTTCCGAAATTCCTCCACCTGTCGTTCGATCCAGCGGGCCCACGCATCGAAGCCTTCTCCCGTTTTGCAGGAAACCGGGAATATCTCCAGTTTCGGATTCAGGGTCAGGGCGTCCTTCCTGGCCTTTGCCATATCGAAATCCACGTAGGGGAGGAGATCGATCTTGTTCAGGATCAGGGCCGCCGACTCCTGGAACATGAGCGGATACTTGGCGGGCTTGTCCGATCCCTCGGGGGTGCTGAGGAGCATGATCTTGACGTTTTCGCCGATCCGGAACTCGGCGGGACAGACCAGGTTGCCCACGTTCTCGCAGATGAGGAGGTCGACGTTGTCCAGGTCCAGGGCCGGGAGGGCGTCCCGGACCATGTTGCCGTCGATATGGCATGCGCCGCCCGTGTTGATCTGAACGACGGGAATGCCGTGCCGGGCCACCCGGTCGGCGTCGCAGGTGTCCTGGATGTCCCCCTCGATGACGGCCATGCGGAACCGGTCCCGGAGGGCCTCGATCGTCCGCTCCACCAGGGTGGTTTTCCCGGCTCCCGGCGAACTCATGAGGTTGAACACGTAAATGTTCTTTTCGTCGAACAGCCTCCGGTTTTCCCGGGCGATCCGCTCGTTGGCGTCGAGAATGTCCTTTACCACCTGAACTGTCGTCAAGGTTCCTCCTCCCTCTCCCTGTGATATTTGAAATAGGCCGCGCAGGTTCCCTCCGAGGAAACCATGCAGGGTCCCAGGGGATTTCGCGGATTGCAGCGAACGCGGAAAAGCGGGCACTGGGACGGCCGTATCGCCCCCCGGAGAACGGTCCCGCAGGCGCATCCCCGCACCTCCTCCGAACGGATGTCGGGGAAGCTGAACCGCTTTGCGGCGTCCAGCGGGCGGTAGGGCTCCCGGATGCGAAGGCCGCTTCCGTCCATGCTCCCGAGACCCCGCCACAGGGCGGGGCCGGGCTCGAACACCTGTTCCATGAGCGCCAGGGCCCGGGGATTTCCCTCGGGGCTCACCGCCCGGGTATACTGGATCTCCACCTTTCTTTGCCCCCCGTCGATCTGCCGGAGGATCATGAGGATCCCCTCCAGGATGTCCACGGGTTCGAATCCCGTGATGACGGCGGACGCCCCCGCCTGTTCCGGGAGAAAGCCGTATGCCTTTGCCCCGATGATGGTGCTCACGTGGCCGGGGCACAGAAAGCCGTCTAGCTTCAACTCCGGGTCCTCCACGAGGGCTTTCATGGCCGGCGGGATCAGCTTGTGGACGGAAAAAACGGTGAGGTTGTCCAGATTCCGTTCCCGCGCCCGGAGGATCAGGGACGCCGCCGCCGGGGCCGTCGTCTCGAACCCGATGCCCATGAAGACCACTTCCTGAGACCGGTTCTTCTCCGCCAGGGCGAGCACGTCCGCCGGGGACAGGACCACCCGGACGTCCGCCCCGTCCGCCCGGAGCTTCTGGAGGGTGACGCCTTTCGTTCCGGGAACCCGGAGCATGTCTCCGAACGTGGCGAAGAGCACGCCCTCCCGCCCCGCCAGATGAAGCGCCCGGTCCACGTCCTCGATGGCGGTGACGCAGACGGGACATCCCGGGCCGGACACGAGACGGATTCCGGCGGGAAGGAGCTTCCTGAGGCCGAAACGGCCGATGGCCACGGTATGGGTTCCGCAGACCTCCATGACGGTCACGGGCCTGCCGATCCGTTCCCCCGTTTTTTCGATGCCCTTCAGGAGCCCTCGAATGAGATCGGGGTCCCGGAATTCGTCAATAAATTTCATTGCGGATGAGTTCCCTGAGAAATTCCAGTTTTTCCAGGGCGACGGCTTCATCCAGCCTGTGGATGGCGTATCCCGCATGGCACAGGACGTAGTCCCCCACGGCGACCTCCTGGTCCACGAGATCGAGGCAGGCCTCCCTCCGGACACCGTTCACGTCGATGAGGGCGAAACCGTCCTCGGAGATGGAGAGCACTTTCCCGGGAAATCCGATACACATAAATCCGCTCCTAATCCACGTCCATTTCCAGGAACCGGAGTTCCTCGTTTCCTCCCGTCACGAGGACGTCGCCGCCGCACAGGGGACATTGGGAGGTAAACCCGTCCACGGTGCTGTCCCGTCCGCAGTCCAGGCAGGAGACAATCACGGGGAGGATGTCGAATTCCAGGGCCGCCCCTTCCGCCGGCATTCCCCGGGAGGCCACGTCGAAGGCGAAACGGAGCGCCGCCGGTTCGATGCCGCCGAGACGTCCGAAGGAAAGCCTGACGGTGTTCACTTTCCGGAACTTCCCGCCGTCCCGGTATTCCTCGATGATATCGAGGAGAGACTGGACGAGGGAGAGTTCATGCATGGCGCCGTTCCTCCGGAACGATCCCCTGACGGCCGAGCTCCTCGAGGAGGAGCCGCTCGAAAAGGGGAAATTTCTCCTCCATGAGGGGGGTCATCTCGAGATCCAGGTTCCCCCAGGACTTGGGAACGATGCACAGGAAGAAAACTTCCGGCTCCTCTCCCATGAGATCCGCCTGGCACAGGACATGGGCGAACTCCACCTCGTGGGCCGATGTGGGCGGCGGCATGTACAGCGCCATTTCCTCCCTGCCGAAACGATACACCGATCCCGGTTCGTCGTCCAGCCGGATGGCGTCGATGACGACGGCCTTTTCACATTCGGTGAGCACGGGCAGGAGCCCGTATCCGAGGGTGCCGCCGTCCACGACCTCCACTCCCGGCGGAAGGGAGTGCCGTTTTTCGAACCAGCGCACGAAATGGACGCCGAATCCTTCATCGCCGAGAAGAACGTTTCCAAGCCCCAGGATGATCAGCTTTCTTTTCAAAGCTCCCGTCCCTTGAAAAAGGGGGGCGGATTCCGCCCCCCTTTTCTCTTATAACGTATCTTGTTTACCCGATCAATGCGCAGCTTTCCGGAAAAGCCGGCCGCTGATCATGGAGGAGATGGTCCCCTCCTTGAAGATCACGTCGTACCAGAAAGCCATGTATACGTGGACCACGATGAAGAGAATGAAAAGCCAGGTGAGGATGTGGTGGATCCAGCGAACCGTTGCCAAACCGCCCAGGAGGTTCTCCACGGGTTTCAGCAGGAAATAGACGACGGCGGTAAGCCCCGCGTGATATCCCGCTCCCATGAGAATGAGTCCCGTGAGGCAGATGAGGAAGAGCATGAACAAAAGCCCCCCGTAGGCCAGGGACTGGAGCGGCCCGTAAAGATGGGTGTGTTCCGGAGGCTCTTTCGAAATGAGCAGGTAGAACTTGATCTGCTTCCAGAAATTTCCCAGTTTCGCCCAGGCGAAGAAATCTTTCCAGTCGGCGTGAAAGGTGGAGAAGAAGGCGAGATAGATCCGCCAGATGAAGATGAAGACCAGGAAAACGCCGAAGAGGATGTGGACGAACCGTACGTTGCCCATGAAGAATTTGTCCACCGTTTCTCCCGATGCGATGGTGAACGGGTCCGCAATGTAGAAGCCCGTCGCGATCAGGACGAAGATGGAAAAAGCCATGGCCCAGTGGTTGATCCGGATGGCGACCGACCATTCCTGTTTGGGTATTATTGCTTCCACGGTGTCCTCCTTCCCGCCTCAGGCCACTTTGAACATCCTGATCCTGTCCACCCGGGGATCGATGATGTGAACCGCGCAGGCCATGCACGGATCGAACGAGTGGATGGTTCTCAGGATTTCCAGCGGCTGGTCGGCGTTGGCCAGCTTCGTCCCGATGAGGGATTCCTCGTAGGGGCCCCGTTTCCCTTCCATCCCCCTGGGGGAGCAGTTCCACGTGGAGGGCACGACGGCCTGGTAGTTGGAGACGACATGATTGTCGATCTTGATCCAGTGTCCCAGGGCGCCTCTGGGGACCTCGTTCATGCCGCGGCCCTGGCCCGTTCTCGGGACTTCGCACCGCGTCCAGGTCCGCGTGTCGCCGGCCTTGATGTTGGCCACAAGTTCGTTCACCCAGTTTGCGATCTCGTCGCCCACGAGCTTCGTTTCCAGCGCCCGGGCGGCCGTCCGGCCGAGGGTGGAGAAAAGGACCGTCACGGGGAGGTTCGCCGCCTTCAGGGTGGCGTCCGTGAGGCCCTTGATCTTTTCGTGTCCCTGGGCGTACCCCACGATGAACCGGGCCAGCGGGCCCACTTCGTAAGGTTCCCCGTCGTACCGGGGGGCCTTGCACCACGTGTACTTGCCGTCGCCGTTCACATGGCCGTCCGCCGTGTATCCCGTGTACTCCGGTTCGGTCTTCCCGTCATAGGGGTGGAGGTTGTCCTCGCCCTTGTACCAGGCGTGGGTCACGTCCTCGGTGATCTTGGTTTCATCCAGGGGCAGGGGGTTGGCGATGTCCCTGCTCTTGACGACTCCCTTCGGAAGGAGGGTGGCGTTCCAGTCGTCGTCGAGGGGGAACCCGCCGTAACAGAGATAATTGGGAACCCCGGCGCCGATTCCCGCCGCGCCCTCGTCCTTGTAATAGGTGGCGGCGATCAGCACGTCGGGAAGAAGGGCCGTCTCCACGAAATGGTTCACTTCCTTCAGCCGGAAGAGGTATTCTCCGATCCGGCTGGCGTCGAGGGCGTCCATGACGGAGCTGACGCCGCCCACCACGAGGGTCTGGGGGTGGGGGTTCTTCCCGCCGAAGATGGCCTGCATCTGCGCGGCCGTCTTGGAGACCTGGAGGGCGTCCAGGTAGTGGGAGGTGATGACCAGGTTCGCTTCCGGGGGAAGCTTGAAGGACGGGTTTCCCCAGTAGGCGTTGGCGAAGGGGCCGAGCCGTCCCGAGGCGACGAACCGTTTCAGCCGTTCCTGGACCGCCCGGTAATGGCCCTCGGAGCAGTTGTAAGGGTCAGGGTTGTAGGCCATGGCCAGGTCCACCGCCTTCTTCGGATCCGCCGAGAGGGCGCTGACGACGTCCACCCAGTCGAGACCGTGAAGGTGGTAGAAGTGCATGATGTGGTCGCACAGGTACTGGGCCCCCTTCATGAGGTTCCGGACGATCCGGGCGTTTTTCGGAGGCCGGACCTTAAAGGCGTCCTCGCTGGCGAGGATGCTCGTTTCATAGTGGGAATAGGTGCACACGCCGCAGAACCGCTGGACCATGAGGCCCACGTCCCGGGGGTCGTGGTTTTTCACGATCGTTTCAATGCCCCGCCAGAGGGTGATGCTGCTCCAGGCGTCCCTGATGACGTTATTGTCGTCGAGTTCTACTTCGATTCTCAAGTGTCCCTCGATTCTCGTAATGGGATCGATGATCATTTTATTGCCCATGCTGTTCCTCCTGGAATTCTTTTGCTCTTCCGATGCCCCGGGTTATTTGGCTTCTTTTTCCCGTTCTTCGCGGTGACGGATGGCCGTCAGACCGGCGTGGGCCGCGATGCCGACCGCGGTCAGGCCCGTCAGGGCGATGCCGATGCTGTCCACCGTGCTTTCACCGCCGATGGTCTTGTCCTCGATGGGTTTTTCCAGGGGGGCCATGGTGTCCCAGAATCCCGGTTCCGTGCATCCCATGCAGCCGTGACCCGCCATGACGGGCCAGGAAATGGCGTCATTGAAACGGATCTTGGCGCAGTTGGCGAAGGTGTAGGGTCCCTTGCATCCCACCTTGTAGAGGCACCAGCCTTTCTTGGCCGCCTCGTCTCCCCATTCCTCCACGTATTCCCCGGCGTCGAAGTGGGGACGTCTCTCGCAGAAATCGTGAATCCGCTTCCCGTACGCCCAGACCGGCCTTCCCAGGGAGTCGACGGCGGGCAAGGCGCCGAACATGAGGAAATGAAGAACCGTACCCACGAAGTTGATGGGATTCGGGGGGCATCCCGCGATGTTGACCGTGTTGATTCCAAGGGCGCCGCTGATGCTCGCGGCGTCCGTCGGGTTGGGCTTCGCCGCCGGGATGTTCCCGAAGGCGGAACAGCTCCCGATGCAGATGACCGCGCCGGCCTTCGAGGTCACTTCCTTGGCGACCTCGATTCCCGTCTTTCCCTTGGGACCGAGGGTGAGATATTTGCCGTGGAGACCTACGGGCAGGGCGCCTTCGATGACGCAGACGAATTTGCCCGCGAAATCGTGAATGGCTTTTTCGAGGTTTTCCTCCGCCTGGTATCCCGCGGCAGCCATGAGCGTTTCGTGATATTCCAGGGAAATTGTTTCAAGAAGAATGTCGTCGATGTTCGGGTAGGAGGTCCTGAGAAGGGCTTCGCTGCATCCCGTGCACTCGGCGAAATGGAGCCAGACGACGGGCAGGCGGCTGAAGTTTTCCGCCGCTTTCGCCACCATGGGCCGGAATATGGGCGGAAGCATGAGGAGCCCGGTCATCATGGAGGTCCATTTCAGGAAGCTCCGCCGGCTGACGCCCCGTTCCTTCAGCAGGGTTTGAAAGTCCACAACGGGTTCCGGCAGCGTCCGCTCCACCTCTTTCATGTGCGTTTTGCACCGGGCCAGGAGCTCACGATACTGCCGTTCAACGGTCCTCTGGTAATCGGAATCGTTCAAAATGGCCATAATACCTCCCCTATTGATGGCTTTCCTTCCCCCGTTCACCTCCGGCGGGGCAGGACAATGGATGACACACGCGCGAAAAAACAGAGCACTTTTTTCAAACGGCAACGTAAAAAGCTCCGGCGGCGAGGCACCCGAATCCCGGCGACGGAAGCGCACCTTCCGGTGCGCGACAATGGGGAAGGATGAAGGGCAGCGCAGCAAATGGACTTTTTATGAAGCCGTCAAGGATGTCCAGTGACATCTGTTCCCTTTTTCCTGATGTGGATAACAATATGCCTACGTAAACATATTACTATTAAAGCAAGCTTTTTAAAAGATCTCATCCTTCTTGTCAAGCCTGAATTTAGGCATAACGGCACTATTACGGCTTTTTCCTTACTCCCCGCCCCTGCCTTGACATTCCGGGGCTGTCTGATAAGATCCTGCCAAATCCGAAATGGAACGGACGTCGTCCCATGAAAGACCGGCTTTTTGGCTTTTTTTCCGTCTCACCCCTGAAAATCGGCATCCTCGTGATCGTCATCGCCATTTTTCTTTTTCTGACGAACAACGCCTTTTTTTACTTCATGGAACTCAAGACCCTGGATATCCGGTTCCTCTCCCGGGGAGACCGGGTTCCGGGCGGCGAGGTGGTCATCGCCGTGGTGGACGAGAAGAGCCTGAGCGAACTGGGACGCTGGCCCTGGCCCCGGTCCGTGATCGCCGGGCTGATCGAAACCTTGAGCAGGGACGGGGCGAAAACGGTGGGATTCGATGTCGTCTTCGCCGAACCCGACGAGAACTCGAGCCTGCGGGAGCTGACGGAAGTCCTGGGCGAAATGGAGCGGTCGGGGATCGGGGATGGCGCGGTCGCCGGACTCCTGGAGGAAAGAAGGGGAAAGGCCGACACCGACGCCGCCATGGTCCGGGCCGTGGCCGATGCGGGAAACGTCACCCTGGGGTACTTTTTTTTCACCAATCCCAAGGAGATCAGCCATCTGAGCGAATCGGCCATCGAAGAGGGCAGAGCGAACATCGTCGATTCCAGGTATCAGGTCATCCAGTTTGACGGGCCAAACCCCTCCTTTCCCCTCATCGAGGCCTGCGCCGTCACGTCCAACATTCCCGCCCTCTCGGAGGCAGCGGAAAACTCAGGGTATTTCAATTACTTCCCCGACAGGGACGGATCCATCCGCTGGTCCCCACTGGTGATCCGGTTCAAGGAGGATTTTTACCCCTCCCTCGCCGTCGCCTCCATCGAGCAGTACATGGACTGGCCCCCCATGGTCCTGAAGATCGCCGATTACGGGGTCCGGGGCGTCCAGATCGGGGACACCTTCGTCCCGACGGACGAAGCGGGGCGGATGATCGTGAACTACCTCGGTCCGGCGAAGACCTTCCCCCACTATTCCATTTCCGACATCGTGAACGGCCGGATCGAACCGGAGCGGTTCCGGGACAAGATCGTCCTGGTGGGTGTCACCGCCACGGGGATTTACGATCTCCGGGTGACGCCGTTCAGCACCGTCTTTCCCGGCATCGAGATCCACGCCACGGTGATCGACAACATCCTCCACCGGAACTTTCTCCGGCGGCCGGACTGGACGGCGATCATCGACATCGCCGCCGTGATCTTTCTCGGACTCGTGATCGTTCCGTTCCTGTCCCGCCTGCGGGCGGTGGCGGGACTCCTCCTGGTCGTGCTTCTGGGCGGCCTTTACGTCCTGGGGAACCGGTTCGTCTTTTCCCAGTACAACCTGTGGCTCAACCTCGTTTACCCGATCTTCACCATCCTCGCCGTGTACGTGGGGATCACCCTGTACAAGTACGTCACGGAAGAGCGCGAGAAAAAGAAGATCCGGGGGGCGTTCCAGTACTATCTGTCACCGGCGGTCATCTCGGAAATCCTGAACGACCCCGCGAAGCTGAAACTCGGCGGGGAGAAAAAGAGCCTGACGGTGCTCTTTTCCGACATCCGGGGCTTCACCAGCCTCTCGGAAAAACTGACGCCGGAGGAACTCGTCCACATCCTCAACGAGTACCTCACGTCCATGACGAACGTGGTGTTCCGCCACGAGGGCCTCCTGGACAAGTACATCGGCGACGCCGTCATGGCCGTGTTCGGGGCGCCCATCGACCAGGAGGACCACGCCGAGAGGGGATGCCGGACGGCCCTGGAGATGATGGCGGAACTCGGGAAGCTCTGTGAGAAATGGAAGGGCGAGGGCCGTCCCGTCATCGACATCGGCATCGGGGTCAACAGCGGGGACATGGTCGTCGGCAACATGGGGTCGGACATGCGCTTCGACTACACCGTCATGGGGGACCACGTGAACCTCGGGTCCCGCCTGGAGGGCCTGAACAAGGAATACGGAACGAACATCCTCATCAGCGAGTTCACCCACGAAATGGTGAAGGATCTGTTCTTCTGCCGGAGCATCGACGCCGTCCGGGTGAAGGGAAAGGTGAAACCCGTCCGGATCTTCCAGGTGCTCGGTGAAATGAAGGACAGGGAAAAGTGGGAGGACCTGGTGCGCCTTTTCGAGGAGGCCCTCGAATGGTACCGCAAGGGGTCCTGGGACGAGGCCGTCGCCGCGTTCCGGAAGGTCCTGGAGCGCTATCCCGGCGATCCTCCGTCGAAGATCTATGTCGAGCGGTGCGGCGAGCTCAAGAGCCATCCTCCCGAACAGTGGGACGGCGTCTACACGATGACGAAGAAGTAGTCTGTCATGAATGAGCCTTCGCAATATCGAAGCTGGGTCGAAATCGACCTGGACGCCTTCCGGCAGAACTGGGAGGAGATCCGCCGTCTCGCCGGGGACCGGTCGCGGATTCTCCAGGTCGTCAAGGCGGATGCCTACGGCCACGGGGCCATCGAGATCTCCCAGCACGCCCTGAGGAACGGCGCCTCCTTTCTCGGCGTGGCCAACGCCGACGAGGGAGTGCAGCTCCGGGTCGGCGGGATCGCCGCGCCGGTCCTGATCCTCAGCCCTTCCCCCCTTTCGGAGATCGATGAGATCGTCAAGTACGACCTGATGCCGTCCGTGTCCGACCTGGAATTCGCCGCGGCGTTGAGCAGGAGCCTGGAAAAGAGGGGCATGCGGCTTCCCGTGCACGTGGAGGTGGACACGGGGATGGGCAGGGGGGGCATCCTCTACAGCGAGGCCCTCGAAACGATCCGTTCCATCCTTTCCCTTCCGTGCCTGGACGTGGAAGGGATCTTCTCCCATCTCGCCTCCAGCGAGATCCGGGAGGACCGGCTCAACGAAACCCAGTGGGAGCGGTTTTCGAAGCTCCTCGCCGACCTCGATGCGGCGGGAATCCGGATCCCCATCCGGCATTTCTCCAACAGCGGGGGCATCCTGAATTTTCCCGGGTACGGGCTCGACCTGGTCCGGGCGGGGATCATGACCTACGGGATCTACCCCTCGCCGACCCTGAACGGCCTGGCGGGGCTTTCCCCCGTCATGAGCTTCAAGACCTCCATCGTCCTGGTGAAGGAATTCCCGCCGGGGTACAGCATCGGGTACAACGGAACCTTCGTCACGAAAAGAAACACGCGGATTGCCACGATCCCCGTCGGCTACGGGGACGGTTACGGCCTCCTTCTCTCGAAGATCGGGGAGGTCCTGGTGCGGGGGACGCGGGTCCCCATCGTGGGGAGGGTGTCCATGGACATGACCACCATCGACGTGACCGGCGTGCCGGAATGCCGGACGGGGGACGAGGTCGTTCTCCTCGGGAGGCAGGGGAAAGGGTACATCCCGGCGAACGAGATCGCGGCGAAGGCCGGGACGATCAGCTACGAGGTCCTGTGCACCATGGGAAAGAGGGCGCCCCGGGTGTTCGTGAACAAGGGAAAGCCCGACGCCGTCGAACCGAGGCTCCGGAGGGTCTTCATCCCCGGGGAGGAACGGTCCATCGCCCGGATCGACCAGATCATCCGGAGCTGTCTCGAAGCCCGGGCCAACGACCGGGAACTGGGAAACGCCATCTACTACGAGATGCTGGAGACCCTCTTCGGGAAGGAGAACCGGCAGCTCGAACTCCGGAGCGGCTTCGATTACCGGATCCGGGTCCGGGAATTTTCCGAGGAGGAGAAACAGGGCGACCCCGGCTCGGAACTCTTTTTCAAGGTGACCACCCAGGTCGGCTACACGAAGCTCTTGAAAAACCGGGTTTTCTTCATCGGATGCGCCATGACGAACGAGCAGCTCTCCCAGTTGTTCGAGGATCCCGCATGCGAGTACCGATGGCTCTTCAACACCCGGAACGAGCAGATCCGGGAAGAGGATTTCCGGGTGCAGGGGGTCCGGATCGACGGTTCCCCGGTTCCCATCCTCCGGACGGACCAGACGGGAAGGGGCCTCGAGGTCTGGTGCGGCGGCGAGGAACTGGAGGAGAAGCTGAACCGGCCCGTCCGGCTCGAAATCCAGATCGTGACGAAGAAAGTCAAGAGAAACCGCCTTTTTTCCGTGTACCTCGTCTATCCGACCCGGGGGCTCAACATCGACTTCGATTACGAGGGGACGTCCATCCGGAACGTGAGGGAGGTCAGTTTCTTTTCCGGGAAGCACCTGTACCCCGAGGTCCGCGAGGAACGGGGAAAGTCGGTCGCCCTTTCCATCGGGGAGAACGACTGGATCTTTCCCACGAGCGGCGTGACCTTTGTCTGGGACCTGGACCTGTGAGGGCCCCCCGTGCCGCCCGGCCCCGAGGGGCGCGGGCTTTCGAAAAATCATCGGAAAGACGGGATTTTGAATGGAAAAACTGAGGATCGGAATTCTTTTCGGCGGGATGTGCTCGGAGCGGGAGGTCTCCCTGAACAGCGGCCGGAACGTCTATGACAACCTGGACCGGGAGCGGTACGAGCCCGTCCCCCTCTTCATGGACGGGGAGGGGCGGCTGTGGCTTCTCCCGTGGCAGCTCGTGTCCCAGAACACGACGGTGGACATTTCGGAAAGAGCGGAGAAGGAAGCGCAAAGGGTCCCTTATGAGGACCTGAGGAAGACGATCGACTTCGCCTTCATCTGCCTCCACGGAAAGTACGGCGACGACGGCTGCATCCAGGGGCTCCTCGAACTGCTTCGGATCCCCTACACGGGATCGGGGGTGCTCGCTTCCGCCGTGGGGATGGACAAGGCCCTCCAGCAGAAGATCCTGGAAGCGGAGGGCATCGAGGTGCCCGCGAGCCTTGCCGTCTCCGGGGAGGAGTGGGCGGAGGACCGGGAGGGGGTCGAAAAGAGGATCGAGGAGACCTTCGGGTATCCCGTCGTCGTGAAGCCGACCCGGGAGGGATCGAGCGTCGGGGTGGCCATCGTGGGGGACAGGGCGTCCCTGCAGTCGGGCATGGAACAGGCCCTCGCCTGGGACGCGTCGGTCCTCGTGGAGGAGTATCTCGACGGGACGGAGTTCTCCGCCATCGTCCTGGAGGACGGTCCCCCCCGGGTCCTGTCGGTCACGGAAATCCGGCCCCAGAGCGCCTTTTTCACGTACGACGACAAGTACATGCCCGGCCGGTGCCGGAAGTTCACCCCCCCGAAAACCATTCCGAAGGAAACGACGGCGCGGATCCGGGAGGAAGTCCTCAGGGCCTACCGCGCCCTCGGGTTCCGGTCCTACGGCCGGATGGACGGCTTCGTGACGAAGGACGGCCGGGTTCTCATCACCGACCCCAATTCCTCCTCCGGGATGGCCCCATCCTCCTTCTTCTTCGAGCAGGCGGCGGAGGCGGGCATGCTTCCTTCCATGATCCTCACGGAGCTGATCGAGGGGGCGAGGACGATTCACGGGAAGAAGCGGGGGCCGCTGTGAGAGGGGCCGGCGGGACCCGGTCCGGGCGGGGACGCGCCGGCGGTTTGCGGAAAAGATCTTTACAGGGATGTCAAATATCACTATATCTGACTCCAGCAAAGCCGGTTTCGAAGGAGGGATGGCCATGAAGAAGAGGATGCTCCTCAAAGGGACGGCGGTTCTTTTCCTGGTGCTCGCCGTGTTCGTTTCCCAGGGGATGGCCGTGGAACTGGGCGCCCGGGGGTATTACTGGTTTCCCCATTTCTCCGGAACGTTTCGCGCCGATTCGAACGGAATCGAGGGGACCGACATCGATCTCGGGGGGGACCTGGGGATCGACGACCGGAATCTCCCCTTCGTCGAAATCTTCGCGGGGCTCGGGAAGCACCACCTGAGCTTCATGTACACCCGCCTGAATTACGCCGACTCGGCGAGCCTCCCCCGGTCCATCGTGTTTCTGGGCAAGACCTATAACGCGGGGGATCTCGTGGACACGGACGTGAACGTCCAGATGCTCGACTTCGAGTACCAGTACGATCTCATCAACCTGGAAAACCTGCTCGCCGGTTTCTCCGTCGGGGTCATCGGCAAGGTGAAATACATCGCCGGGGAGGCGCGGCTGACCAACCTCACCGGGGGATACCATGAGAGCAAGAGCTTCGGGATCCCGGTCCCCATGGTGGGGGCGGGGGCCCACATCGGACTGCTCCTGAACATCCTGGAAGCCCGGGCGAAGATCGCCGGGATCGGGTTCTCGGGGAACTGGTTTTACGAGGGCCTTGCCGACATCTCCTGGACGCCCTTTCCCTTCCTGGACATTCACGGGGGCTATCGCATTATCAAGCTCGACCTGGAGGACGTGAGCGACGTGTACGCCGACTTCGAATTTTCCGGTCCTTATGCGGGCCTGACCATCAGCTTCTGACGGCTTCGTAAAAAGTTCCTATGCTGTCCCTTCATCTCTCCTCCCTGCAGCGTACGAAAAAGTACGCTTCAGTCGTCGAGATTCGGACGCCTTGGCTGTGGAACTTTTTCCTTTGCCGTTCGAAGCGAAGTTTTATACTGTAATGCGTTCAATGGTTTTTTCAGGGGGATCTTCTTGAGCGGAGGGAGCGGAAAACTGAGAGTCGCCGTCGTCATGGGAGGGGTCTCCTCGGAAAAGGAGGTCTCCCTGGAGAGCGGGAGGAACATCTTCACGAAGATGGACCGGGGAAAGTACGATCCCGTGCCCGTCTTCATGGATGGGGAGGCCCGTTTCTGGGAAATCCCCCTCAAGCTTCTCATGCGGAACTCCACGGCGGACATCGAGATGGACCTGGAGGAGGAGGCGAAGCGGATCCCGTACGAGGAGATGCCCTCCCGGTTCGATTTCGTCTATATCGGCCTTCATGGAAAGTACGGCGAGGACGGCTGCCTCCAGGGGCTCCTGGAACTGCTCCGGGTCCCCTACACCGGTTCCGGCGTCCTCGGGTCGGCCCTGGGAATGGACAAGCACGCAGCCCGGAAAGTCCTCTCCGCGGCGGGGATCGCCGTGCCGGCGACCCTGGCCGTGTCCCTGGAACGGTGGGAGGCGGACCGGGAGGAGATCCTCGGCCGGATCGAAAGCGAAATCGGGTTTCCCTGCGTCGTCAAGCCCTCCCGGGAGGGCTGCAGCACCGCCATCCGGAAGATCCACGGAAAGCAGGGACTCCCGGAGGCCCTGGAGGGCGCCTTTCAGTGGGACGCCCTCGCCCTGGTGGAGGAGTTCCTCACGGGGATGGAAGTGACCTGCGGCGTTCTCGGAAACGAGAACCCCGAGGCCCTCGTCCCGTCGGAGACGATCCCCACCCAGGACATCCTGTCCCTGGAGGACAAGTTCCTCTACGGGCAGGGAGAGAACAAGACCCCCGCCCGCCTCCCGCAGGAGATGCTGGAAAAGATCCGGGAAACGGCCGTCCGGGCCTACCGGGCGCTCGGCCTTAGGGCCTACGCGCGGATCGACATGTTCGTCCGGCAGGACGGGGAGGTGGCGGTCCTCGAACCGAACACCCTTCCCGGGATGACCCCCTCCACCGTTCTCTTTCACCAGGCCGCGGCGGCGGGAATGACCCAGGGGGGGCTCATCGACCGGGTCATCGCACATTCCCTGGAAGCGCACGGGAGAAAGAAAGGTCCCCTGTAACCGATGAACCGGATCGCCCAGGTCATCGACCAGTTCGGCAGGAGCGTCCTTCGGGGCGTCGAGGAGATGGGAAGCATGCTCCTGCTCCTCATCTCCGCCATCGGCTGGATGGTACGGCCGCCCCTGAAGCTGCGCCTTATCTTCAAGCAGATGGAGTTCGTGGGCGTCAAGTCCATCTTCGTGGTTCTCCTGACGGGGACGTTCACCGGCATGGTCATGGCCCTCCAGGGGTACTACGGATTCCGCATGTTCAGCGCGGAGAGCCTGGTGGGGTCCACGGTGGCGCTGGGCATGACCCGGGAGCTGGGCCCCGTCCTCACGTCCCTCATGGTGACCGCCCGGGCCGGCTCGGCCATGGCGGCGGAACTGGGCACCATGCGGGTGACCGAGCAGATCGACGCCCTCTACGTCATGGCGGCGAACCCCGTCAAGCACCTCATCGTTCCCAGGATCGTGGCGACGGTCCTCATGCTCCCGCTGCTCACCGTCGTTTCCGATTTCATGGGCATCATCGGAGGCTACTTCGTGGGGGTTCCCCTCCTCGGCATCAACGAGGGGGCCTTCGTGAAAAACATCACCAAGTACGTGGATCTCTCGGACATTTACAACGGCCTTACCAAGGCGGCGGTTTTCGGTCTCATCCTCGCCCTCGTCGGCTGCTACAAGGGGTTCAACACCAAGGGCGGCGCGGAAGGGGTGGGCAGGGCGACCACGGAAGCGGTGGTCCTTGCCTCGATTTCCATCCTGATCAGCGACTACTTCCTCACGGCGATCATGTTCTAGGGCCATGGCGGACAACGGAAATTCCTCGAAACCGATGATCGAACTGGTGGACATTCACAAGTCCTTCGGAAAACAGCACGTCCTGGACGGCGTCAATCTGACGGTGGAGCAGGGGAAAACGACGGTCATCATCGGCCGGAGCGGCGGCGGGAAGAGCGTGGTCCTGAAACACATGATCGGCCTCCTCAAACCGGACAGCGGGAAGGTCCTCGTGGAGGGGACGGACATCGCCCGGATGGGCGACCGGGAGCTGAACGAGGTGCGGAAGAAATTCGGCATGCTCTTCCAGGAGGCCGCCCTTTTCGATTCCATGAACGTGGCGGAAAACGTGGCCTTCCCCCTCCGGGAGCACACGAGGAAGAAGGACCGGGAAATCATGGAAATCGTCCGGGAAAACCTCCATTCCGTGGGGCTCCCAGACGTGGAGAGCAAGATGCCCTCGGAACTGAGCGGCGGGATGCGGAAACGGGTGGGCCTCGCCCGGGCGCTCGCCATGCGGCCCCGGATCATCCTCTTCGACGAGCCCACGACCGGCCTCGACCCCGTCATGACCGAGGCGATCAACGAACTCATCATCCGGACCCAGAAGGACTTCAACCTGACCTGCGTGGTCATCAGCCACGACATCCAGTCCATCTTCACCGTGGGCCACCGGATCGCCATGCTGTACGACGGCAAAATCATCGAGTACGGGACGCCGGATGAGATCCGGGCTTCCCGGAACCCGGTCCTGGTTCAGTTTCTCTCGGGAAACCTGGAGGGACCCATCAGCGTTCTGTAGGCATCGGCTGTTTGAATCACCCCTGGAGGAAACCATGGTATCCATCAGCACGGAAGCAAAGGTAGGGCTCTTCGTCCTTGTGGCCCTCATCATCCTCGGTTACATGTCGTTCCGCGTGGGGCAGTACGGGTTCGGCCTGAAAAAAGGCTACACCGTGGAGGCCGTTTTCGACAATGTGGCCGGGCTGAACCGGGACGCCGACGTCATGATCGCCGGGGTCACGGTGGGCAAGGTGGAGTCCATCGGCCTTCGGGAAGGCAGGGCGCTGGTGACCCTTCGCATCGAACCGAACGTCCGTCTGGAGAAGGACGTCATCGCTTCCATCAAGACCCACGGAATCCTGGGAGACAAGTACATCGAGATCATCCCGGGCACGAAGGGGGAGGCCTGGCTGGAGCAGGGGGGGGAGATCGACCGGGTGCAGCGGCAGGCGGACATGGACAAGCTCCTCCTCGAACTCGGAAACATCGCCAATGACGTGATGTCCGTGACGGCGTCCCTGAAAAAGGTCCTGGGCGGGGAGGAGGGGGAAGCCAACCTCCAGCGGATCATCTCGAACACCCGGGATCTGACGGAAAATCTGAACAACCTGGTGAAACAGAACGACGAGAAATTCCACATCATGGTGTCGAGCTTCACCAAGGCGTCGGAAGGAATGGAAAAAACCTTCGCCTCTCTCAGCGAGATCACGGGAAAGATCAACAAGGGCGAGGGGACCTTCGGGAAACTCGTGAACGACGAGAGCGTCTTCGAACATCTCGACAAGACCGTGGCCTCCCTGAACGAGATCACCGCGAAGATCAACGAGGGGAAAGGGTCCATCGGAAAGCTCGTGAACGACGAGGAGACGGTGGACACGCTGAACGCGAGCCTGAAGAGCATCGACCGGGGCATGGAGGGCATCAACAATTTCGTTTCCAAGGCCGACCAGTTCCGGACCTTCCTGAGCTATCGGGGGGAATACCTCTTCGACAGCGGGGACGGAAAAGGGTACCTGGAGCTGAAGCTCCAGCCCAAGGAGGACAAGTTCTACATCCTCGGGGTCGTGGCCGATCCCCGGGGAAAGCGGAAGACCATCGAAAGCACGACCGGCGGGGTCACCACGGTCACGAACGAATGGGACCGGAGCCAGATCCTCTTCAACGCGGAAATCGGCAAGCGCTTCCGGGACGTGGTCCTCCGCGGCGGGCTTCTTGAATCCACCGGCGGCGTCGGGATCGATTATTTCGCTTTCGACGACCGCCTCAAGCTCACCTTCGAAGCCTTCGACTTCGACCGGGACCGGGACCCCCACCTGAAGGCGTACGGCGAGTACAGGCTGTTGAAGCACGTCTACCTGTCCGCCGGCTGGGACAATTTCATGAGGGGAGGGGACGACAGCTCGCCCTTCGTCGGCCTCGGCATCCGTTTCGAGGACGAGGACCTCAAGTATCTCCTCAGCAGCGCCCCCCTGCCGACGCAGTGACGGTTCTCGCGCCGGGGCTGAAGCCCGTTACCCGGGGGGGATCTCCGGTTTCGTAGCCCGGCCCTTCAGGGCCGGCGGGAGGCGCACCGGGGCTAAGCCCCGGACGATGTTCCCTGTTTCGTTTTGCCCGGCCTCTTGACATTTTCGAAAAAAGCATTATTTTATTGCCGAAAAAGCGGGCAGGGATGTTCCCATGTACTTCAACCGGAAAGAACTTACCCTCGTAAGGAACAGTTTTTTCCAGGCGGAAAAACTGGCGGAGCGTTATTTCGGGCTCCGCGGGGACGACTGGGACCGGCACCGCTACGAAATCAAAACCCTCTACTATCTCGACGAGCACGAGAAGACCGACGGGGCCTTCGCCCATCTCTTCCGGTACGAACTGGAGAGGAAGGGCGACGGCGGGGAAGGGGGGCACTTTTACCGGATCTGCCTCCAGGACGACCGGATTCTGGACGCCCTCGAGCGCGGAAGTTCCTACATCAAGCTCGATCCGCTCATGCTGTACATCGCGGCCCACGAGATCGTCCATGTGATCCGGTTCGACACGGGGGAAAGCGATTTCCATCTCCCCCCGGAGGAGAAAAAGAAAGAGGAAGAGACGGTTCACAGGATCACGAAAAACCTGCTCGGTCCCGTGGCGGGATCGGACATGAACCTCGTCCTCGAATGTTTCAGCGATCAATACCTGATTACGGAAGTATATCAATAGATTTTTGGTGGAGGTTCCAGACATGCCCATCTACGAGTACAAATGCAGGAAATGCGGAAAGCAGTTTGAGCTTTTCCAGAAAATGAGCGACGAGGACATCCGTTCCTGCCGTTTCTGCGATGGTCCCGTGAAAAAGCTCATGTCCCTGTCATCCTTTCACCTGAAAGGCTCGGGATGGTACACCACGGATTACGGCGGAAAGAAACCCTCCACGGCGGAAAGGGAGAAGAAGGAAGAAACGAAAACGGAAACGGCCGCCCCCTCGTCGTCGGAAACGGCCGCCAAGAAGGAATAACCGAAACCGGAAAAACGGAAAGGGGCTTCACCGTTCAGGGAGAAGCCCCTTTTTTCTTGTCCTGAAATTCCCTCCCCTCAGTCAGAGTGCGTCCCGTCGCCGGGAAAAGGCGGCCCGGCGTCAGCCCGGCTTTCTCAGGGAAAGCAGAATTTCGTCCTGCATCATCCGGAAGCCCCCCGGAACGCGCTGGTTCGCCTCGATGTACCGCCGGATCTCGTCCCTGCACGCCCGGAAGCGGCGGTCGATGAGAAGGAAGAGGCCGATGTCCGCCATGTCCTCCAGGGACTCGGTCCAGATCTCGTTCAGAAAATACCGCACGCCGACGACGTCGTCGCCGTATCTCATGTAAAGGTCCCGCCAGAGCCCCAGGATGTCGACGTCGTACCGCGTGAATTGATTGAAGAAGGCCGCCACCTCTCCGATGGGCGACTGGAGAACGACGGCGATCCGCCCTCCGGGGGCGAGACGTCCGTACATTTTTTCCAGGGCCGGCAGCCATGCGTCGGAATCGATGTAGTAAAGGACATGGGAGCACAGAATGAAGTCGAAGAACGTCCCCCCGAGATCGATGTTTCCCCAGGTGTCGTGGTGGACGGTGAATTCGGGGCACCGCCTCCGGAGAAAGTCCACCTGCTTTCCGTTCGGTTCCACGATGACCGTTTTTTCGAAGGATTGTGAAAGGGGGATCGTGAGATACCCCCCGCCGGCCCCGATGTCGAGAAAGGCGTCGCGGTTGGTGATCCCCGCAAGGACCTCGCCGAGTTTCACGAGTTCGATCTGTTTTTCCGTGGAGGAACGGGTGAAGAGATCGAGTTGCCGCCGGTATTCGGCTTCCTCTTCCATCACAGGCCGGTCTTTGCCCGCCATGAATGCCTCCCCGTGTTCTTCCTTCAGATCACGGTGATTCTTCCCGCCGGCGCGTCCACCACTTCCCCGACGACGGCCGCCTCCGCGACGCCCTTTTCATGCAGCCGCGACAGGAGGGCCTCCGCCGACGGGGCGGCGACGGCGATGAGCAGTCCCCCCGACGTCTGGGGGTCGAACAGGACGTCGGCGACCCATCCCGGACAGCCGGGTTCGATCCCGACGATGGACATCCGGAAGTCCCGGTTCCGGTACAGCCCTCCCGGGAGAATCCCCATTTCCACGAACTCGCGGACTTCTTCGAAGAGGGGAATCTTCGACGCGTGGATCACGAATCCCGCGTCGCCGCCCTCGATCATCTCCGCGGCATGGCCCAGAAACCCGAATCCGGTGATGTCGGTGCAGGCGTGAACCCCTTCCGTTTCCATCATGGCTTCCGAGGCGGCCCGGTTGAGGGTGGCCATGGTCCGGATGGATTTTTCCACGAGGCCGGGTCCGGCCATTTTGGCCTTCAGCGCCGTGTTGACGATGCCCGTTCCAAGGGGCTTCGTCAGGATGAGCCGGTCTCCGGGCCGGGCCCCGCGGTTGCGGACCACCCGGTCGGGGTGGATGACCCCCGTCACGGAAAGGCCGTATTTCATCTCGTCGTCGGCGACGCTGTGCCCTCCCAGGAGGAGAACACCGGCTTCTTTCATCTTGTCGAGACCGCCGAGAAGGATGTCGTGGAGAATGGACATGTCCATCTTGTCCGAAGGGAAACAGATGATGTTCAGGGCGGTGACCGGCCTTCCCCCCTTGGCATAGACGTCGGAAAGGGAGTTGGCCGCCGCGATCTGGCCGAACGTGTAGGGGTCGTCGACGATGGGGGTGAAAAAGTCCACCGTCTGGACGATGGCAAGATCCTCACGCAGCCGATAGACTCCGGCGTCCTCCCCGTGCTCCAGCCCCAGGATGAGGTCGGGGTGGCTCGGCAGCGGAAGCCCGCAAAGTGCCCGGTCCAGGTCCCCCGGACCGATCTTGCATCCTCAGCCGGCCGCCCGGACGGTCTCGGTGAGGTGGATGTCTTCTCTCGTTTTCATCGGTTCATGCCCTTGACGGCTTGGTAAAAGCCCATATGCTGTGTTGCCCTTCTTCCCTCGACCCTTTGGCGTACCATCAGTACGCCTCATTCCTCGGGATTCGGGCGCCNNCCGTTCGAAAAAGTGTTGATTTGACCTTTTTACGACTTCATCATTCCCTTGGGTGATTTCATTCATTACCCTTTTCATGAACTCTTTGTCAACGAATCGTTGGGGCGTGAGGCAAAGAGGCGATAAAAGATTCGTTGATTCTCCCGCGACTCTGTGTTATTTCCCCGAAACATGGAACGAAAGCTGAAAAATATCACGCTGCAGCAGCTGGAGGCGCTCGTCCTCCTCGTGGAAAACCGCAGTTTCAGCAAGGCGGCGAAACAGATGTTCATGACCCAGCCGTCGCTGACGAAACACATCCGGAACCTGGAAGAGGAGGTGGGATCGAAGGTCGTCGACCGGAAGAGCCGGCTGCTCTCCCCGACGACGGAAGGAAAGGTCCTTTACGAATGTGGAAAGCGGATTTTCCGGCTCGTCGACGAGGCCCACGACCGGCTGGAGCGGGAACGGGAAGCCGTGTCGGGAAATATCTGGATCAGCGCCAGCACCATCCCGGCAACGTACATCCTTCCCTCCGTCCTCAGGGCGTTTCTCGGGGAGCAGAAGGACATCCGCGTCCACATCCGGATGAACGACAGCGAGAAGACGGTGGGCATGGTCCTGGACGAGGAAGTGGAGATCGGCTTCGTCGGCATGCCTGTGACCCACAGGAAGATCCACGGGGAACCCCTGTGGAGGGACGAACTCGTCCTGGCCGTCCCGTCAAACCACCCCTGGGCGGGGTTGCCCTTCGTCCCCCTGGAGGACCTGATCCGGGAACCGTTCATTGCGAGGGAGCGGGGATCGGCCACCCGGGCCATTTTCGAGGAGTGCCTGGCGGCGAGGGGAGAAAAAGGGCTGTCCCGGTTCCGCGTCGTCTGCGAACTCGGAAGTTCCGAGGCGGTGAAAGAGGCCGTTCTCGCGGGAGTGGGCGTTTCCGTCCTTTCCGTGTATGCCGTGGGCAGGGAACTGAAAGAGGGGACCCTGGCGACGGTGCCGATCCGGGAATGTCCTCTGGAACGCTATTTCCACCTCATCTACAGGCAAAACCGGGAGTTCATGCCCTACCACCGGGTATTCATGGATTTTCTCCGGAAGCACGAACTGGAACCCCGCAACGGCGGAACTGAAGGGAAATCGTGAAAGAGGCCGTCCGTTACGTCAGCACGAACCGGGACCTCCGGGGCGTGGAGGGCATCGTGCCCTTCACGGAACGGGTCTCCTTCCGGGAGGCGCTCCTCCTGGGACAGGCCCCCGATGAAGGACTGTTCATGCCCGACCGGATTCCGGTCCTCTACCCTGACGAGATCCGCGCCTTCAGGGGGAGGCCCTACCGGGAGATCGCGCTTTTCGTGGCCCTGGCCTTCCTGGAGCATGAAATCGGCCGGGAGGACCTCCGCCGGATCGTGGACGACTCCTACGACTTTCCCGTTCCCCTGGAACGGGCCGGGGAGGGCACGTACCTCATGCGCCTGGACCGGGGTCCCACAGCGTCCTTCAAGGATTTCGCGGCCCGGATGATGGCGCGGCTCATGAGCCATTTCCGGGGCCGGGACGCAAGGCTCAACGTTCTCGTGGCCACTTCCGGCGATACGGGAAGCGCCGTCGGGGACGCCTTCCGGGGAGTCGAGGGGATCGACGTCCGGATTCTCTACCCGAGAAACGAGGTCAGCGGCCGCCAGAAAAAGCAGCTCGACACGATCGGAGGCAACGTCCAGGCTCTTTCCATTGATGGAAAATTCGACGACTGCCAGAACCTGGTGAAGCGGGCCTTTGCCGATCCCGAATTCGAGCGCTTCCACCTCACCTCGGCGAACTCGATCAACTTCGGCCGGATTCTTCCCCAGATGATCTACTACGTTTACGCCTACTCCGAACTCTGCGAAAAGGACGGGCGGATCGTCTTCTCCGTTCCCTCGGGAAACTTCGGCGACGCCCTGGGCTGCGAGTATGCCAGAAGGATGGGACTGCCCGTCCGCAAGCTCGTCATGGCGACCAACGAAAACGACGAATTCCCCCGGTTCCTCGACAGCGGCGTCTACAAGAAGGTGTCGCCGTCGCGGGCCTGCCTTTCCAATGCCATGAACGTGGGGCACCCGAGCAACCTCGCCCGTTTCTTCGACCTGTACGGGGGAACGGTGGACCGGACGGGGAACGTGTTCCGGTATCCCGACCGGGACGAGATGAGAAAGCACATTTTCTCCGTCGCGGTGTCCGACGGGGAGACGAAGGAGACCCTCAGGGAGGTTTACCGGCGCCTGGGTATCCTTCTCGAACCGCACGGGGCGGTGGGCTGGAAAGGCCTGGAGGTTTTTCTGAAAAAGGAACGCCTCGGCGGCGACACCGCCGTCGTTCTCGAAACGGCCCATCCCGCCAAGTTTCCCGGCGAAATCATCGACCTTCTGGGGATCACCCCCGAACTGCCCGAGAGCCTCAAAGACCTGGACGAACGGTCGGGGGAAGCGGTGGAACTCCCCGCGGATTATCCGACGATCCGGAATTTCCTGCTCGACACCCTTCGAACCCGGTAGTGCCGACCCCCGTTTTCCCTGTAACCGACGGCCTCGAATTTCGTTATACTTATAGCCATGGGTGATTTCGGGTCCTTTTATCTGCGTCACCGGAAGGAACTTTTTCACTATCTCCTCAGGATGACCGGTGACGCAGCCCTTTCGGAAGACCTGCTCCAGGAAAGTTTCACCCGCTTCCTGGATCGTTACGGCCGGGAGGATCCGACTCTTCCGCTTCTCTTCACCATCGCCCGAAACGCCCTCTTCGATCACTGGAGGAAGCGGAGGCCCCTGCCTTCCGGGGACTGGTCCGGCGAGACGGGCGGGGAAAACCCGGAAGAGGGGGTGATCGTCCGGGAGGAGGCCCGCGCCGTGCTCCGGGCCCTGGGGACCCTGCCGGAGGACGAGCGGGACCTGCTGTCCTTGGCCGTGACGGGCGGCCTGTCCTACCGGGAGATCGCCGCCGTGTCAGGCCTGTCGGAAGGGAACATCAAGGTGAGGATCCACAGGGCGAGACGGAAACTGAGAGACCTGTTGAGGGAAGAATAGAAATGAAAGAGGAATGGATCAGCCAGTTCATCGACGACGAACTGACCCTGGACGAGAAGATCGCCTTCGTCGGGACGGTTCATGAAGACGGTCCTTTTCGCGAGGAATGCCTGGACCTGCTCCGCCAGGAAAAGCGCCTCCGGGAACCCCCGTCGCGGGACGTCCCCATGCCCGCACTTTCCCCCCGGCCAAGGCGGAGCCTTCTTTCTTTCCGGCCCCTGCAGTGGGCCCTCGTTCTTCTCGTTGCGGGAGTCGCCCTGGTGCTGGCGAGGAACCTGTCACCGCCGGCGAAGGAGGCGAACGTCCCGTACCGGTTCGTCGTCTACCAGCCCGGCGCGGACCGGGTGGAAATCGCCGGGACCTTCACCGGCTGGGACCGGGTTTCCCTGAAGCGGTCGGGAAATTCCGGCTACTGGGAAATCGTCCTTTCCCTCCCGCCGGTCGAGCATCGATACTCCTATGTCATCGACGGGGAAAGGACCATGTCCGATCCGACGGTGCCCGGACGGGAACGGGACGATTTCGGCGGGGAGAATTCCATTATCCCCCCTGGAGGAATGGCATGAGGAAATCCCGCCGTCTGCCGCTCCTTGCCGCCGCCCTTTTCCTGGTCGTTTTTCTCGCCGGATGCGCGGGTCATTATTTCCGGGAGAGCGAAAAGGGAACGTACGTGTATCTGAAATACCGGGGGGCGAAGTCCGTCTTTTTCGCCTGTTCCCTGGACCGGTTCCGGCTTCACGCGGCCGAACCGGCAGGCCGCGACCTCTGGAAGGTGGAGATTCCACCCGGGTCGGGCTTTTCCTACTTTTACGTCATCGACGGCCGGACCTACATGCCCCCCTGCCCCCTGAAGGAGAGGGACGACTTCGGTTCGGAAAACTGCATCTATATGAGGGGAGTGTGACCATGGGTTTCTTGAATCGTTCCGCAGCGGGGAACGCGGTCGGGAGGGCAACGGTGAGCGCCGTCGCTCTTCTCGTTTTCCTGATTCCCGTTCAGTTCCTTCTCTTTCCTGCCGGTGCCGCGGCGGCGCCGCGGGAAAACGTCCGGGAGGAAACGGCGCGCCTGGCAGGGATGGGGCTCGGAGAGAGGGACGCCGTGGAAATGGCCGAAGCCATGGAAAAAGGGAAGTTTGACGATCCCTCGAGAGTAAAGGTCAGGGAAATGGTCCGGGAATCGCTTGCCCGGGGGATCCCCCTGTCCCCCCTGATCGGCAAGATGAACGAAGGAACGGCAAAAGGGGTCGGCGCCCGGGAAATCGTCCGCGCCATGGACAGGGTCCGGTCCCGATACGGGTTCGCCTTTGGGGAGACCGGGAAAATGGGGTTTCCCGGAGCGGAAACGGGGCGGCTGGCGGAAATCGTCGCCGCGGGACTTGCGGCGGGAATGACGGAGAAGGACATGACGGCGGTCCTTGGGGCTCTTCCGGGGAAGGCGGCCGCGGGGAAGAGCGGGGACCGGTTCCGGGTCACCGAGGAGACCGTCCTGGTCGCGAGGGATATGGCCCGTTTCGGCGTGTCCTCGCCGGTTGTGGCGGAAACGGTCCTCGGCGCCCTGGTGCAGGGATACACGGTGACGGAACTGGAAGCGCTGAGAGACGCTTTCGTTGACCGTGCCCGCTATGAATCCCCCGAGGGGATCGCCCGCAGTTACGGGGAAGCCATCGGACGCGGCGTCCGGGGAGGACAGTTGGGAAGCGGCGCGTCCTCAGGGGGAGGCGGCGGTTCAGGGAGCGGCGATGCAGGCGGCGGCTCCGGCAGTGGAAGCTCCGGCGGAGACTCGGGGAGCGGCGGTTCCGGCGGCGATTCCGGGAGCGGGAGTTCCGGCGGAGACTCGGGGAGCGGCGGTTCCGGCGGCGATTCCGGCAGTGGCGGCTCCGGAGGAGACTCGGGGAGCGGCGGTTCCGGCGGTGATTCAGGGAGCGGAAGCTCCGGTGGAGACTCGGGGAGCGGCGGTTCCGGCGGTGATTCAGGGAGCGGAAGCTCCGGCGGAGACGCTGGCAGCAGTGGTTCCAGTGGCGGTTCAGGGAGCGGAAGCTCCGGCGGCGGCTCGGGCAGCGGTGGTTCCGGTAGCGGCTCAGGGAGCGGAAGCTCCGGTGGCGGCTCGGGCAGCGGCGGTGCCGGCGGTTCGATTTGAACCCCGGAACCCCGTACGACCGTCAAGGGCCTCGAACCGGCGCGGAGGCGCTTCCGGGCCGGCGGGGGAAGGAATGAGGGGGCGGTGCCAAACGCCCCTGTCGCGGGGAGACCTTGAGGAAAGGGCTCCCTTTTTTTATCGGGCCGGTGAAAAAACTGTAACCTTGACCTCCCTGGTTCGTTCTACCGGAAAAAAACCGGGAGGATGAAACATGATGAAAAAAGTAATGCTTCCGATGCTTGCATTCGCTCTGGCATGCCTGATCCACGGCACCCCCGCCGCGGCGGCATACGGTGAAGGCAGCGGGGACGGTCCCCTGTGCTCCGTCGTGGAGGTTTTCACAGGTCTCGAGGGGACGATCGAGGATTGTCTCGAAAGCGGCGGCGGACTGGTTCTCCTGACAGCGGACGGAGAAGTGGTCGTATACGGCATCGGCCCGTCCTGGTACTGGGAGTCCCTGGGCGTGGAGAAGCCGGCCGTGGGCGACACCATCACCGTTTCCGGTTACATCGTCGACTGCGGCGGTGTGGAGCGGTACATCCTGACATCGGTCGATGTCCCCGGCGAAGGGGACGAAACGGTGACCGTGCCGCTCCGGGACGCCGAAACGGGCATGCCGCTCTGGAGAAGCGCGGGGAGAACGGGCGATTCCTCTTACGGCCCGGGATACGGACAGGACGCTGAAAACGGCGGATACGGCCCGGCGTACGGCATGAACGACGAAAGCACCGGCACCTATGGTTCCTGCTACGGGAACTGCGGTGAAAGCGCCTCCCAGGGAAGCGGAGCGGGAGGAAGGAAATAGCGCCGGACCTCCAAAATGCGGTTTTCGCTTCATGAAAGAACCGGCAGCGGTTTCAGTGGTTGAAACCCTGCCGGTTTTTCTGTTATGGAGGGAAAAAAGGAGAACGGGAACGTATCCGCCGCCCGATTCCCGGCGGCCGGGACGGACCATGGAGGTTGGATGTCGTGAAAACGGAAGACGATGACCTGGACATCTTCGAGGAGCTTTCCAGGGACCGGGACGCCCAGAGGGACAAGAAATATCAGGAAGATCTGAAAGGGGCGGCGATCAAGCCGCTCAACATCGTCGACACCGGCGAGGAATGCGTCGGGGGGTGAAAGGTCCCCACGTAAGGATGGTCCGGCGGACCGTCCCCAATTCGGTTTGATGTTCCTTCCCCTGTTTCCCGGGGATTCCGGTTCGTGCGTCCGGCATGGGGTCCGGGCGTCACGGGGCCGTTTCCGGGTTCACCGGGGGCCTTCACGCGTCCAGGTGTTCCTTTTCCTTCGGGTAATGCAGGTATAAGGCGGCGATGGCATTGTAATATTCCAGGAAAAGGCCGTTGAAGTCCTTCATCTCCTCGTCGTCGTCAAAGGGGATCCTCTCGAGGAGCGGATTGAAATAACTCCAGAACCTCTTTTTCATGGATTCTTCCCGGGGATCGAGGACCGCTTCCAGGACCGATTCCTTCAGACGGGAGAAGAGGGAGGTGAGCCCCTTGCGGGCCAGGAACCTCCGGATTTCCGATTCCAAACGGCGCTCCGCGTACAGCGCTTCCCGCAGGGCCCGCGCGGGTTCCTGCCTCAATTCCTCCTCCCTGAATTTCCGCGCGGCCTCCTCCGCCCGTTCCAGGTGGCAGTTCTTGAACTTGTTTCCCGATCCGCAGGGGCAGGGGTCGTTCCGGCCGATCCGGTGGACATTGTCCCGCAGGAACGTCTCCAGGTCCCTCTGGTTCTGTTCCTCCTGCTCCCGTTCCAGGAAGGCCCGCCTCGCTTCGGTTTCCCGGGTGCCGTAAAATCCGCGGAGGTCCATCCGGTAAACCGGCGTCGATTTCACGCCGCTGTAGAATTCCTCCATGTCGTCCCTGGTGAAGACTTCCAGGTCCAACTCCCCCGATTCGAACAGTTCCTCGAAAAAGGGTTTCAGGTCCGTCCGGTGCATCTGGGAGAAATCGGCGACGATGTCGGCCTTAACGTCAAAGGGCGTTTCGTCCGATTCGAGGAGGGAAAGGAAAAAGTCCTCGATTTTCTGGCGGGAATCGGGGTGGTCCTCCCAGAGGTTCCACAGACCCTCCATCTCGGCGCCCAGGCTCGTCCCCCCCTCCCGCATCCTTTCGCGAAAGGCCTCCATGATCGGGGGGAGCGCCGCCGTCCCGATCCTTGCGTAGCACTCGGGAAGGGCCTCCCAGATCCATTCCAGGTCGTGGATGTCCGCGTACGCGCTTGCCGTGAGCAGGGCGCCCATGGCCCGGGCGTCCCCAAGGATTCCGAGGATCTGGACGGCATGAACGGTGCTCCACCACCGTCCGGCACTGTCCCATTCGTAATTCTTTTCGTTCTCCAGCACCTCGCACAGAAGGGGGACGAGTGTTTCCCGGCGCCGTTGCGCCTCGTCCAGATACTCCTCGTCCAGGCGGTCGGCGGAGGTGTACAGAAGGTTCACGAATTCGATGTCGCCGAGATTCCGGTATTTCAATGAAGTCCTCCGGGGGAGCGATGTCCCTGGTGGTTCCCTTTGATCACAGGATCCTCCGGTTATCAAGAGAAAAACGATGGCGCGAAACGAAAACCGGTCAGTTCTGCTGGTGCTCCCGCGTTTTCCGGAAGGTGATGTCGGGCCAGTCGTCCGCGACGAACTTGAGATACCATTCGCTTGACGCAAGGAAGGTCAGGTTCCCGTCCCCGTCGAGGGCCAGGTTGTGATGGTTGGCCTTCTTGAATGCCTCCAGGCGCTCGACGTCGCCGCAATCCACCCAGCGGGCGGCGGTAAAATTCAGGGGTTCGTAGTCGGCGTCGACGCCGTACTCGGTCCGGAGCCGCGCCACGGTCACGTCGAACTGGAGCGCCCCGACGGCCCCCAGGATGAACTCGCTTCCCGAGAGGGGCCGGAAGAGCTGCACCGCCCCCTCCTCGGCGAGCTGGGCCAGCCCCTTCTGGAGCTGCTTCGCCTTGAGTGGGCTTCTCAGCCGGACCCTCCGGAAATGTTCCGGCGCGAAATTCGGAATCCCGGTGAACCGGAGGGGCTCCCCCTCCGAGAACGTGTCTCCGATCCGGATCGTGCCGTGGTTGTAAATGCCGATGATGTCCCCCGGCCAGGCCTCCTCCGCGAAGGCCCGGTCCTGGGCCATGAAGATGATGGGATTCGCGATGAGGATGTCCTTGCCGGTCCGGTGATGTCGTACCCGCATCCCCCGCCGGAACCGGCCAGAGCAGACCCGCAGGAAGGCGAGGCGGTCCCGGTGCGCCGGGTCCATGTTGGCCTGGATCTTGAAGACGAAGCCCGAGAAGGCCTCCTCATCCGGAAGGACCATGCGGGTGACTGCGGCCCGCGGGAGGGGAGGGGGGGCGATTTCCACGAAGGCGTCGAGCATTTCCCGGACGCCGAAGTTGTTGAGGGCGCTCCCGAAGAAGACGGGGGTCTGGCTTCCCTTGAGGTAATCGTTCAGATCGAAGGGATTGGCCGCCCCCTCCAGGAGGGCGATGTCTTCCCGGAGTTCGCCGGCCTGGCTGCCCAGGCGGTCGTCGAGGACGGGATCGTCGAGATCGCTCACGGTGACCATGTCCCCGGTGAGGCGCGCCTCGCCGGGCGTGAAGAGGTTCAGTCCCTTCCGGTAGAGGTTGTAGGTCCCCTTGAAGCGCTTGCCCATGCCGATGGGCCAGGACAGGGGGGCGCACTCGATCTGGAGGCTGTCCTCGATGTCGCCGAGGAGATCCAGGGGCGGCATCCCCTCCCGGTCGAGCTTGTTGATGAACGTCAGGATGGGGGTGTTGCGCATCCGGCAGACTTCCATGAGCTTTCGGGTCTGGGACTCCACGCCCTTGACGCTGTCGATGACCATGACCGCGCTGTCCACGGCGGTCAACACCCGGTAGGTGTCCTCTGAGAAATCCTGGTGCCCCGGCGTGTCGAGGAGATTGATCTCGTACCCCCGGTAGTCGAACTTCATCACCGAGCTCGTGACGGAGATGCCCCGCTCCTGTTCGATGGCGAGCCAGTCGCTGGTGGCGTGGCGCCCCGCCTTACGGGCCTTCACGGAGCCCGCCATGAGGATCGCCCCCCCGAAGAGGAGGAGCTTTTCCGTGAGGGTCGTCTTTCCCGCGTCGGGGTGGCTGATGATGCCGAAGGTGCGGCGGCGGGCGATCTCCGCCTTCCGGGACCTGGCTTCATGGGAAGGGTGAACGTTTGCCGTCGCTGCGGCGCTTCCGTGGTGCTGCATCCTCGATCGTGACCTCCCGCGGCATGTGTCCTGCGGTACAGCCGGGATTCCGTCCTCCCCGGGGGAGGACGGGGTACGATCCATACGACAGTTCTTCCTTTATGTCAACAGGTCTTGTAAAAAAAGAGGACATTGGAAAACACGGGCTTTTTCTGCGTTTTCCGTTTCCGTTTTCCGCCGGCCCGGAAGGACCGGGCTACATCGAACAATCTCTAAACAATCGCTTTTCGGTATCGGCACCGGTCACGAAGAAGGGGCAACGGCCGAAATGGCGCCTGCAAGGGGCGCAGGACGGTTTTGAAGGCGAATAAGCGCCTTTTCGCTCACGGTTCCTTTCGAAGCGGAACGCCCGCAACACCGCTTGTCCGAGCCTGATGGCCCCACAGGGCAAATCCGCGGTGTTGCAGTGGAGCGAGAATATTGGAACCGTCGAAAAGCGGTTCCTGAGCCGAAAAACCGGTCCGCGCCCCTCCACGGCAACCCTCTCCGGCAAGGTGCCGCCGGTCGCGGCCCGCAATTGACGGGAAAACCGATTTTCGATATAGTCGAGACACTTTTTTCATCTTCGAAACCGGGGAGGAACCATGGTGCGCATTCTGCTCATCGGCAACGGGGCAAGGGAACATGTCCTTGCCGAATCCCTCGTCAACTCCGCCGGCCGCCCCCGGCTTTTTTCGTACATGAAGGCGAACAATCCGGGGATCGCGGCCCTGTCGGCGGGAGTTGCCGTCGGTTCCTACGGGGACCTGGACCGGATCGGCCGGTTCTGCCGGGAAGGGGCCGTCGATTTCGCCGTCATCGGCCCGGAAGACCCCCTGAACCTCGGCGTGGCGGACCACCTGAAGACCCTGGGGATCCCCTCGGTGGGCCCGACGAAAAGCCTCGCCAGGCTGGAGACCTCGAAGACGTTCACGAGAAATCTCCTGGAAAAATACGGGATCCAGGGAAACCCCCGGTTCCGGGTGTTCCGGGACGAAAGCGGCCTCGAGGCCTTCCTCGACGGACTGGACGGCGTGGTGCTGAAGCCGGACGGCCTGACGGGAGGAAAAGGCGTTCTCGTCCAGGGCGACCATTTCCAGGACAAAAAGGAGGCCCTGTCCCGGGCGAAGGACATCCTGAAGGAAAGCGGGTCGGTCGTCGTGGAGGAGAAGCTGGAAGGGGAGGAATTCTCCCTCCAGTGCCTCAGCGACGGGAAAACGGTCGTCGCCACGCCCCCCGTCCAGGACCACAAGCGGCGTTTCGTCGGCGACCGGGGGCCCAACACGGGGGGAATGGGTTCCTATTCGGCGGAGGACCACCTCCTTCCCTTCCTGAAGAAGGAGGACGTGGAGGAGGGGCTCCGGATCACCCGGGCCGTGGCCGGCGCCCTGTACCGGGAAACGGGGGAATACTACAAGGGGGTCATGTACGGCGGCTTCATCGTCACCCGCAACGGGGTGAGGCTCCTGGAATACAACGCCCGGTTCGGCGATCCCGAAGCCATGAACATCCTCCCCCTCCTGAAGACCGATTTCGTCGAGGTCTGCCGGGCGGTCATCGAAGGAACGCTCCATTCCCTCGACGTGGTTTTCGACGGGAAGGCGACGGTCTGCAAGTACGTCGTTCCCAAGGGATACGGGCTTCCCGCGGACCATCCCGACGCCCGCTCCACCTCGGCGAAGATCGACGTGGGCGACGTGAAGGGGGCCAGGCTGTATTACGCCTCGGTGGACCAGAGGCCGGACGGCCTTTACATGAGCACCTCCCGCGCCATCGGCGTCGTCGGCATCGCCGGGACGCTGGAACAGGCGGAGCGGATCGCCGAGGAGGCCGTTTCCGCCATCCGGGGACCGGTGGACCACCGGCCCGACATCGGGACGAAGACCCTCCTCGAGCAGCGGATCCGCCACATGGCGAAGATCCGTCCCGCGAAATGATCCCCGGGACGGGGATGGAAACGGCCGCATTCCGCCCGTTCCGGACCCGCCCGGAAACGACACGACAAAGAAAGGAACATTCAGGATGATGAATCCGATTCAAAGGGCCCTGATCAGCGTCACCGACAAGAGGGGCATTGTGGAATTCGCCAGGGGACTTCACGCCCTCGGCGTTGAAATCCTCTCCACGGGGGGGACGGCGAAACAGCTCGAGGCGGACGGGATCCCCGTCCGGGAGGTCTCCGATTACACGGGATTCCCCGAGATGATGGACGGGCGGCTGAAGACGCTCCATCCCAAGGTTCACGGGGGCATCCTTTTTCTCCGGGACGTAGAGGAACACCGTCAGGCGGCGGAAAAGCACGGGATCCTTCCCATCGACATGGTGGTCATCAACCTGTACCGCTTCGAGGAGACGGTGGCGAAACCGGGGTGCACCCTGGAAGAGGCCGTCGAGAACATCGACATCGGGGGACCGGCCATGATCCGGGCGGCGGCGAAGAACCACCCCTTCGTCACGGTGGTCACCGACCCGTCCGACTACGGGAAGATCCTGGAGGAACTCCGGGCCGGCGGGGGAAGGATCTCCCGGGAAACGAACTTCAAAATGGCCGCGAAGGCCTTTCAGCTCACCGCCCGTTACGACGGGGCCATCTCCAACTATCTGGGTGCCGTCGAGAAGGAGGGAGGTCCCGCGGAGTTTCCCGACACCCTGACGGTCCAGTTCGTCAAGGCCCAGGATCTCCGGTACGGCGAGAACCCCCACCAGAAGGCGGCCTTCTACCGGGAATGGGACATCCTGCCCTCCTCCATCGGCGGCGGGCGTCAGCTCCAGGGGAAGGAACTTTCCTACAACAACATCATGGACGGCGACGCGGCGTGGCAGATGGCCTCCGATTTCGACCAGCCGGCGGCGGTCATCATGAAGCACGCCAACCCCTGCGGGGCCGCCCTGTCGGCGGGGTCGCTCGTGGAGGCGTACAGGAAGTCCATGGAAACGGACCCCGTGGCGGCCTTCGGGGGCATCGTGGCCCTGAACCGGAAGGTGGACCGGAAGACCGCCGAGGAACTGGCCAAAACCTTTCTCGAGGTCATCCTGGCCCCCGGGTTCGAGGAGGACGCCCTTGCCGTCCTCGGGTCCAAGAAGAACGTCCGGCTCATCGAGATTTCCCCGTCCGGCGCGGGTCCCCTGCGGGAGTTCGATTACCGCAGGGTGAAGGGCGGCCTTCTCGTTCAGGACCGGGACCTGGAAAGGGACGATCTGCGGCTCGCCCGGGTCGTGACGAAACGGCCCCCCACGGAGGAGGAATACAGGGCCCTCGATTTCGCCTGGCGGGTGGTGAAGCACGTGAAGTCCAACGCCATCGTCCTGGCGACGGACACCCGGCTCGTGGGGGTCGGGGCCGGCCAGATGAGCCGGGTGGACTCGGTGAGGCTCTCCGTGATGAAGGCGAACCTGCCCACGAAGGGAACGGTGCTCGCGTCCGACGCCTTCTTCCCGTTCCGGGACGGCGTCGATCTCGCCGCCCAGGCGGGGGTAACGGCCATCGTTCAGCCCGGCGGCTCCGTCCGGGACGAGGAGGCCATCACGGCGGCGAACGAGCACGGCATGGCCATGATCTTCACCGGGCGAAGGCATTTCCGCCATTGAGCGGCCGGGAAAGGGTCGGATCTCATGAAAAGGAAGAAAAGGGAAGCGGCGGAGACGGCGGCCCCCCGGGTCGCCATCGTCATGGGGAGTGACTCGGACATGGAGATCATGAGGGAGTCGGCGGCGGTTCTCGATGAATTCGCCGTTCCCTACGAACTGTTTCTCACCTCGGCGCACCGGACGCCGGAGCGGACGGCGGCGTACGCCGACGCCGCGCCGGCCCGGGGCATCCGGGCGTTCATCGTCGGCGCCGGGGCGGCGGCCCATCTGGCGGGCGTGATCGCTTCCCGGACCCTCCTTCCCGTCATCGGCGTCCCCATCGACGCCACGGCCCTCCGCGGGCTCGACGCCCTCCTCTCCACGGTCCAGATGCCCGGCGGGGTCCCCGTGGCGGCCATGGCCATCGGGAAGGCGGGGGCGAAAAACGGGGCCCTCCTCGCCGTCCAGATCATGGCGCTGGGCGATGACGGGCTCCGGGAAAAACTCGCCGCCCACAGGAGAAAGATGGCCGCCGACGTGGAGAAAAAGCAGGAAACCCTCCGGTGAATGTCCTGACCATCCTTCCGGACCGGCCCGGGGCGGAGGAACTGGCGAAAGCGGTCCGTCTCCTCCGGGAGGGCCGGGTACTGGCCTTTCCAACGGAAACCTTTTACGGGCTCGCCTGCGACGGGAAAAACGAAGCGGCGGTGGAGCGGTTGTTCCGGGTAAAGGGCCGGGACTTCCGGAAGCCCGTTCCCGTCATCATCGGGGACCGGAAGGCCCTCGAAGGGATCGCGGCGGAGGTCCCCCCGGAGGCGGAGGCGCTCATCCGGGCGTTCTGGCCGGGGGCGCTCACCCTGGTCCTGAAGGCGCTCCCCGGGGTCTCCCCGAGGCTCACCGCGGGCACCGGGAAAATCGGCGTCCGGCTTTCGAGCCACCCCGTCGCCCGGGAACTGGCCAGAGGCCTCGGGGGCCCCGTGACGGCGACAAGCGCCAATCTTGCCGGGGAAAAGGAATGTTCGACGGCTGAGGATGTCCTCCTGGCCCTGGGGGACCGGATCGACGGCGTGATCGACGGCGGGAGGACGCCCGGGGGATCGGGGTCGACCCTGGTGGACGTCACGGTGAAGCCGCCGGCGATTCTCCGGAAAGGCGCCGTCCCGGAGGAACGGATCGCGGCCGTTCTCGGGGAGGGCCTCCGGTGATCCCGCGGCGGTGACCGCCTACGGGCCGGGCACGGTGTCGATGGTGTACTCCACGGCGTTCGCCGGGGGGTCCGGTACGAGAATCATGAACGGGACGGTCCCTTCCCGGGGGACGAGCGTGTTGGGATAATCCCTCCCCCCCGGGGTGGAGAGGATGGCTTTCAGTTCGTCCAGGGACAGGGTCGCCAGCTCCTCGTCGGTGAGGATGTTTCCCCCCAGGGAGACCTCTTCCCGCATCGTCTTTCCCTGCGGATCGAGAATCCTCGCCCGGACGCGGATGGGGGGGAGCGATTCGGCCGCGTTGTTCACGGCCATTCCCCGGATGACCATCAGGTTGCCGGCGGAGGGGCTGTTCACGAAACGCTCTTCCACGGCGGTGAAGAAAACGGCCTTTTCCTGCGAACCGGGAAGAACCCGGCGGATGGAGGAGACGGCCCGCTCATAGAGGGACTTGGCCCGGTCCGGTTGAAGCAGGGAGAACACTCCCGCCACGATGACCAGGAAGAAGAGGAAGAGAAGAACCTTCTTCCCTGCGGAGGTTGTCTTTTCCGCCGGGGCTTCCTCTCCCGGGAGGGGCTGGACGGCTTCCCGTTCTTCGTCGGATGCAGCCTCCGCGGGGAGCTGTTCCGGTGTCACCGAAGGGACCTCTTCTCCCGGGAAGCCGGCACCGGATTCCCCGGGAAAGGCCGCCGCCGGGGCCTCCGGTTTCACGGCCTCTTCCGCTTCCGGTTCCCGGTAAAGAAAGACGTGCCTGCAGCGGGTGCACCGGAGCCATACGCCCCTGCCCCGGTCCTTTCCTCCCTCGAAGCGGTACTTCGTGTGGCAGCGAGAGCATTCGACGATCACGGGTTCCTCCCTTTATAAATCCTCAAGAACGCACACATCGGGGAGATACCTGAATTTCTCGTCGCAATCCAGGCCGTATCCCACGATGAATCCTCCGGGGACGGTGAACCCCACGTACTCTGCGTCGATTTCCGTTTCCCGCCGTTCCTTCTTGTCGATGAAGGCGCAGATGGCGACGGACCGCGGCTTCCGGTCCTTCAGGGTCTGCTTCAGATAGGCGAGCGTCGTCCCCGTGTCGATGATGTCCTCCACGAGAAGAATGTCCTTCCCCTCGATGGGAAGGGAGATGTCCTTCGTGATCCGGATGGTTCCCGAGCTGACTGTCCCGGAGCCGTAACTCGACGCGGCGATGAAATCGATGGTGTGGGGGATGGAGAGGTTCCGGACGAGGTCCGCGAGGAACACGAAGGAACCCTTCAGGACGCCGACGAGCACCAGTTCCCTTCCGCCGTAATCCCGTGCGATATCGCCCGCGATTTCGGACACCCGTTTCGCGATGTCGTCTTTCCGGATGAGAATGGAAGGTTTTTTCTGTTCCATCGGTCCCGCCCTCCTTAACCGGTTCCTATAGCCTATGCGGCACAAGATCGTCAATAAAGGAATTTCCGCTTCTTACGGTTCCGCGGTCCCGCCGCCCCCCCCGGGAGCGCCGAGGGCCGCCGTGAGGGCTCGGATCTTCTCCCGGACCAGCGCTTCCGCGGCGCGCAGCGTTTCCGGGTCCTCGATCCGGGAGGTGAGGCTCACGAGGATCCGGTCGAAGGGGGAGCGGTGGCATCCCATGGCCTCGTACGGGATGTGATGGATCATGTACTGGGACCCGTCGAAGTAGTACTTGCCGAACCGGTTCGTTTCCCGGGACCGGAAGGGCCAGGAAATCTTGAGGGAGAAGAAATCGAGGGCCAGCGACTTGAAGGGCTCCCGCCGGAAGGTATCCGGATCGGGCATGGCCCCCATCTCGTCGCTGACGATACGGAAATATTCCTTGACGAGATCGATGTCGGTGATGCAAAGACCGTAAAGATACCAGTCGTCGACGATGTGGAGGACCGCCTGCTGCTCCTGCCGGGTGAGGAAGTGGTAGCTCGGGCAGAAGTGCCCGTCGCACAGTTCCCGGCCGTAGAAGGAGATGTCCCGGAGGTCCCTTCCCCCGTTCTGCAGCGGGTGGAGGAGACATCCCACCCGGGTTTCCTCCGCGTCGAGAAACCCCAGGTACTCGCAGCAGTAGATGACGGGGTAAATCCGCGCCTGGGGCTCCTTTTCCCTGGTTTCCCGGGAGAAGGGGAGGAGGTCCTTTTCGTCCCGGACCGATTCCCGGAACCGGCGGGTCCGTTTCCGGAGGCGCTCCGTGAGGGAGGCCCGGCTGCTGTCCAGATAGTTGTACAGCCCGCAGCATGCGCCGCAGGACTTTCCCCCGCCGGGCTGGCACAGATGAAGAAACGGCGGATCGGCCATAAAAGTGTTCCTTATCCTTTCCGATCGGCAGATCGGAAAGGGTTATACTGGCGGGAGGGACAAAAAGCAAGACCCCGTTCCGCCGGGGAGGCGGCATGGCACTGGAGATCGAAAGGCGTTTTCTCGTCCGGGACGACTCCGTCGTCCGCGGGTTGAAGGGGGTCTTCATCCGGCAGGCGTTCCTGGATCTGAAGAAGGAGGGCGTCCTCCGGATCCGGATCGCCGGGGACGAGGCCACTCTGGCGGTGAAGATCCTCCGGAAGGCGGCGGTCCGCATCGAGTACGAGTACGGAATCCCTTCCGGGGACGCCGAGGAGATGTTCGGCCTTTGCGATCTTCCTCCCCTGGAGAAGAACCGGTACCCCCTTTCCTTCGGGGGGCGGGAATGGGTGGTCGACGTCTTCCGCGGGGAGAACGAGGGGCTCCTCGTCGCCGAGATCGAACTCGAGCGGGAGGACGCGGTGTTCGCCCTTCCTCCCTGGGCCGGCCGGGAGATTACCGGGGACTCCCGCTACCTGAACACCCATCTTTACCGGAATCCTTTCCGGTCGTGGCCTCGATGAAGGACGCCATGTGGAGGAGGACCTCCTCCTTCGCCTGAAGGTGGGGGATGTGCCCGCAGTCCGGGACCAGCCAGGCCTGCGCGGGGCCTGAGGTCTTTTCCGCGATGGTCATCACCTGGATGGGGGTGCCGTACTCGTCCCCCTCGCCCTGGATGACCAGGAGGGGACAGCGGACATCTGGGAGATCGCTCACGGCGTTCCAGTCCCGGAACCGGGGGTCGAGCCAGGTGTCGGCCCAGCCGTGGAACACCCCCTCGGTGTTGGCGCCGTGATACACCGAAAGGCGCTTTCGCAGATCCGTTCTCCCGTACAGGTCCAACGCTTTCCGGATGCCCTCGAGGGTGATGTCCTCGACGAAGACGTGGGCCGCCTCGGTGATGACGGCGCAGACCCTGTCGGGAAAACGGGCGGCGAAAAGGAGGGCGATGGTGCCGCCGTCGCTGTGGCCGATGAGGACGGCTTTTTCGATGCCCTGGGCGTCCAGGGTTTCCGGGAGGGCGTGGAAAGCTTCCTCGTGGAGGTACTCCGGGTTCCTGGGGAGGGACAGGGGATCCGATTTCCCGTGGCCCAGCCGGTCGTAGACGAATCCCGGCCGGTCCGTCCGTTCACAGAGAAGGGCGGGGAAGTCCTTCCACTGGGCGGTGCTTCCCAGCCCCTCGTGGAGAAAGACAAGCACGGGCCGCGGCCTTTCCCGGTCGATCCACTCCCCGTAGAGGCGATGCCCCCGGGCGTGGAAATAAAGGGATTCCTTCCCCTGTTTCATCGGTTTTCCCTCTCGAAAGGACGGAACCCCCCGTCCGTTTTGGAAAAGACGATAGCGGAAAACCCCTCGTTCATCAAGGAAAAAGGGGGGGACGATCCTCCCGTTTCCGCTTGAGATCCGGCGCGAACCGGCTCGGGGTTTTTGTCATGCCGGGAATCGCCCGCATCGCGGACAGGCCCCGCGTCATGCCGCGGGGCAGCAGGGAGGGATGCAATCGGGGAGCGAGGAAGCGTCCCTGTTTTCTCTTGCCGAAGTGCCCGTCTTCAGGTACATTCGGACAAGATGTCTTGAAAAGAAGCCGTAAATATTTTATAAAGCGGGGTCCACAACGGACTTTGCGGGAGTCGTGCCATGCTGCAGATCGAAGACTTGCAGGTTCATCTGGGGGACAAGGAGATCCTGGCCCACATCGACCTGGAAATCAATGCGGGGGAAACCCACATTCTTTTCGGACCCAACGGTTCCGGGAAGACCTCCCTTCTCATGACCATCATGGGATATCCCCAGTACCGCGTGACGGCGGGGAAAATCCGGTTCAAGGGCGAGGACATCACCCACATGCCCGTCCATGAGCGGGCGAAGCTCGGGATCGGCATGTCCTTCCAGAGGCCGCCCAGCATCCAGGGGCTGAAGACCCGCCAGATGGTGGCGATCTGCGGCGGGAAGAAGGAGGTCCCCGTCGACGATCTCGCGGCGAAGATGAATTTCACGGAGTTTCTGAACCGGGACATCAACGTCGGATTCTCCGGAGGGGAAATCAAACGGTCGGAACTCCTTCAGCTCATGGCGCAGGAGCCGGACCTCCTGCTCTTCGACGAACCCGAGTCCGGGGTGGACCTGGAGAACATCGCCCTCATCGGGAACACCATCAGCCGCCTCCTGGAACGGGACCTCAAGCCCGGCCCGGAGAAGACCTGCAAGGAAATGCACAAGAAAAGAAAACGGATGGGGCTCATCATCACCCACACCGGCTTCATCCTCGATTACGTGGCGGCGGACAAGGGGCAGGTTCTCTACCACGGCGTTCTGGCCTGCAAGGGCAATCCCATCGACATTTTCCGCCAGATCAAGGAGACAGGATACGAGGAGTGCTGCCGATGCGTACTTTAGAGGAAAAAGCCCGGGAGGCGAAAAACAAGAAGGCGGCCCTCGGGCCGGACGTGGATCTCGACACTTTCGACGTCCGGGCGGAGGCGCACCAGCGTCTCCAGAACCTCGGGCAGGTCGGGCAGCAGGACCGGGACCGGCTGATCCAGGCGGGGGTCGACGTGACCGAAGCGGGACGGTCGGGCTCCTATCTCCAGAAGGACGCCACCGCCGTTTACGCCGGGGCGAAGGACGAGGGGGTGGAGGTCATTCCCATCAAGGAAGCCCTGGAAAAGCACGCCTGGGCCCGGGAACATTACTGGAAGCTTCTTTCCGTGGACGTGGACAAGTACACCGCCCGGGCCTTCACGGACCTTCACGACGGGTATGTCATCCGGGCCCTGCCGGGAAGCCGCGCCTTCTTTCCCGTGCAGGCCTGTCTCTACCTGGAAAAGCAGAACCTGAGCCAGAACGTCCACAACATCATCATCGCCGAGGAGGGATCGGAACTCCACATCATCACGGGCTGCGTGACGGCGGCCCACGTGAGCCGGGGCCTCCACGTGGGGATCTCGGAGTTCTACGTGAAAAAGAACGCCACGCTGAGCTTCACCATGATCCACCACTGGGCCGAAGACATGATGGTGCGGCCCCGCTCCGTGGGGCGGGTCGAGGAGGGCGGTCTTTTCCTCAACAATTACGTCTGTATGAAGCCCGTAAAATCGCTCCAGATGTACCCCACGACCCACCTGGTGGGCCCGGGTGCGGTGGCCCGGTTCTACAGCCTTCTCGTCGGGCATCCGGGATCGGAGCTGGACGTGGGCGGCCGCATTTCCCTCGAGGCCGACGACACCCGCGCGGAAATCGTGTCCCGTGCCATCACGAACGGCGGGAAGATCATCGCCCGCGGGGACATCATCGGGGAACGGGCCGGCGTGAAGGGGCACCTGGAATGCCGCGGCCTGATCCTGAAGGGAGGAGAGATCCACGCCATCCCGGAACTCAAGGGCAGGACGGAAGGCGTCGAGCTTTCCCACGAGGCGGCAGTCGGGAAGATCGCCCAGGAGGAAATCCTTTATCTCATGTCGAGGGGGCTGTCGGAGGACGAGGCGACGGCGACCATCGTCCGGGGCTTTCTGAGCGTGGACATCCCCGGTCTTCCCGAGGGTCTGAAGGAGCAGATCGACCAGGCCGTGGACCTGAGCCAGAAAAGTGTCCTGTAGAAACGGGGATCACTCGAACACGATCGTCTTGGACCCGTACACGAGGATCCTGTCGGCAAGATGAAGCCTTACCGCCTTGGCAAGGACGACGCGCTCGATGTCCTTGCCTTTTATTTTGATGTCGTTGATGGAGTCGCGGTGTGAGATCTCGATGACGTCCTGCGCGATGATCGGCCCGTCGTCGAGGGCTTCCGTGACGTAGTGGCTCGTGGCGCCGATGATCTTGACGCCCCGCTCGTAGGCCTGCTGGTAGGGCTTCCCTCCCGCGAAGGCGGGAAGGAAGGAATGGTGGATGTTGATGATGCGGTTCTTGTACCGGTTCACGAAGGCCGGGCTGAGAACCTGCATGTACCGGGCGAGGATGATGAGGTCGATGCGCTGACGCTCCAGTTCCTCCATCTCCCGCTCCTCCTGCTCGGCCTTGTTCTCCTGGGTGATGGGATAGTACCGGAAGGCGAGCCCGAACTGCTCGGCCAGGGGCTGCAGGTCCGGGTGGTTGCTGATGACGAGCGGGAAGACCCCCCGGAATTCCCCCATGAGGTGGCGCAGCAGGAGGTCGTGAAAACAGTGGACGTGGCGGGACACGAAAATGGCCACCCGCGGGATTTCGTCGGAAAAGCGGATGTTCCATTTCATCCGGAAGCGTTCCGCGAGAGGTCTGAAGGCCTCCTTGATCCCTTCACGGGGGATGGCGAACCCGGCAAGGTCCCATTCGATGCGCATGAAGAGGATGTTTCCCGGCTGCGCCGTGTGCTGGGCCGCGTGAAGAATGTTCCCCTCGTGCTGAAAGATGAATCCGGAGATGGATGCGACGATGCCCTTCTGGTCGGGGCAGGATAGAAGCAGGACGGCCGTCGGATTTTCCATTTTCGTTGTGTTCCTATGTTGATGTGGGGGCTTTCCGGTTTCCCGGGAGCTGAAGTATAAGGAGAAGAATTCCGTTCGTCAACAGGAAACTCGCGGGGAACCCCGCCCGTTCCCGGGCGCCGGCCCCCGGGGGGGCCTCCGGGACGACGGGGAAAAACGCAAGTCATGGAGAAACGGATGGAACCTGTGGAAAAGATACCCCTTCCGAACGGGCTCGTGGTGGAGATCTACGACCGTTCGCGGCCCATCGCCCGGGACACGGTCCACGTGCGGATGGACGTCCGGATGGAAGTGCCCCTGGAGGAGCGCTTCTTCGACGATCCCGCCCGCTACCGGGAGACGGCGGCCCTCTTCGGACCGGTCCCGGCCTACGGCTACCGGAAGGAGCGGACCTTCACGTCCGCCGGGAAGGCGAAGGAGGTCTTCGAGGAACTCCTCGGGGATTTCCGGAAGGACATCCTCCCGTACCTGGGCAATCCCCGGTTCGCCGAGCGTTTCGCCCAGGCGAAGCAGCGGGAGGCGGAGGAGCACCGGATCCGAGGGGGAGGGCTTCCCGGAGAAGGGACGGGGGACGGCGACGACGGGGAGGATCTCGAGACCCTTCTCAGGAAACAGGAGGAATCATCGGGAGGAGGAAAGGAATGAGAAAGAAAGTCGCCGTCATCGGCGCGGGATTCGTGGGGACCATGGTGGCCCAGCGGATCGCGGAAAGGAATCTGGCCGACGTCGTCCTGGCCGACATCGTGGAAGGGCTTCCCCAGGGGAAGGCCCTGGACATCCGCCAGGCGGGGACCCTCGAGGGGATGGACGTCTCCGTGACCGGCACCAACGATTTTTCCCTGGTGAAAGGGTCCGACGTGGTCGTCTTCACGGCGGGATTTCCCAGGACGCCCGGCATGACCCGGGAGGAACTGGCCCTGAAAAACGGCGGGATCGTCCGTTCCGTGGTGCGGGATGTGGCGCGATACGCCCCCGGGACGATGATCCTCATGGTGACGAACCCGCTCGACGTGATGACCCACCTGGCATGGAAGGTCTCCGGATTCCCGCCCTCCAGGGTGTTCGGCATGGGCGGGGTGCTCGACTCGGCCCGGTACCGGCTTTTCCTGTCCGAGGCCGTGGGGATCTCCGCCCGGGACATCGAGGCCCTCGTCCTGGGAAGCCACGGGGACACCATGGTTCCCGTGGATGGCTACACGACGGTCAAGGGAGTTCCCATCCTCAACTTTATCGGACGGGAGAAGCTCGACGCCGTCATCGAGAGGACCCGGAACGGCGGCGCGGAAATCGTCAGGCTCCTCCGGACGGGGAGCGCCTGGCATGCCCCCTCCGCCTCCGTGGTCGCCATGGTGGAGGCGGTCCTCCGGGACAGCGGGCGGATGTTTCCCGTGTCCGCCTATGTCGAGGGCCAGTACGGGATCCGGGGGATTCACATCGGCGTCCCGGTGAAGCTCGGCGCGGGGGGCGTGGAGACCGTCTACGAGATTCCCCTGGCGGAAGGGGAGCTGGCGGCGCTGCGCCGTTCGGCGGACGTGGTGCAAAAGACCTTCGAGGGGATCTGGAACGAGGGATGAGGGAAGGCGCGGGAAAGGCGGAATGATCGAAAAGGATTTCAGGGAAGAGATCCTTCCCCTCGTGGAAAAGCCCGGACGCTACGTGGGCGGTGAGGTGCACGCCTCCCGGAGAGGTCCCTCCCGGGACACCCTGAACGTCGTCCTCGCCTTTCCCGACACCTACGAGGTGGGGATGTCCCACCTGGGGCTCCAGATCCTCTACGGGCTCCTTCGGGAAGATCCCGCCGTGGCGCCGGAGCGGGCGTTCGCGCCCTGGCCGGACATGGAGCGGGAACTGCGCAAACGGGACCTCCCCCTCACGTCCCTGGAGTCGGGGACGCCGCTCGCCCGGTTCGACCTCGTCGGCTTCTCGCTCCAGTACGAGCTTTCCTACACCAACGTCCTCAACATGCTCGACCTGGGGGGCATCCCGCTCTTCTCGAAGGACCGGGGGGAGGATGACCCCGTCGTCCTTGCCGGGGGACCGGCGGTCTTCAATCCCCTGCCCATGACCCCCTTCGTGGATGCCTTCGCCGTGGGGGAGGGGGAGGAGGTCCTCCTCGAAATCGCCGCCCTCCTCGGGAAGGCGAAGAAGGGAGGGTGGGGAAGGGAGGAAAGGCTCCGTCTTCTCGGCGACATCGAGGGCGTGTATGTTCCCCGGTTCCACGGGAGGGAAAAGAGGATCAAAAGACGGGTCCTCGCGGACCCGGGCGCGTGGACGGGCCCCCGCCGTCCCGTCGTTCCGCTGATCCAGGCGGTTCATGACCGGGTCACCCTCGAAATCGCCCGGGGATGCACCCGGGGATGCCGGTTCTGCCAGGCCGGAATGGTCTGGAGGCCCGTCCGGGAGCGGCCCGCGGCGACGCTCCTGGAAATGGCCGAATCCATGATCGGGGCCGTCGGCGGGGACGAGATTTCCCTGCTTTCCCTCAGCTCGGGGGACTACTCCTGCATCGGAGGCCTCATGAAGGCCCTCATGGCGCGGTATTCCCGGAGGAAAGTCGCCCTCGCCCTTCCGTCGATGCGGGTGGAGACCCTGACGGACGAACTCATCGGGGAGATCCGGAAGGTCCGGAAGACGAGCTTCACCCTGGCCCCGGAGGCGGGCACCCAGAGGCTTCGCGATGTGATCAACAAGGGCAACCGGGAGGAGGATCTCCTGAGGACGGCGAAAGCCGTGTTCGACGCCGGCTGGCGGTCTCTGAAGCTCTATTTCATGATCGGCCTTCCCACGGAAACGGAGAAGGACCTGGAGGGGATCGTCGATCTGGCCCTCAGGGTCGCCCGGGAGGGCGGATTCCGGAAGCAGGTCACGGTCAGCCTTTCCACGTTCGTTCCCAAGCCCCACACGCCCTTCCAGTGGTGCGCCCAGCTTTCCCCCGCGGAAATCCGGGAGCGGCAGGAATTCTTCCGGGATCGTCTCCGCCGCCGGAGCCTCAACCTCAAGTGGCACGACGGCCGGATGAGCCTCCTCGAGGGGGTGTTTTCCCGGGGGGACGAGTCCATGGCGTCCCTCGTCCACGAAGCCTTCCGGGCGGGATGCCGCATGGACGGCTGGGGCGACGTGTTCTCCCGCGAGGCGTGGGAAAGGGCCATAGAGCGGGCGGGAATCGTCCCGGAACGGCTTCTGGGGGAAATCGACGGGAGCGTCCCCCTTCCCTGGGAATTCATCGACGCCGGGGTGGATCGCCCCTTCCTGCGGAGGGAATACGAAAAGGCCCTCCGGGGAGAGGGAACGGAGGACTGCCGGAGCGGTCCCTGCACCGGGTGCGGGGCCTGCTCGACAGACCTGAAACCCCTCCTCACGGAGACGGCGCCGGTCCTTCCCGGAACGGCGGAGCCCCCGGAGGGGGAGGACGGGGGAACGAACCCGAAACGCTACCGGCTGCGGTTCGGAAAGCGGGGAGGCGGCCGGTTTCTTTCCCATCTCGAGATGGTGACGGCCCTGGTCAGGGCGCTGAAGCGGTCCGGCTGCTCCTTCCGGTTTTCCGAGGGCTTCCATCCCCAGCCGAAGCTCTCCCTGACGCCCGCGACCCCCGTCGGGATGGAGAGCCACTGCGAATTCGCCGATCTCTTCCTCAGAGAACCCATTCCGGAAGGGGAGGGCTTTCTCCGGGCCGTCGGCGAGGCCCTTCCGGAGGGCCTTTTCGTGATCTCCGTCGAGGAGATTCCCTCCTTCGCGCGCCCCCTCTCCTCGTGGATCGCCGGCTACGTCTACGCCGTTTCCCTCCCCCCGTCCTGCGGGATCCCGCCGGAGGCGGCCGGGGAAAGAATCCGAGATTTTCTCGCCCGGGAGACCGTGATGCTCCGGAAGGAACGGAAGGGGAAGGTGCGGGAACAGGACCTTCGGAGCCCCGTTCACCGTCTTTCCCTGAACGGAACGGGGGAGAATGTGGAAATGGAAATCCGTTTCCGGGAGGGCGGTTCCATGAACCCCCTCGACATCGTCACCGCCGTGTTCGGTCTCGAAGGGAAGACCGCCGGGGCGGTAAGCATCGTCAAGAAAGAGCCCGTCGTGCTCCGGGAGGAAAAGACGCCATGACGAAAGAAATGATCATCAACTGCTCCGACCACGAGACCCGGATCGCCATCCTCGACAATCACGTGATCTCCAATCTTTACATCGAGCGGGGGGACGAGAACACCGTCGCCGGGAACATCTACATGGGAAAGGTCATCCGGGTCCTTCCGGGGATGCAGGCGGCCTTCGTGGACGTCGGGCTCGAACGGGCGGCCTTCCTCCACGCCTCGGACACGTACCACGACATTTCCGAACTCGATTTCCTCGTGACCGAGGAAGGGGAGTCCGCCGACCGGGAGGACGGGGATTACGAGCGGAAATGGTACGACCGGATTCCCGAGTGCCAGATCGAGGACCTGCTCAAGGAGGGACAGGAGATTCTCGTTCAGATCGCCAAGGAGCCCATCGGGACGAAAGGGGCCCGGGTGACGACCCACATTTCCCTCCCCGGGCGGAAACTCGTGCTCATGCCCACGGTGAAGCACATCGGGATCTCCCGGCAGATCCGGGACGAGGGGGAGCGGAAAAGGCTGAAGGACCTCCTGGAGGAGATCCAGCCCGAGGAAGGATACGGCCTCATCGCCAGGACGGTGAGCGAGGGAAAGAGCGAACAGGAACTGAAGGCCGACGTGGAGTACCTGGTCCGCCTGTGGGAAACGATCCGGAAAAAGAAAGGGCGGGTCGGCATCCCCGGGCTGGTTCACAAGGACCTGGGGATCGTTCTTAGGGCGATCCGGGATTTCTACACCGAGGAGATGGAGCGGATCGTCATCGATTCCCGGGAAGGGTACCAGATGATCCAGGAGTTCATGGAAACCTTCCTCCCGGGGGTCCCGTACCGGCTCGAGTACTACGAGGAGGCCCTGCCCCTGTTCGAGGCCTTCGGCATGGAACTGGACATCAAGCGCGTCCTGAACCGGAAGGTGTGGCTCAAGTCGGGCGGGTACATCACCATCGAGGAAACGGAGGCGCTTTGCGCCATCGACGTGAATACCGGGAAATACGTGGGAAAGCGGAACCTCGAGGAAACGATCCTGAGCACCAACCTGGAGGCGGTGAAGGAAATCGCNNATCATCGACTTCATCGACATGGAGATCGAGGAGAACCGGGAGAAGGTCTTCCAGGCCCTGACCGATGAGATGGTGAAGGACAAGAACCGGACGAACGTCCAGAAGATTTCACAGCTCGGGCTCATCGAGATGACCCGCCAGCGGAAGGGCAAGAGCCTGGAGAAGATCCTGTGCGAGCCCTGTCCCTGCTGCGACGGGAGGGGCGTCCTCAAATCGCGGGCATCGGTGTGCTACGAGATCTNNCCTGGTGCAGATGACCCGCAAGCGCACCCGCGAGAGCCTCGAGCACGTGCTGTGCTCGACCTGTCCGACCTGCGGCGGGCGCGGTTCGCTGAAGACCCCAGAGACGGTGTGCTACGAGATCTTCCGCGAGATCCGGCGGCGGATGCCCGGCGTGGAAAAGACGATCTCCGTCCTCATCAATCCCGACGTGGCCGACTTCCTCCTGGAGGACGAGAAGAGGACCCTGGAAGGGCTCGAGCGGGAGCTGAAGAAGAGCATCGTCATCAGGGTGATGCCCGATTTTCACCAGGAACACTTCGAAATCGCCGCCCTCGACTGACCCTTCCGTCCCTCCTTTCAGGACCGGGGCCCCGTCATCCGGCCAACCCGTATCCCTTGTCGAAGGCCATGAGATTGACGGGCACCTGTTTCGACGCCACCCGCCGGCCGACGGCCTGCCGGAAGTCCTCCCGCTCGAAGGGAAGGACGGCCAGCCGGTTCAGGGCGCCGAGCATGACGATGTTGGTAAGGATGGCGTTCCCCAGGGCGATGGCCTGCTCCGTCCCGTCGATGAACCGGGCCCCCGGGAGAATGCGCGCGACGGCTTCCCGGAGCGCGTCGAGGGACGGATACTCCAGCTCCCCGCGGATCACGCCGACAGGGTAGATGGGGCGGGTGTTCGACAGGAGGACCACGCCGGGGTTCCCGTATTCCCTGAGGACCCGGACGGCTTCCACGGGTTCGAGGGAGACGATGACGTCCGCCTTTCCCCTGGGGATCTGGGGACTCCAGGCCGACTTGCTGGAAATCCGGATGTGGCTCATGACAGAGCCTCCCCTCTGGGAAGCGCCGAAGGTCTCCCCGATGGTGACGAAATAGCCCTTTGCGGCGAGCATGTCCCCCAGCAGCCGGGAGGCCAGGACGTTTCCCTGGCCGCCGACGCCGGTGACGATGACGCTGAAGGGATCGCGGACAAGGGCCTTCGGATTCATCGGGCCACCTCCTTCCTCACGATGGCGCCGGCGGGACAGATGTCGGCGCAGACGCCGCATCCGGCGCAGATCATCTCGTCGATGCGGCTCACTTCCTTCTCCCGGTCCCAGACGAGCCCCGGGCACCCGAAAATGCGGGTGCACAGGCGGCTGCATCCGCAGTTTTCCCCGCGGCACCGCTCGGCGTCGACGGAGACCTCGTACTTCCGCTGTCCCCGTTTCTCCGGGCTGAGCGCGCAGGCCTGGCGGAGGATGAGCACCTTGGCACCTTCCCCGTATTCCAGGAGGCGGTTCAGCTTTTCCCGGGTTTTCACGAGATCGAAAGGATCGCTGATTTCAACCTTCGCTCCCATGGACCGGCAGATTTTCTCCATGTCCAGGGCGGGCGCCTCGTCTCCGAGGACGTTCGTCGGGGAGCCGGGGTGGGGCTGGAAACCCGTCATGGCCGTTCCCCGGTTGTCGAGGAGGATCATGGTGAAGGGGGAGCGCTGGTGAATGGCGTTGGCAAGGGCGGGCATGGCGGCATGGAAGAACGTCGAATCCCCGCAGACGGCGACGACGGGCTGGTCCATGCCGAACGACCGGAGCTTGCCGAAGCCGCTGGCGACGCCGCTCCCGGAACCCATGCAGTGGAGCGTCTTCACGGTGCTGAATCCCGCGGGCAGGGTCCCCATGACGTAGCAGCCGATGTCCCCGCAGACGAACCCGCCCCGGCCGTCCAGGGCGAGGGCGTTGTGGATGGACCAGTAGGATGCCCGGTGGGGACAGCCGGGGCAGAAGGTCATCCCCCTGGCGGGGGTGAACCGCTGCGGAATGTCCGTCACGCCCCCGGGGGACGCAGCCGGCCTGGTCCCGGCGGCGGCCGGGAAGATCCTGGCGAGCGCGTCGAGGACGAGATCGGGATTGAGTTCCCCCACCGAGGGAAGGTGCCCCGATTTTTTTCCGTAGAAGGTCTTGGCGCCGATCTCTCCCGCCGCCTCGGCGGCGATCACCTTGACGTGATCCTCCAGGGTGGGAACGACTTCCTCGACGAAGAGAATCCGTTTTGCCGCCGCGAGATGCTTTTTGACGAGCCGTTCGGGAAGCGGCCAGGTCGCGGCGAGCTTGAGGATGCCCACCCGGTCCTCGAGGCCGAGGATCCGGACGGCCTCCCGGCTGTACAGGGAACAGATGCTCGCCGTGACGATGAGGAGTTCGGGTTCGTCCGGGCCCTGGTAGGTGTTGAAGGGGCAGGTCTCGAAGATGCCGGCCGCCTTTTTCAGCTTTTCCTGCTGCGGCCCGTGCTGGAGTTCGGGCGCGGCGAGGATCATGCTGATGATCGGACCCGTTTCCGGGTCGAGGAGCGGTCCGTGACACACGAACTCCGCCTGGGCCGACGTGCCCGGCAGGGACCCGAAACGGACGTTGCCGCTTCCGTGGGACAGCCGGGTGACGCTTCGCACCATGACCACGTTCCGGATCTTCTCGGAGAGGGCGAAGGCCCAGGGAATGATGTCCTTGGCCTCCTGAAAGTCTCCCGGTTCGAGGAGGGGGATTTCCAGGATCTGTGCGAAAAGCCTCGATTCGCCCTCGTTGACGCTGGAAAGGGCTCCCGGATCGTCGCAAGTGACGAGGACCATGCCCCCCCGGGTTCCCGAGCTGGCCAGGTGAAGCAGGAAATCGGAGGCCACGTTGACGCCGTTCTGCTTCATCACGCAAAGGGATCGGAGACCCGCGAAGGAGGCGGCCGCCGCCACTTCCACGGCCACCTTTTCGTTGGTGGACCACTCGACGTAGAGATTCCGGTCCCGGGCCACCTTGGAAAGGGTTTCGATGATCTCCGAGGAGGGCGTTCCGGGATATCCGGCGGCGACATTCACGCCCGCCTCCAGCGCTCCCCGGACGATGGCCTCGTTTCCCATGAGGAGATGCTGTATGTTTCTGCCTTCATCGATGAGAAATGACATGAGACCTCCTTACCGGTCCTGAAAAACGCCGTCCAGACATTCCGGAGCGAGCCGGAAAAGGGTTTTCCCCGGCTCGCCGTTCACCTTTCCCGCCTCCCGGGAGCGGAGAAATCCCCGTTTCTTCTTGTTTCCCGCCGCCCACTGGAGGTGTTCCAGATTTTCCCGGGGCATTTCCTCGAGGACCAGGAAGCCTTTTTCCTCCGCTTCCCGGGCGATTCGCTCTCCCCGTTCCGTCCGGACGATCAGGGTGTTCCGGTCCCCCCTTCCTTCCAGGACGCCCACCGAAACGTCGGCGAACTCGGCCGTCATGTCGGGGCAGTAGCCGCAGGTGTCCGGCACCAGGGGACGGATCCGGTCCAGGGGAAACTCCCGTTTCCCGTCTTCGAGGTAGACCTCGAGGACCTGTGCCGGCGGAGGGGGGATGTCGATTTTCACGATCTTTTCCAGGGGGACCTCGCCCGCCAGGAAGGTTTCGAAGCGGCGGAAATCGAGTGCCCACGTACAGAAGAGACCGACCACAAGGGCCGTCGGGTCCTTGAACCCGGGCTTGTCCATGGGGTTCATGCGCATCTGGGACACCGCGGTGACCTGACAGGGCGTGCCGACCACGCCGAGGTTTCCGTGTCCCTTGTCCAGGGCCTCGTTCAGTGCGGAAAGGGTGGGGGCCGCCGTGTACTTGGACAGGCTGGCCCGGTACACGTCCGCCGAGCGGGTGACGAACCGGGGTTCGGGGAGAAGTCCCTTTCGGTTCGTCAGGACGGCGCCCCGGATGTTCCCGGACCGAAAGGCGTAGACCATGAGGGCCGTGACGGTGCCCCCCGCCTGGAACGACTGTTTCCTCACTTTTTCTCCCGCCCGGGCGATGAAGATCCCCCGGTGATGTCCGAGGGGATTTCCGTCGTAGGGTTTTCCGTGGAGAAAACGCGTAATGGCGTCCAGGTCCACTTCGATCTTGGGGCAGTAGGCGAAACACCGGCCTTTCTCGACTGCGCAGGGAAAGAGGAGGGCCGTTTTCCCCCTGTAGGAGTCGAAGTAGGGACAGAGGCGAACGCAGGCCCCGCAGCCGATGCACAGTTCGGACTGGATGACGGCTGTCTCGAGCTCACCGGAACCAAAGTGATTCATGAAGTTACCTCCGAAGGAAAAAACCCGATATCAAAGTGCAAAATCGGTGCCCCATGCAAGTATTTGAAATCACTTGCCATGGAGGTCCGGACTCTTTTCCGGGGAAATGGAAACCTGTGACCGGATCGCACGGGTGACCGGAAGCCATGAATAATACAGCACAGTTTGGCGAATGCCATGTGTTCATTAATCGATCACCATGTGCGTGCAGCGCACGTTTGAACGGTCCCCGCCGGGACCGTTTCGGAGAGACGCCGTTTCGGAGCGCTTCCGAAGGCCCTCCGGGGAGGGTCTCCCGCAAATCCCCGGTTTTCATCAATTCCCTTGACCGGGGGAGAGAGATTCATTATCCTATGGCACAGATTCAGGAAGCAACCCCTGCAACCGGAGACCGTCGATCATGAAAATCAAGCTGGAGAGGGAAAAAATCATTCACGCGGTGAAGAAGCTGGCGGGAATCGAACTGGTGCTCCAGAACGAAGCCGACGGGAAGGAAGCCATCGAGCTGGTTCTCGGAAAAAGCGAGCTTCGGAACCATCCCGCGTTCGGGAAACTGAAGGACGTGGACGTGGCGGTGCTGAAGGAATACAGAACCTCGGCGGTGGACTATCAGACCCTTTTTCTCATCGAGTTCCTCTTCGACGAGGGGGTCGCAATCGATCAGAAGGCTTCGTTCATCGAAGATTTTCAACGTTATTTCAACAGTTTTTCCCGTTCCTGACCTCCTCTTCGCAAAACGGCGCGGGCCGGGCCCTTACAGGCTGGACGGGTCGGCGTAGATTTTCAGCTTGCCGTCCCGGCTCATGGTCTCTTTCGTGGCGCTCATCCAGGCGTTGAACAGCTCCTCCTCCTTGTACTGGAGGAAATTTTTCCGAAGCTGCTCCTCCTTCCCTGCGAACTCCCCGACGTCGAAGGGCTGCCTTTTCTTGAGGCGGACCACGAAAAAACCGTCCTTCGAGAAATACGCCTTTCCGGCGACGGGATTGTCCGCCGACAGCTCCATGACGGAGGCGGCCAGTTCCCGGGATTCCCCGATTTTCGGGATGTAGGCGGTCAACGGCTGGAAGAGTCCCGTTTCCGAGACCGCGAGTCCCTTGCCCGCGGCGGCTTTGCCGAAATCGGCGCCCTTTATGGCTTCATCGAGGAATGCCTCCGCTTTCCCCTTCGCCGCCTCGAGGGCCTTTTCCTCATTGTAGGCCCGGATGACCGGCGCCGTCACGGCGTCCAGCGGCGGGATCGACGAAGGTTCGATGTCGGCCACTTCGATGATGTAAAATCCCTTGTCGTCCCGGAGAAAGGGGCCGAGATCGCCCTTTTCGGCCCGGGCCAGTTTCTCCGCGAGGTTTTCCACACCCGCCAGATCCGCCGGAACGCTGTCCCTGGGGAACCATTCCGACTCGAACAGGCCAAGGTTGTGACCCTTGACGAATTCCCCGAAGTTTCTTTCCTGGTAAATCGATTCGTACGCCTTTCTCGCCTCTTCCTGGGCCCGGAACATCCCTTTCCGGTTTCGCAGGAACGACAGGATCTCCTCCCGGACTTTCGAGAGGGGCTTCCGGTTGCCGTTCTCGAAGAGGAAACTTTCCTGTCCGCCGTTGAACACCTCGAGGATCGCCTCTTCGCCGATCTCTCCGGCCTCCGTGTAATCGGCGCCGCGGAAGGCGATGTACCGGATCTTGATTTTCTCGGGAACGCGGAACCGTTCCGCTTTTTCCTTGAAGAAGGCTTCCAGGGCTTCCCGGCCCGGATCGGCGTCTCCGCCTTTGCCGACGGGAAATTTCACGAACTCGAGATCGATTTTCCCGAACTGGGCGGAGAAAAGGTTTTCCGTTTCCTTCTTCGAGACCTTCGCGGCCTCGCGGACGAGATTCCCGACCTTCGACCGGACCAGGGCCCGCCGCTGCTGCCTCTCGAAGTCCTCCGGGGCCATGCGGTAGTAGCGCAGCGCCCTCTGGTACTGTTCCATGTCGAAGACGCCGTTCTTCTGGAAGGCCGGGAAGGACGTGACGGCGTTGCGCACCTCCTCGTCCGTGACGTCGATCCCCATTTCGGAAGCCCTGGCGACGAGGATCTGTTCCTCGATCACCTGGTTCATGGCCCTTTCCTTGAGATTCAGCGACTTGAGGACCTCCTCCGTGAAGGCGCCCTTCAACTGTTCGCGGTAAAAATTCAGCAGCGTTTCGTATGCCTCGCGATACTGGCCGTAGCTTACCGGCGCATCGTTCACGAGGGCGATCATTTCAGCCTTGCGGTTTCTTCCCGTGGTCCCGAAATAAAAGATGAAGACGACGATGATGATGACAAGAATGGCCTTCATCATCCAGTTCTTGGCATGTTTCCGCATGAAGGTGAGCATGAAGACTTTCCTCCAGGAAAGGTGCGTTTCTTTTCCGCTTTACCGGCGGCCCCCGGCCCATGTTTCCGGAAGCGGATTCGGGGCCTTGTGCCGAAGTGACCCTCTTAGTATAGTCCCCGGGAAAAATCAATATTTTTTAGAAATCATTTGATTAGCACAAGGAAATGCTGTATACAACCTTCTGATTTCCGTCAGGAGGGAAGGGTTTGCTTTTCGACTTCATTTTGGGGATGTTTTCCAACGATTTGGCCATCGATCTCGGAACGGCCAATACGCTGGTTTATGTGCGGGGGAAGGGCGTGGTTCTCAGCGAACCTTCCGTCGTCGCTGTCCACCGGGACTCCCGGGGCATGCAGAAGGTCCTGGCCGTGGGAGAGGAAGCGAAACGCATGCTCGGAAGGACGCCGGGCAACATCGTCGCGATCCGGCCCATGAAGGACGGCGTGATTGCGGACTTCGAGATCACCGAGGCCATGCTCCGCCACTTCATTCTCCGGGTTCACAACCGGAAGGCCCTTGTCCGGCCGCGGATCATCATCTCCATCCCCTCCGGCATCACCCAGGTGGAAAAAAGGGCGGTGAAGGAGACGGCCGAATCGGCGGGAGCCCGGGAGGTCTATCTCATCGAGGAACCGATGGCCGCCGCCATCGGATGCGGCCTTCCCATCACGGAACCCGTGAGTTCCATGGTCGTCGACATCGGGGGAGGCACCACGGAGGTGGCCGTCATCTCACTTTCCGGCATCGTCTACGCGAAATCCGTCAGGGTCGCCGGGGACCGGATCGACGAGGCCATCGTCCAGCACATGAAGCGCAAGTACAGCCTCCTCGTAGGGGAGAGAACGGGCGAGCAGATCAAGACGACCATCGGCTGCGCCTATCCGGACCCGGAGGTCCGGACCGTGGAAGTGAAGGGGCGGGACCTCATCTCGGGGATTCCGAAAATCGTCGAGATCAACTCGGAGGAGATCCGGGAGGCCATCATGGAGCCGGTGGTCATCATCGTGGACGCCGTCCGGGACGCCCTGGAACACGCCCCGCCGGAACTGGCCGGGGACATCGTGGAGCGCGGCATCGTCCTCACGGGAGGGGGGGCCCTCCTGAGAAACCTCGATGTCCTGCTCCGGGAGGAAACGGCCCTTCCCATCAAGATCGCCGACGATCCGCTGTCCACCGTGGCCAGGGGCGCAGGCATGGCTCTGGAGGAACTGGATCTCCTCAAGGAAGTGACGATCCAGTTGTGACGGTATGACGTCCGCGGGCTTTGTCGCCTTTCATCCCGTCCTGCCATGGCGTGCGAAGAGGATAGAAGGGCAACACAGCATATGGACTTTTTACGAAGCCGTAAATCGTAAGTGTGATGGGCAATCCATTACGAAGCCATTCATGAAGCTTCCGATCCGTCACGGGAATGTTCCATCCGTAATCCCTCTTAGATCAAGCGATGGCCAATAGAAAGTACAAGGTCGCTCTCGTCGCCGCCTTCCTGGCCGTCCTTTTCCTCGTTCCCCTTGCCTTTCTCGTCAAACCTTCCGGATCGACCGGTTATTTCAGGAAGGTGGTCCTGGAGGTCGTTCTTCCCCTGGAAGGCGTTTTTCAGGAATCCATCCGCCGGGTCGGGGAATCCTGGAAGCGGTACCTCCTTCTGGTCCATGCGGAAAAGGAGAACCAGGAACTCCGGAGCGAAGTGAACCGCCTGAAAAACAGGATCAACGAACTGCGGGAAGCGGACCTGGAATCCAGGAGGCTCCGCAAGCTGATGGGTCTCTCGGAGGCGGTCTCCCTTCCCATGACGGCGGCCCGGGTCACCGGCGCGGAGAGGACGTCGGTGTTTCACGTCCTTTACATCAGCAAGGGGACGGCCCATGGGATCCGTCCGGGGATGCCCGTCCTCACCGACATCGGCGTGGGGGGAAGGATCATCGAGGCGTCCTGGCACGCATCGAAGGTTCTCCTCATCACGGATTTCAACAGCAATGTGGACGCCCTTGTCCAGAGAAGCCGGGTCCAGGGCATTCTCCAGGGTGCGGGACCCGAGGGGTGCGTCCTGAAATACGTGCCGTCGTCCGGGGATGTTCAGGCGGGCGACGAAGTGATCACGTCCGGCCTCGTGGGGATTTTCCCCAAGGGCTTTCTCCTCGGAACGGTGTCCCGGGTCGAGAAGGAGAAGACGGGGCTGTTCCAGAAGATCGTGGTGAAGCCCGCCGTGGACCCGGCCCTGCTGGAGGAGGTCATGGTGCTTCTGGAGCAGGGGAAACAGGAACCATGACGGCTTTTGTCATCCTCCCCATCGTGGCCCTTTGCACCGCCGTCTTCCAGGAAACGATCCTCCTTTCCCTGACCTTCGATACGGTACGGATCAACCTCGCCTTCCTTCTCGTCGTTTACGGGGGCTTTTTCCTGGAGGAAAGGGAAGGGTTCCTGCTCGCCCTGTATCTGGGCGTTTTCATGGACGGCCTTCTTTCCATCATCCCGGGGGTCTACGTGATCGTGTATGTGTCCGTCTTTTTCCTCACCCGCTGGATGTCCGGAAAGATGAACCCGGGCAAGCCCTGGACGCTGGCCCTCTTCTCCTTCCTGGTTTCCTTTCCCGAGTTTCTCGTTCTCTATGCCGCTTACGGGATTTTCTACGGAAAGGACCTGTCCGGAGAGTTTCTTCGTATTTATTTGCCCCAGGCTGCCGTTGCCGGTATAATCTGTCCCTTCGTTTTCCCGGTCTTCGACCGCATTGCGGGAATGATCCATGGCGAAAGAGCGCGTTCGATTAACAAAATATGATCCCGGAACCTTCCGGGGACGTTTCGACGTGATCGTCTGGATCGTCTTTCTGGCGTTCTTTTTCCTCGCGGGAAAGCTGTGGTTTTTTCAGGTCATCCGGGGGGACGAGCTGAAACTGCGGTCGGAAAGCAACCGGATCCGTTTTCAGGAGGTCAAGCCCCTGAGGGGGCAGGTCCTGGACAGGGACGGGAACATCCTGGTGGACAACATGCCCTCCTTCGACGTGTCCATGATCCCCGAACTGGCGAAAAATTCCGGGGATGTGCTGGAACGGATGACGTTTTTCGACGGCGAGCGCACCGGCCGGTGGAAAAGGCAGCTCGAACGGAACGAGGACAGGAAGCCCTTCGTTCCCGTGAGGCTCGAAAGGGACGTTTCCTGGCAGAATCTCGCGCTGATCGAATCGAACGCCTTCCACCTGCCCGGCGTCGTGGTGGACGTGGTGCCCGTTCGGGATTACCGGTTTGGGGAAATGGCGGCCCACATCCTCGGCTACGTGGGGGAGGCGTGCTGCGATGAAACCGACGGCGGATCCCCCGAGGCATACAGGCCGGGCGACATGGTGGGCAAGACGGGCATCGAGAAGATGATGGACCAGGAACTCCGCGGCGCGAGCGGCGGGGAGCAGATCGAGGTCAACGTGAACGGGCGGAAGATCCGGGTGCTGGGCGTCATGCCCCCCCGGCCCGGGAACACGGTGGTGCTCACCCTCCGGGCCGATCTGCAGCGGATCTGCTGGGAAGCCTTCCGGGAGAAGGCGGGATCGGTCATCGCGATGGATCCCAGGGACGGTTCCGTCCTGGCCATGGTGAGCAAGCCCTCCTACGACCCGAACCTGTTCAACCGGGGGATCTCGGGGGAGGCCTGGCGGAAGCTTCTCGAGGATCCCCTGTGCCCCCTTCAGAACCGTTCCCTCCTCGGCCTGTACCCCCCCGGTTCGCTTTTCAAGCTCGTCATCGCCGCGGCCGGGCTGGAGGAAAAGGCGGTCACGCCGGAGAAAAAGACCTTCTGCACCGGAAGCCATGTCGTCGGGGACCGCACCTTCCGGTGCTGGAACCGCGACGGGCACGGCTCCGTCGATCTCAGGAGGGCCATCGTCGAGTCCTGCGACGTCTACTTCTACGAGCTCGGGGAAAAGCTCGGCGTGGACACCATTGCCTGGTACGCCCGGATGTTCGGCCTGGGAAAAAGGACGGAGATCGGCATGCCGGGAGAGCAGGAGGGGCTGATCCCGTCCCGGGAGTGGAAAATGAGAAAATTGAAGGAGCCCTGGCAGATCGGGGAAACCGTTTCCCTTTCCATCGGTCAGGGGTTCATTCTCGTGACCCCCATCCAGCTGCTTCGGACCTACTGCGCCATCGGGAACGGCGGCGTTCTCTTCAGGCCGAGAACGGTGGATCGGATCGTCTCCCCCGGAGGGGAGACGATCCGGGAACTCCCTTCCGAGGTCGAGAGGATCCTGCCCCTGGACGAGGGGAACCGCAAGTTTCTCCTTTCGGCCCTCCGCGACACCGTTCACGGGGAAAGGGGAACGGGGAAGGCCCTGAGGGAACTGGAAACCCTGGGCGTCGTGGCCTGCGGAAAGACGGGAACGGCCCAGGTCGTGAAACTGTCCCAGGAGGATCAGGACCTGGAAAAGATTCCCTACAAGTATCGGGACCATGCCCTTTTCGTCTCCCTCGCCCCCTACCCGGATCCGGAGATCGCCGTCATGGTGGTGGTCGAGCACGGAGGGGGCGGCGGTTCCGTGGCGGCCCCCATCGCCCGGGAAATCCTCATGAAATATTTCAAGATAAAAAAGGACAGGGTCCATCCGGCGGGGACGGAGGTCCGGACATCCGCCGGCGCGGGGGGGGCGGGATGAAGGTCGACCGCCGGCTCATCGTCCACTTCGACTGGGTGCTTCTCGGCCTGATATTGCTGATTTCCATGGCTGGAATCGTCAACCTGTACAGCACCGGTTCCGGCTTCGCCCCGTCGGGAGCGAAAACCCTTTACATGAAACAGCTCTACTGGTTCTGCGCGGGGCTGGGATTCATGCTGGTCGCGGCGGCCGTGGACTACCGGTTCATCGTCCGCAACGCCTACTGGATTTACGGCGCGATCATGCTCCTTCTCCTTCTCGTCATGATTTACGGAAACACGGTCCACGGGTCCCAGCGGTGGCTGTCCCTCGGACCGGTTTCCCTCCAGCCTTCCGAGTTCGCCAAGATCGGCCTCGTCCTGGTCCTCACGCGGTACATCACGGACAACCAGGCGGGGGAGGCCTATGAAATCCGGAACCTCCTCGTCCCCCTCGGCATCCTCTCCCTTCCCGTGGTCCTCATCGCCCGCCAGCCCGACCTCGGCACGGCGCTGTTTCTCGTGATCGTCGCGGCCTCCATGATTTTCTTCATCGGCGTGAAACGGAAGACCATCCTGCTGTTCTTTTCCGCCGGCGTCGTCCTTTTGCCCATTCTGTGGTTCTGCCTGAAGGACTACCAGAGGGAGCGCATCTTTACCTTCTTCAATCCCGAAAGGGACCCCCTCGGCGCGGGATACCACATCATCCAGTCGGTCATCGCCATCGGTTCCGGCGGGGTCCTGGGAAAGGGATTTCTAAAGGGAACCCAGAGCCAGCTCAAGTTTCTCCCGGAACAGCAGACGGACTTCGTCTTTTCCGTATTCGCGGAGGAATGGGGATTCCTCGGTGCGCTCGTCCTTTTGGCCCTTTTCCTGTTCCTGCTCCTGTGGGGAATCAAGATCGCCCGGAATTCCAGGGATCTCGCTGGAACGCTGATCGCGTTCGGCGTCACGGCCATGATGTTCTGGGGGGTCTTCATCAACATCTGCATGGTTCTCGGCGTTCTTCCCGTGGTGGGAATCCCGCTGCCGTTCTTCAGCTACGGGGGATCGTCCATGGCCGCCATGATGATCGGGATCGGGCTCCTCATGAACGTGAGCATGAGAAGATACATCCTGCAGCCGTGACGGAAGGCGGGCCGGGTTGCCCGGTACCCGGCGGAAAAAGGTTGAAGGGACCGTGAAAAAGTCCCGGACGCGATTTCTGGGTTGCCAAGCCGCAGTGACGAGGGAAGAAGGGGAACGCAGCATATGGGCTTTTT
>DJVQ01000058.1:0-46631 GCA_002441265.1 Syntrophaceae bacterium UBA6252
GCGAAAAGGCGCTTATTCGCCTCCAAAACCATCCTGCGCCCCCTGCCGGTTGTCCCCGGTATGAAAACATATCGCGGGACGGTGTTTCCGTAGTCCGACCCTTCAGGGTCGGGACTTTGGCGGTCGGGGCTTCAGCCCTGGTTGGCCGAGGGAAAGCCGTTTGACATGGCGGTTCCCGCGGTCGCGGACGGTTTCCCGGCTCAGGAAGCGCTTTTCGACGGTTCCAATTTTCTCGCTCCACTGCAACACCGCGGATTCGGCCTGTGTGTCTCCGTGCTCGGACAAGCGGTGTTGCGGGCGTTCCGCTTCGAAAGGAACCGTAAGCGAAAAGGCGCTTATTCGCCTCCAAAACCATCCTGCGCCCCCTTACGGTGGTCGTTCCCGGTATGAAAACAAATCGTGGGAGGGTGTTTCCGTGGCCGGCATGTCGAAGGTCGCCGGCCCTGAAGGGCCGGACTACATGAGACCAATACCGGCCGGCACAGGCTCCGGCTCTCGTAAATCCTGGATGTAGTCCGGGGCTTCAGCCCCGGCGGAATGAGAGAGACCCGAACGGCGGGGGAAGGGCGACGCAACATATGGACTTTTCACGAAGCCGTCATAATGTGCTTGACAACGGTTCCATAGTTTGATACCTCGGCTTTCGGACCGCCTGGATCCTGTGACGGACTGGGACGGAGAGAGTCGACGGATGAGTAATAGGGCCTCCCGTCTCAAGCGGGAGGCTTTTCTTTTTTGAAAGGACGGGGTGGAGATGAAAGTTATCGAATCTACTGGCGAAATGCAGAAGTTTTCCGAGTCCATGCGGCTTGCGGGAAAGAAGATCGCTTTTGTCCCCACCATGGGCTATCTCCACGACGGACATCTCATGCTCATGCGGGAAGGAAGGAAGCAGGGGGATTGTCTTGTCTCGAGCATCTACGTGAATCCCACCCAGTTCGGTCCCGGCGAGGACTTCGAGAAATACCCGAGGGACCTGGGGCGGGACCTGTCCCTGTGCGAAGAGACGGGGGTGGACGTGGTCTTTTATCCCTCCAACGACGACATGTATCCCCGGGGGTATCAGACCTTCGTGAACGTGGAGAAGGTGACCCTGAACCTGTGCGGCGCGTCCAGGCCCGGCCATTTCAGGGGCGTGACGACGGTGTGCGCCAAGCTGTTCAACATCGTCAAACCCCATGTCACCGTTTTCGGTAAAAAGGATTTTCAGCAGCTTGTCACCATCAAAAGGATGGTGGCCGATCTCAACATGGACCTCGAGGTGGTGGGCATGCCCACCATGCGGGAGCCCGACGGCCTGGCCATGAGCTCCCGGAACACCTACCTGAAGCCGGAGGAACGGGAATCGGCGCTCAGCCTGAGCCGCTCTCTGCGCTTGGCGAAGAATCTGTACAAGAAGGGGGAAAGGGACGCCGGGAAGATCCTCCAGGACGTGCGGTCCTTCATCGAATCCCACCCCCACGCGAAAATCGATTACGCAAAAATCTGCGACACAGGCACGATGGAAGACGTGGAACGGATGGACGGGGAAACCGTTCTTGCCCTGGCGGTCCGGGTGGGACTGCCGAGGCTCATCGACAACTACGTCTTCGGCGAGCCCCTTGACATACCGTAAAAAAAGAAAATCGACCTGGAAGGTGTGCCATGGACAGAATCATGTTGAAATCGAAACTCCATCGGGCGACGATCACCGAGGCCTGCCTGGATTACGAGGGAAGCATCGCCATCGACGAGACGTTGATGGAGGCCGCAGATTTCCTTCCTTACGAGCGGGTGGACATCTACAACGTCTCCAACGGAGAACGGTTTTCCACGTACGTCATCAAGGGAAAGAGGGATTCGGGCATCATCTGCCTGAACGGGGCGGCGGCCCGGAAAGGTTCGAAGGGAGACCTGATCATCATCGCGAGTTACGTGAACGTGGAGGACCGGGAGGCGCGGACCTGGAAGGCCCGTTGCGTGTTCCTGGACGAGAAGAACAAAATCAAGAAAAAGAAGGTCGATTGATCCCCGAATCGATCGTGCCCCCGTTTTTCGAAGGGGCGGACCGCAGGGGCGGCCGCCCCTTTTCACTTCCGGAAACAGCCGTTGATATTCGCTTTTCTTTCTGTTAAAAGACAGATCGCCGGGGTAAATCCTCTCGCCGCCGGCAAGGTGCCAGACCATGAAAAAAGCCATCAAGGGAATATTTCTCACGGGCATCGCCGCCACCGTTCCCATCGGCGTCACCATCTACGTTCTCGTCATCATCGTCGGGATGATGGACAACCTCATCTCGTTCATCCCTCCCCGGTTCCACCCCGACCGGTTCCTCCCCTTCCACGTCCCCGGACTGGGGATCCTCTTCACCGTCCTGTTCATCTTCATCGTCGGCCTCATCACCCGGAGCTACCTCGGGAACCGGTTCGTCGCCCTCGGCGAGTGGTTCGTCAACCAGATCCCCTTTGTCCGGAGCATCTACAAGGCGGTGAAGAAGTTCATCGAGGCCCTTTTCGGAGACCGGAGCATGAGCTTCCGGAGGGTGGTCCTCATCGAGTATCCGAGAACGGGGCTCTACTGCATCGCCTTCGTGACCGGCGTCGCCCGGGGGGAAGTCCAGCAGAAGACGTCCGGAATGGTGCTGAACCTGTTCGTTCCCACGACGCCGAACCCGACGTCCGGTTTTTACCTGATGGTTCCGGAGTCGGACGTGGTCAATCTGAACATGACCGTGGAAGATGCGTTCACGCTCATCATCTCGGGGGGCATGATCTCGCCGCCCGAGGCGATGGGCGTGCCGCGGGTCCGGAAACAGCCGTCCGTCAAGGAGGGGGAGAACCATGGAAATCTCGTCTGAGGGAATCAAGCGGGGACATCCCGACGTGCTGGCCGACACCATCGCCGCCCATGTCATCGCCGAGATCCTGGACCGGGAAGCCGAAATCGGGCTCGACGTCTTCAACATGCCCCACTGCGGCCTCGAGGTGTTCCTCGGCAAGGGGTTCTGCCTCGTGGGCGGGGAAATCTCCACCCGGATCTACGTGGACATCGAGCGGATCGTCCGGCAGACCGTCCTCTCCCTCGGCTACGGCGACGCCGCCGTCGGATTGAACGGACACTCCATGGGAGTGCTCACGGCGGTGATTCCCCAGTCGCCGGACATCAACATCGGGACGAGGGCCGACATGGGGAAGCACCGGGAAATCGGCGCGGGGGACCAGGGGATCATGTACGGTTACGCCTGCGACGAGACCCCGGAACTGCTCCCGCTGCCGTACGTTCTCGTGAACCGCCTCATGCGGACGTTCGAGGGGTGCGGCAATCCCGTCTTCGCCCCCGACGGCAAGGGGCAGGTCACGGTGGAATACGACGGCGGGAAGCCCCGCCGGGTGTCCAAGGTGCTCATGTCCAATGCCGTGGACTACCGGATGGTGACGGGAAGCCGGGAGGAGGTGGAGGCGGAGGCCCGGAAGATCGCCTTCGACTGCCTGAAGGAGTGGGTGGACGGCGGGACGGAGTTCCTCTTCAATCCCACCGGGGAGTGGCAGGCCGTGCACTCCTGCAGCGCCGCCGATTCGGGCGTCACGGGAAGGAAGCTGGTCTGCCAGTTCTACGGGGCCTACCCGGGTGCCCAGCTCGGGGGAGGGTCGGTGGTGAACAAGTCCCCCGAAAAGGTGGACTGCAGCGCCGCCTTCGGGGCGCGGTACGCCGCGAAGAACGTCGTAGCCGCCGGGCTGGCGTCGAAGTGTTCCGTCCAGCTCGCCTACGCCATCGGCATCGCCCGTCCCCTGTCGGTGAACGTCAACACTTTCGGGACGGGATCGGTTCCCGACGAGAAGCTCGCCCGGATCGTGGCGAAGCTGTTCGATTTCACTCCGAAGGGGCTCATCGAGTCCTTCGATCTTCTCAAGGGCGACATGTACCGCCGCATCGCCGTAACCCTCTTCATGGACGACTTTCCCTGGGAGCGGGCGGACCGGGCGGCGGAACTGAGACAGGAAGCGGCGTCGGAATAGGTGCGCCGTCCGTACACCCCGTCGCCGGGATTCGGGCGCCCTGTCCTGGGAACTTTTTCCCGTCGCCGTTCGAAAACGATTCGTTCAGACTTTTTACGATGCCGTCAACTCTGAAAGGAAAGGAGAATCATGGAATTTCACATTAAGGACATGGGGCTGGCCGACGACGGAGCCCTCAGGGTGGAGTGGGCGAACCGGAGCATGCCCGTGCTGAACAGCATCCGGGAACGATTCGAGAAGGAAAAGCCGCTGAAGGGGCTCGTTCTCGGCGCCTGCCTTCACGTGACCACGGAAACGGCCAGTCTCGTCGACACCCTGAAAGCGGGGGGGGCGGACGTCTTCCTGTGCGCCTCCAACCCGCTGAGCANNGATTCGGTGGCGGCCTACCTCGTCCGGGACGCGGGAATCCCCGTTTTCGCCATCCGGGGGGAGGACCGGGACACTTACTACAGCCACATCCATGCCGTCCTCGACCGGAACCCCGTTCTGACCATGGACGACGGGGCGGACCTCGTTTCCGCCATTCACCGGGAACGGAAGGCCCTGGCGGACCGCGTGATCGGGGGGACGGAGGAGACCACGACCGGCGTGATCCGGCTGCGGGCCATGGCGGAGGACCGGGTCCTGCGGTTCCCCATGATCGCCGTGAACGACGCCAACACGAAGCATCTTTTCGACAACCGCTACGGAACGGGCCAGAGCACCATCGACGGGATCGTCCGCGCGACGAACCGCCTCATCGCCGGTTCCGTGTTCGTGGTCTGCGGCTACGGCTGGTGCTCCCGCGGGCTCGCCATGCGGGCCTCGGGCATGGGGGCGAACGTGGTGGTCACCGAGGTCGATCCCCTGCGGGCGCTGGAGGCGGTCATGGACGGCTACCGGGTGATGCCCATCGCCGACGCCGCGCGGATCGGCGATTTCTTCTGCACCCTCACGGGAGACATCAACGTGATCCGCAAGGAGCACTTCGTCACCATGAAGGACGGGGCCATCGTTTCCAATTCGGGCCACTTCAACGTGGAACTCGACCTCGAGGGCCTCGAGGCGCTCGCCGTGAATACACGCCCCATCCGGGAGCACATCCGTGAGTTCACCCTGGAAAGCGGCCGCCGGATTTATCTCCTCGGGGAGGGAAGGCTGGTGAACCTCGCCGCCGCCGAGGGACACCCCTCAAGCGTCATGGACATGAGCTTCGCCAACCAGGCCCTGTCGGCGGAGTACCTCGTGAAGGAGGGGGCGGGACTCGAAAAGAAGGTGTACACGGTGCCCGCCGCCATCGACGGGGAGATCGCACGGCTGAAACTGGCCTCCATGGGGGTTTCCATCGACACCCTCACGGAGGAGCAGGAAAAGTACCTCAAGTCCTGGGAAGTGGGAACCTGAGAGGAACGAACGGTCCGGGGGAGGGGACGCCCGTTCCCTCCCCGGCCCGTCACGTCCTGATTTTCAGAAAGAGGACGAGCGCCGCCGATCCGAAAAGTACGTTGGCCGCCCAGGCGGCCGCGAGGGGGGGCAGGGAGCCGGACCGCCCGAAGGAGAGGGCGACGGCGAACACGATCCAGTAGGAAAACCCGATGAGCACCCCCATGGCGATGGCCCCGGAAATCCCCCCGCTCCTTTCCGACCGGAGAAGGGAAAAGGAGATCCCCAGGACGGCCAGGATGAGGCTGACGAAGGGGAAGGCGATTTTTCCGTAGAGGTCGGCCCGGTAGTGGGCGGCGTTGTATCCCTGCGACTGGATCTTCTCGACGTACTGCTTCAGCTCCCCGTAACCCATTTCCTCGGCGTCCTTCCGGACCACCAGGAAGTCCTCCGGCTTTTCCGGCAGGTCCGCCGCCATGGCGGGGATCCGTTCCAGCTCCGGTTCGCCCCCCAGGGGGAAGGTGGCGACCTGGAGATCGTGAAAGATCCATTCCTTTCCGTTCCATTCCGCCCGTTCCGCGTCGACCCGTTTTGAGACCGCCCCGTCCCAGGGGTTCAGGTAATGGATCGTGATGCCCCTGAGGGTCGAGGTCCGGGAGTCGAAGTGCCGGAAGTGGTAGATGCCGTCCCGCCCGCGGTACCAGATTTCGTTGTTGCCGAACACCTGAAACTCGGTGCCCCTTTTCTGGACTTCCACGAATTTGATGTGCTTGGCCTTCTGGTTCGTGAAGGGGGTGACATATTCGGTGAGAACGAAGGAAACCACCGAAATCCCGGCGGCGAAAAGCAGGACGGGCAGCGCCATGCGGTACAGGCTCACCCCGTTCGCCTTCATGGCGATGATCTCGCTGTTTCTCGAAAGGACGGAAAAGGTGATGAGCGCGCCGAGAAGGACGGAGACGGGGAGGAGCGTCGAGACGATCATGGGGATTTCATAGAGGAAATAGGCCCCGATCTGGGCCGCCGTTCCCTGGTTGCTGAGGAACATCCGGATCCGCTCGAAAAAATCCACGATGAGGTAGATCCCCGACAGCGAAAGGAGGACGAGGGTGAATTTCGCCGTGAATTCCCTGAGGACGTAGCGGTCGAGGACTTTCATCGGTTCCGGTGTCCGAAAAGGCGGAGGATCCGCGCCCGGAGGGACGCCGGAAGGGACAGGAACCGGTCCGGCAGCAGGAAACGCTCCCTGGAGGCCGAGTAAAACAGGATTCCCCCGGCGACGGCGAAGACGGCATCGGGGAGCCATGCCCCGGCGACGGCGGGAAGGCGGCCCTCCTCGCCCAGGGACTCCACGCCGATCTGCAGGACGTAGTAGACGAGCACGACCATGATGGCCAGCGAGAACCCCCGGGCCTTGCCCGAGCGGTGCCGTCCCATGGAAAGGGGGATGCCCACAAGGGCGAAAAGAAAGCAGGACAGGGGCAGGGTGAATTTCTTGTGCAGCTCGATCCGAAGCTCCCTCCCCTCGGCGGTTCCGGGGTTTCTCTTCCCCATCTCGCGGATCAGTTCGGAAACCCCCATCTCGGTGCTTTTCCGGCGGTCCGGGGCCTCCTGCTCCAGGTCCCCGGAAAGATCCAGGTTCAGGTCGTAGGTGCGGAAGTCCATTTTCTTGTACGATCCCTTTCCGGGGTCCGCCTGGTGGGAACTCCCGTCGACGAGCCGCAGCGACAGGGTCATCCGGTCGGGGTCCGAGACGAGAAAGGCCTTCCGGGCGGTGATCACCGTCGGCTGCCGGAGAAGCCGGTTGTCGGAGATGAAGACGTTTTCCATGAAATCCCCCCGGGGATCGATCTTTTCCGCGTACAGGACGATGTCCTTGAACCGGTCGTTGAAGACCTTTTCCTTGATCCCGATGCCCGCCTTCTGCCGGGCGATCTCGAAAAGGAGGGACCTCATGGCGTGGCTGCTCGCCGGCGAGAAGAAAACGGCCATGGAGGCCGTGAAAAGGGTCGCCGCGACGGCGAAGGCGAGGACGGGGCGGGCGATCCGGGAAAGGGGGATTCCCGACGCCTTCATGACGATGAGCTCGTTGTCCGCGGAGAGCCTCCCCAGGCCCATGAGGACCGCCGCGAGAAGGGAGATGGGGACCGTCCGGATGAGAAAGGACGGCATGAGGTACGCGAGAAGGAGCAGAATCTGGGAGAACCCGACCCCCTTGTTCACCAGGAGGTCCATGATCTGGAGAATCCTGCCGATGAGAAGAACGAACGTGAGGATGAAAAGCACCATGAAGAAGGGGCCAATGATTTCCCTGAGAAGATACCGATCGAGAATTTTCATCGTTCGTTCGGGTCCACCGCCGCCTTTCGCTGCCGGAAGGATATCCCACGGGGGAAAAGATTTCAATTCCCCGGGGACACACGCCGTTCATTGACCTTTTAATGGATATTTGTTAAAAGATCCAGGATCTTTCCTTGCATTCCCCTTGCGGGGGACCCATCGTTGCGTTTTAAGAGGACTTCCTTGATCGATCTCCACAGCCATTCCACCTTCAGCGACGGGGCGCTCATCCCCTCCGAACTGGCCCGCAGGGCCGAGGCGAAGGGATACGTGGCCCTCGCCATCACGGACCACGCCGATCATTCGACGCTGGACTGGATCGTCCCCCGGATGGTCCGCGTCTGCGAACGGATCTGCGCCGCCTTTTCGATCCGGGTGCTCCCCGGCGTCGAGCTGACCCACGTCCACCCCGCCCACATCGCCGAACTGACCTGCGAAGCGAGAAGGATGGGGGCCCGGATCGTGGTCGTTCACGGCGAGACCCTCGTCGAACCCGTCCGTCCGGGAACCAACCTCGCCGCCATCGAAGCCTCCGTGGACATTCTCGCCCACCCGGGCCTGATCTCCGACGACGAGGCGGCCCTTGCGGCGAAACAGGGCGTCTTCCTGGAAATCACGTCGCGGAAGGGACACAGCCTCAGCAACGGCCACGTCCTGCACATGGCGCGGAAACACGGCGCCGGACTGGTTCTCGACACGGACAGCCATGAACCGGGGGACCTTCTGGAACGGGGCTTCGCGGAAAAGATCGCCAGGGGCGCCGGGATGACGGAGGAGGAAGCGTCCAGGATGTTCCGGAACAGTCTCTCCCTCGTGGAAAAAGCCTGGAAAACGCCGTGAAGGCCGTCTTTCTCTCCGACGCCCACCTGCGGGCGTCGTCGGTGCAGTCGAGCAGGCTCCTCGCCTTCTTCCGGGATTTCGGAAAACGATACGACCACCTGTTCCTCGTGGGTGATTTCTTCGATTTCTGGTTCTGCCGGGACGGCAGGCTGTACCCCCCCTTCCGGCCCATGGCGGAGCGTCTCGCAGCCCTCCCCGAAGAGGGCGTGACCGTTTACTACTTCGAGGGGAACCATGATTTCTTTCTCGAGGATTATTTCGGGAGCCGCGGATTCAGGATCGTTCCCGAGGGCCTGGACGTCACCCTCGACGGGATGCGCTTTTACATCGCCCACGGGGACACCGTGGACAGGGAAAACCGGTCCTATCTCAGACTCCGGCGATTTCTCCGGAGTCCTTTTTCCCGGTGGCTCCAGTCCGTCCTTCCTCCGGCGGTCCTCTGGAAGGTGGCCGGTTTCAGCTCCCGTTTCAGCAAGGATTACCTGAGCGACCCCCCGGAGCCCCTGGTACGGAAAATGGAGTCCTTTGCCATGGAGAAATTCAGGGAAGGCTGCGACGCCGTCGTGGTCGGCCATTGCCATCTTTCCATCCACAGGGAAACGACCCTCCTCGGGCGGCCGCGGCATTTCGTCGCCCTGGGGGACTGGATCCGGCATTTTTCCTATCTGGAGTACGGAAACGGGAAATTCGATCTTCTGTCCTGGAGAGGAAAATAAGGCCGGTTGTCTTGTCGAAGGCAAAAAGAAGGAGGAACATCATGAAAAAGAATGCGGGAAGAAAATGGATCCGGATTCTTGCCGTACTTTGCGTGTGGGCTCTCGCCGGATGCGCGGCGAAGCAGATGCACGAATACGGAAAATTCGTCCCCGACCAGGGCGTGACGGAGCAGTTCGAGCGGTTCCGGATCGATCCGGGCCTCGTTTACTACATCAGCGGTTCCGACGATCTCCCGAACGCCATCGTCGGGATCTCCAGGGAGTTCACCCTTCAGTCCGAGCTCTGGAAAAAGAGGGATCTCGACGAGGAGACCCTGAAGGACCTGGTGGGGATGATGCAGAACCGCGTCCTGGCGACGCTTCTGGGCCTCCAGGGCTTCCGTCTCGAGGACCCGTCGGGGAAGAAGGTGGGCGTCTGGTTTTCCATCCAGCAGGCCGTCACCTCGGTGAAGGTCGTGGGAGACCAGGTCACCCTCATCACCCCGCCCATCAATACATACGAGCGGTTTGAAACGAAACAATTGAATCCCAGGGTCTTCTGACCCCCTCGGGAAAATGCTTGACGGGGGACGCCGCATTCTCTAAAGTGCGGCGTCCCATTTCAAACACAGGAGGTATTTCATGCGTATCGTGCTGCTCGGCGCCCCGGGAGCGGGGAAGGGTACGGTGGCGAAACTGCTTACCGAATTCGACGGTTCCGTTCAGATATCCACGGGGGACATCCTCCGCGCCGCCGTCCGGGAAGGATCGGACCTGGGAAAGGAGGCGAAGGCCTACATGGACCGGGGGGACCTCGTTCCGGACGAACTGATCATGAGGATCATGGAAAAACGGCTCGCCGAGGAAGACTGCCGGAAAGGCTTCATTCTCGACGGCTTCCCCCGGACCATCCCCCAGGCGGAAGCCTTGAAGAAGCTTCTCGAAAAACTGGGGATCCGTCTCGACTTCGTGGTGAACCTCGAGGTTCCCCGGGACGTCATCCTGGACCGTCTGACCACCCGGAGGACCTGCTCCAACCCGGACTGCCAGGCCATCTACAACGTGAAGAGCAATCCCCCCGCCCCCGGGGACCGCTGCAAGATCTGCGGATCGCCCGTGATCCAGCGGGACGACGAGACGGAGGAAGCCATCATGAACCGCCTGGAGACGTACAACCTGAAAACGGCGCCCCTGATCGGCTTCTACGAGAAGGAGGGGCTGCTGAAGAACATCCTGTCGGTGAGCAGCGCCGAGGCCGTCAAGGCCGTCACGGGGAAATAACGGGGTACGCCCTTGACGAACGACCAGACCCCTTCCCGCAAGAGGAACCGGAAGCCGTCCGCGGAGGGGCGGGAAAGCGATCCCTCCCTTTCCGGGGCGGAGGCGGGGGAAGGGGGGACGGCCGCCAAAACGGGCGCCGTCGATTACGGCAGGCTCCTCAACCGGGAACAGCAGGCCGTGGTCTTCGCCGGGGACGGGCCGATTCTCGTCATCGCCGGCGCCGGAAGCGGCAAGACGCGGGCGCTCACCTTCCGGGTGGCCCGTCTCCTCTCGGAGGGGGTGGACCCGGAAAGAATCCTTCTCGCCACGTTCACCAACAAGGCCGCCCGGGACATGCTTTCCCGGGTGGAAAGCCTCGTTCCCGGGGACTGCGGACGGATCTGGGGGGGGACCTTCCATCACCTGGCGAACCGGATCCTCCGGTCCTGGGCCCACCGCCTCGGTTATGAGCGGAGCTTCACGATCCTCGACGAGGACGATTCGAGGCACCTCGTCCGCCGCTGCCTGGAGGACCTCGGGATGACGGGGGAAGGGGGCGCCCGGACGGACCGGACGGTCCGGGACTGCATCAGCTACGCCCGGAACACGGGCGAGCCCCTCACCCGGGTGATCCGTCTTCGGACGGCGTCGCGGCGGGACCGGATCTCCCCGGAGATGCTGGAGCGGGTCATCGAGCGGTACGAGGCCCGGAAGCGGGAGGGGAACGCCATGGATTTCGACGATCTCCTCGTCAACCTCCGGGATCTCCTCGCCACCGTACCGGAAGCCCTGGACCGATACTCGGAGCAGTTCCTCCACGTCCTCGTGGACGAGTACCAGGACACGAACGCCGTCCAGGCGGAAATCCTGGACCTCCTGGCCGGGAAGCACGGGAACCTCCTCGTCGTCGGGGACGATTCCCAGAGCATCTACTCCTTCCGGGGGGCGAACCACGAGAACATCCTCCGCTTCCCCCGGCGCTATCCCGGGGCGAAGGTCTTCAAGCTGGAGACGAACTACCGGAGCACCCCGGAAATCCTCCACATGGCCAACCTGTGCATCACCTGCGCCGACGAGCAGTTCCGGAAGGAACTGAGGCCCATGAAGGAAAGCGGGGTCAAGCCTGCCTTTGTCCCCCTCCGGAACCCCTTTCAGCAGGCCCTCTTCGTCGCCCAGCGGATCGAGGAGCTGGCGGGCGCGGGGACGGCCCCCGGGGAAATAGCCGTCCTGTACCGGGCCCATCACCTCTCCACGGAACTCCAGATGGAAATGACGAAGCGGGGGATCCCCTTCGACCTCCGTTCGGGCATTCGTTTCACGGACCAGGCCCACATCCGGGACGTGACGGCGTATCTCAGGATTCTCGAGAACCCCATGGACGAGCCGGCCTGGCGGAGGGTCCTCCTCCTGTACCGGGGAGTCGGAAAGGCGGTCGCCGAAAAGGTCTGGAAGCAGCTCGCGGCGGAGGGCCGCCCCCTGGACGCCCTCCTCGATCCCGGATTTTCCGGGACCGTTCAGAAAAGCGCCGCCGGCCCCCTTTCGGGGCTCCAGGCGCTCATGACGGCCCTCATCGGGGGAAGGGAGGGCCCGCCCGGACCGGGAAGGTGCATTTCCCTCATTCTCGAAGGGGGGTACCGGGAATACCTGAAGGACGCCTTTTCCGACCCCGGGGCGCGGGAGGAGGACCTGGCGCGGCTTGCCCGGTACGCGTCCCGTTTTCCCGATCCCGGTTCGCTTCTGGGCGAACTGGCGCTCCTGGGCGGGAAGGACGAGGAAACGGAAACCCTGCGCCGGGAGCAGTCCCGGGACCGGGTTGTCCTCGGGACGATCCATCAGGCCAAGGGGCTGGAATGGTCCGTGGTTTTCCTGGTCTGGTGCACCGAGGGCATGATCCCCCTGTCCAGGGCCCTTCAGGAGGCCGGGGGGATCGAGGAGGAAAGAAGGCTCTTTTACGTCGCCGTCACCCGGGCGAAGGACCAGCTCTACCTGTGCCATCCCGCCGGCGATTCGTCGCGGGGCGGCTTCCGCCGTTCTGCCCTGGAGCCTTCCCGGTTCGTCCGGGAACTCGTGCCCTCCTCTCCGAGGCTGGAAACCCTTCCCTTCGAAGAGTGGTACGTGGAGGACGGGTACTGATCCTGCCGCCGGGGATCCGCCGGGCTCCCCACGTCCCGTCAGATGGCGGGTTCCCCCATTCTCTTGGCCTCGAATTCCGCCTTCAGGGCGATTTTGGTCGCTTCCGCGATGTCCTCCACCCGCCGGGCCCACTCCTCGAACTTGATGTCCACGCCGAAAATGCCCGCGATGTCGTCGTTTTCGTTCCGGATGGGACCGGAAACGGTGATGCACAGCGCCCCGGTCATGCGGGAAATGTAGAAGTTGCTCACGTGGATCTTCCCGCTCTGCAGGGGGCGGTAGAACCACTCCCGGTCCGAGTAGTCCGTTCCCACGCCGAAGTTTTCGTAGCGGGCCCGTTCCTCGACCCGGGTGATGTTCTTCGTCGTCTTCTTGCCGTTCACGTCGACAATGTAGGCGAACTGGATGGCGGGATTCTCGTCGCTGAACTGCTGCATGACCGGTTCCTGGAGTTCCGGGTTCATCGTCTTCATGACGGGGTGCTCCATGACCCGTTCCACCACGTCCATGGCGGCCATGGCGGCCTTGTATTTGATCTTTTCCAGGTCGGAGAGGAACAGCTCGGGAAGGAATTTCCGCACCTTCCTTTCCATTTCCTCGTGGGAGATGCCCGTCACGCGGCCCGTTTCGTACTCCTGGATCACCCACTTGTGGATGTGGCCCACGCCGGGGTGTCTCTTGTCGATGTTGCTTTCGCCCGAGAGGCCGAGCCGGGTGTTGATCCAGTGGGCGATCCCCGCCTTGCCCGACTTGTCGGTGATCTCGATGAGGACGGGCCGCTTGAGAATCCGGGACGTGTCGAAGATGTTGTAGATCTCCTCGTTCTTGATGAGGCCGTCCACATGGACGCCGGCGCGGGTGACGTTGAAATCGGAACCCACGAAGGGCATGTTGGCGGGGATTTTCACGCCGATTTCCTTTTCGAAATAATCCGCGATGTCGGTGATCACCGTCGTGTCGATGCCGTCCGCCTCCCCCCGGAGGGAGATGTATTCCATGACGAGGGCCTCTATGGGGGTGTTCCCCGTCCGCTCGCCGATGCCGAGAAGGCTGCCGTTCGCCGCGCTGCACCCGTAAAGCCACGCGGTCGCCGCGTTGATGAGGGCCTTGTGGAAGTCGTTGTGCCCGTGCCACTCGAGAAGGCGGCCGGGAACGCCCGCGTCGTCGATGAAGGCCCGGACGATCTTGGGGACGCTTCTCGGGAGGGCCGCCTCGGGGTAGGTGACGCCGTATCCGAGGGTGTCGCACAGCCGGATCTTGATGTCGATCCCCGTTTCCTCCCGGAGCTTCATCAGCTCGATGGCGTAGGGAACGCAGAAACCGTAGATGTCCGCCCGGGTGATGTCCTCGAAATGGCACCGGGGGCGGATTCCCGCGTCGAGGATCGCCCGGACGATGTCGAGATAGTTCCCGAGGGCTTCCTTTCGCGTGAAATTGAGTTTGAGGAAAACGTGGTAGTCGGAGACGGAAGTGAGGATCCCCGTTTCCTTCAGACCCATCTCCCTGACCAGCGGGATGTCCTCCTTCCTTGCCCGGATCCAGCCCGTGATTTCCGGAAAGGCGTAGCCCCTCTCAAGGCACCGGACGACCGCTTCCCGGTCCTTCGCCGTGTACAGAAAGAACTCCGACTGGCGGATGACGCCCTTTTCGCCGCCCATGCGGTGTATCATGTCCCAGATGTCCAGGATCTGCTTCACCGTGTAGGGGGGGCGGGCCTGCTGGCCGTCCCGGAACGTCGTATCGGTGATGAAGAAATCCTCCGCCGGGCGGATGGGAAGGATCCTGTTGTCGAAATCGATCCGGCAGACCTGGTCGTAGGGGAAAAGATTCTTGAAAAGGCTCGGTTTTTCCACATCCTTCAGATCGAAATTCCAGAAGGACGCGGAATCCTGCTCCAACACGTTCCTGTCGCGGTTCCATTTTGCCATGTGACGGCTCCATCGGCTGGTTGTCGGGCCCGCCGGCGCGGCCGGCCTTCCTCCCCCCTCGTGTCCGGGGGAAGGCGCTTCGGGCTTCGTGTCAAAAAAAAGAGGGCACGCTCCGTGCCCTCTGTATCTCGCTTCCTCGATGGGTTATTTCAGGGGGGGCAGAGCGTTTTCCGCCGGGGTGTAGGGCCTCGGCGCGCCCGCGGAGCGCCTGGCTTCCTGGACTTCCCCCATATCGAATCCCGTTCTCGGGATCTTCAGTTCCTGTCCCGGGTAGATCAGGTCGGGGTTCGCGATCTGGTCCTTGTTCGCCCCGTAGATGATGGGCCACAGGAAGGGATCGTTATAGATATCCTCGTATTCGGAGATCCACCAGAGGCATTCCCCCTTCTTCACGACGTGGCGGTCCGCCAGCGGGGCGGCCGTTTCCACCAGCGCGACCTCCTCCACTTCCTCGAGCTGGACGGTCGGCACTTCCTCGGCCACCAGCGGCTGCTGGACGGCCGGTTCCGGCGCGGCCGTTGCCGCGGGTTTCTTGGGGCAGCAACCGGCAAGACCGAATGCGAAAATACAGGCGGATAGCAGGGCGACCCCCCAGAGGATCGATCTTTTTTCCATCATGTCAGTCCCTCCTTTTTTTTGACGGATCTTTCCGGTCTCGGTCCATTCTTTCCGGCATGGTTTTCTATAAACTCTGTTCCGTTTCCTTGTCAAGTCCAATCGGCCGGGTGTTTCCCGGGGATCAGACGGTTTTGATGGAAAGCTCCATGAGCTGTTCCACCGAAGCCTCCGACGGGGCGCCCGAGAGGAGGCAGGTCGCCTTCTGGGTCTTTGGGAAGGCGATGACGTCGCGGATGGATTCCGCTCCCGTCATGAGCATGATGATCCGGTCCAGTCCGAAGGCGATTCCCCCGTGAGGCGGCGTCCCGAATTCCAGGGCCTCCAGGAGGAAGCCGAACTTGGCCTGGGCCTCTTCCTTGGAGATCCCCAGGGCGTCGAAGACCCGGGACTGGACGTCCTGGCGGTGGATCCGGATGCTTCCCCCCCCGATCTCGGAACCGTTGAGGACGAGGTCGTAGGCCCGCGCCCGGACCTTGCCGGGATCCTTCTCCAGAAGGGGGAGGTCCTCCGGCATGGGGGCCGTGAACGGGTGGTGGGTCGCCATGAACCGCTTCTCCGTGTCGCTGTATTCGAACATGGGAAACTCCACGATCCAGACGAAGGAAAAGGTGCCCGGCTTCACGAGATTGAGCCGTTTCGACAGGTGCAGCCTCAGGTTTCCCAGGACATCCTGGACCACTTTCGGGGTGTCGGCCACCATGAGGAGAAGATCCCCGGGGACGGCCCCCGTGGCCCGTTCGATCCCTTCGACCTCCTCCTTCCGGAGGAACTTGACGATGGGCGACGTCCACCCGTCGGGATTGATCCTGGCCCAGGCCAGTCCGGCGCTGCCGTGGGACCCCGCGAAATTCGTGAGTTCGTCCAGGTCCTTCCGGGAAAGCCGTTTCCCTTCCTCCACCCGGATGGCCCTGACGACCCCGCCCCTGCCGATCGTCTCGGCGAACACCTGGAATCCCGAGTTGGGCAGGCACCCGGTGATGTCGACGATCCGCAGGTCGAACCGGACGTCCGGGCTGTCCTTTCCGTACGAGTCCATGGCCTCCCGGTAGGAGATCCTCGGGATGGGCAGGGGGATCTCGATGCCGAGGCCGGTCTTGAAGACGTGGTACATGAGGCCTTCCATGGTGGACAGGATGTCGTTCTCGTCGATGAAGGACATCTCGATGTCGATCTGGGTGAATTCGGGCTGCCGGTCCGCCCGCAGGTCCTCGTCGCGGAAACACTTGACGACCTGGAAATACCGGTCGAAGCCGGAAACCATGAGAAGCTGCTTGAAGATCTGGGGGGACTGGGGGAGGGCGTAGAACATCCCCTGGTTGATGCGGCTCGGCACGAGATAGTCCCGCGCGCCCTCGGGGGTGCTCTTGGTGAGGAACGGCGTCTCCACCTCGATGAATCCCTTGTCGAACAGATAGTTTCTCGCCTCCCGGGCGACCCCGCTCCTCAGGAAGAGGTTCCGCTGGATCGGAGCGCGCCGGAGGTCCAGGTACCGGTACTTCAGCCGGACGTTCTCGGAGATGTCCTCGCCGCCTTCGATGAGGAAGGGGGGGGTCTTCGACTCGTTCAGGATCTCCAGCTCGTCCACCATGACTTCGATGTCGCCGCTTTCCAGGTTGGGGTTCAGCATTTCCGTCGGGCGGCGCCGCACCGTGCCGCGGACGGCGAGGACGAACTCGCTCCGGATTCTCTTCGCTTCCTGATGGGAGTCGGGGCTGACTTCGGGATTGAAAACGACCTGGACGATGCCCTCCCGGTCCCGAAGATCGACGAAAGTGACCCCGCCGTGGTCTCTCCGGCGGTGGGTCCATCCCATGAGAACGACCTCCTCCCCCTCGTGGGAGGAGCGGAGGCTGCCGCAGTAATGCGTCCTTTTCAACTGGGTGACGAAACGAGACAAGGTCGGTTACCTCACATGAAAGATTTCTTCGATTTTGACGACTGCATCGGGAATCGGCATCTTTTCCTGGACGCCGTTCTTCATGTCCCGGAGGACCAGCGCGCCCTCGGCGAGCTCGTCCCCCCCGACAATGAGCACATGGGTCGCCCCGGAGCGGTTCGCCCGCTTCATCTGGGCCTTCAGGCTCTTTCCGGAGTAATCCGTTTCCGCCCGCAGGCCCTTCCCCCGGAGGTCGTTGAGGAGACGGAAGGCGGTGTCCTCCGCCTCTCTCCCCAGGGTGGCCACGAAAATATCCGGCGCCGGGGAATAGTCCTCGTCCCTGCCCGGAAGCATGGAAACGAGCCGTTCGAACCCGATGGCGAAGCCGATCCCGGGGATGTCGGGGCCCCCGAGATCCCGGACCAGGCCGTCATACCGTCCTCCGCCGGCAACGGCGTTCTGGGCGCCCAGGCTGTGCCCGATCACCTCGAAGGCGGTTTTCTTGTAGTAGTCGAGACCCCGGACCATGCGGGGATTCACCCGGAAGGGAACCCCGATGGAGGAAAGCAGTTCCTTCACCTTCTCGAAGTGGTCCCGGCAGCCGTCGCACACCGAATCCAGGATGACCGGCGCCTCCCGCACCGCTTCCCGGCACTCGGCCACCTTGCAGTCGAAGATCCGAAGGGGGTTCGTCCGGAGCCTTCTCTGGCAGTCCGGGCACAGGGTGTCCTCCCGGTCTCCGAGGTAGCGGACCACCTTCTCCCGGAAGAGGGGGCGGCAGTCGGCGCAGCCCAGGGAATTGATCTCCAGGTCCAGGTCGCCGATGCCGAGGGACGTGAGGAAGGCCATGAGCATGCCGATCAGTTCCCCGTCGACCCGGGGGTCCTCGTAGCCGAGCATCTCCACGTTGATCTGGTGGAACTGGCGGTACCGGCCCTTCTGGGGCCGTTCCCTCCGGAACATGGGGCCGATGGTGTACAGCCTGGCCACGGGGTCCGTTTCATAGAAGTGATGCTCGATATAGGACCGGATGGCTCCCGCCGTCGCCTCCGGCCGCAGGGTCAGGGATTCCTCCCCCCGGTCCAGGAAGGTGTACATTTCCTTTTCGACGATGTCCGTGGTTTCTCCGATTCCCCGCCGGAACAGGTCGGTCTTTTCCAGGATCGGGATCCGAAGCTCGCGGACGCCGTAGGCTCCGAAGACTTCCCGGGCCTTCCGTTCCACGAACTGCCATTTTTCCGATTCGCCGGGAAGGATGTCCTTGAAGCCGCGGATGGATGTGATCGGTTCCATTTCACGTCACTCGGATAAAGTTGATGAACCTGTAAAAGTCAAATCAACACTTTTTCGAACGGCAAAGTAAAAACTCCAGAGGCAAGGCGCCGAATCCCGGGGACCGGGGCGTACTTTCGGTACGCCGCGGGGACGAGGGAAGAAGGGCAACGCGGCATAGGAACTTTTTACGAAGCCGTCAAAGTTCTTCAAAACGTGGATTCATATCACAATCCCGCCCGAAATACAATTGACGGCTTCGTAAAAAAGTCCGGTTCCGCCGTCATTCCCTTTCGCCAGGCCCGGAAGGGCTCCCCTCCAGGAAGGAGCGGACGAGGATTTTCTCCCCGTCCGTTTCGACCGTCACGGCCCCGTGGAGGTCGGTCCGGTACACGGCGGCGCCGGCTTCCCGGAGCCGGGCGAGGACCCCGGCGGAAGGAAATCGGAAGGGATTGTCCCGGCCGAGGCTGATGACGGCGGCCGCCGGGCGGACCTCCGACAGGAAAGGGCCGGAACTGGAGAGGGAGGACCCGTGGTGGGGCACGAAAAGAACGTCGCTTTTGAGATCGGCTCCCATCCGGGTGAGCCGTTCCTCGGAAATTGCCGTGATGTCCCCGGGGAGGAGGAACGAGACCTTCCCGAAGGACAGCCGGAGAACCAGGGAGCGGTCGTTGGCCGTAGATTCCGCCGTGTCCGGGACGGGGCCGTCGAAGGGCGCCTCGGGGCCGAGACAGGACACCGTGACCCCTCCCCGGTTCACCGGTTCGTCGCGGGCGCTCCTTTTCCGGTGGGGGATCCCCATTTCCCGGAGGGTTTCCCGGAAAAGACGGTACGGCTCCGTTTCCGCCTCCTCGCCGTTCGTCCAGGCCTCGCCGACGGGAAGATGCCGGGCGATGTAAAGAAGCCCGTTCAGGTGGTCGTGGTGGGGGTGGCTGAGAACGACCGTGTCGAGGGCCCGGATCTTCCGGGAGAGAAGAAAGGGGACGACGACACGGCGGCCCACGTCGAAGCGGTTTTCATGGAATCCCCCGCCGTCGACGAGCATGGTGCCTCCCCCGGGGAATTCGACGAGGATGGAGGAGCCCTGTCCGACGTCGACGGCGGTGAGGCGCAGCGTCTCCCCGGCGGGGCGGGGAGGGAAGCACTGGACGGCGAGGAGGAACAGTGCAAGAACGGCGCACAGGGCCGAGGACGGGGTGAGCCGCCGGGTCCCCGTTTTCCGGTCGGTCCGGGACAGGACCGGTCCCCCCAGGAGGAGCAGGCCGTAATAGGCGGCGACGGCCGGGAGGGAAGGGGGGACCGCAAGGAGGGACGCCCCGGGGACGGCGGACAGCCGCTCGACGAAAAGAATCACCGGACCGAGGGAAAGGAGGGCGGCTTTCAGGAGGGGAAGGGCGAAAAGGGGGCCCAGGGGGAGCAGGAGGACCATGGCGAGTCCGAGGGGCAGGGTGACGAACCCGATGACGGGGACCACGACGAGGTTGGCGAGGAGGGTAACCGTGGAAATACGGTGAAACCAGAAGGCGGCGACGGGGAGCGTCCCCAGGGTCGCCGTGAGGGAGACGGCGAGGAAAAGAAAGACCTTCCGGAGCGCCTCCCGCTTCCGGCCGCCCCGTCGGCCGCGGGCCCCCGCCGGCGGAAGGAGAATGAGGAGGGAAGCCACGGCGGTGAAGGAAAGCTGAAAGGACGGCTCGAACAGGGCCGACGGGCCGGCGAGGAGGACGAGGAAACCGGCGAGGGCCAGGAGATTGAGGGGGGACGTCCCCCTGCCCAGAAGGAGGGCGGCGAGGAAGGCGGACATCATGACCGCCGCCCGGACGACGGGGATGCCGAGACCGGCCAGGAAGGCGTAGGGGACGATCAGGAAAAGGGCGACGGCCGCCGATATCCTGGACAGGTCCCACCGGAGAAGGAGGGCTTCCGACCGTGCCAGGAGATGCCTGGCGAGGAGGAAGGCGAAGAAGGCCACGAGACCGACGTGGAGTCCCGAGACGGCCAGCACGTGGGACGTGCCCGTTTGGGCGAAGGCCTCCCGGACCGTGTCGGGGATTTCCCTGCCTTTCCCGATGAGGAGGGCCTTCAGGACGGCCCCCGGCCCGCCGTCCCCGCCGGCGTCGATGAAGCTCCCGATCCGGGACCGGGCCCGCTCCAGCGCCTGCAGGACCGGGTTTCCCCGGTTTCTCCGGACGAGGACCGCCGTTTCCCCGTCGGGGACGAAGCCCCGCAGGACGATTCCCCGGGAACGGAGGTGCCGCCGGTAGTCGAAGCCCCCGGGATTGTTGAAATTGACGGGAATCCGGAGGACGACCCGGGTCCGGACGGCGTCGCCGCGGCGGAAATTTCCGCAGGGCTCCCGGACGGAGAGAAGGACGCGGCCCGGAACGGGCCGGGGACGGCCGTCGACGAGGACCGCCGGGGAGTCGAGAACCAGCTCCTTCCGGTCGGGGAAAGAAACGGGATCCCCGGAAACGATCCCTTCCACGACCCGGGGACCGCCGAGGGCATATGGGGGGGGAGGGGCGCATCCAGGTTCCGCCAGCGGGGCGATCATCCCCGCCGCGAGAAAGGCGGGCAGGACGAAAAAGGGAAACCACCGGCTCCGGCGGGCCGCGGGGATCGCGAAAAGGAGAAGAATGGAGAGAACCGCCCCCAGGCCCGGAAGGGCCACCGGTACGGCGAAGCGGGAACCGGCGGCGATTCCCGCGGCGAAAGCGCAGAAAATGGGAAGGAACGGCGTTCTCATGAACCCCCGCGCCGTTCCGGCCCCGGGCCGGAGCGGCGATGCATCCGGGGACCCCGGCGGCGGTCCCCGGTCTGCGAGCATACGGGGTTTTTCGGTGAAATGTCAAGACGATTCGGCCCCTTCCATTTTCGACGGCGACGGCGGAGGGACTTCGAGGCGACATTTCTTCCTGTTGCCCCCGCGTGCCTTTTTCCTGTATAAGGAGTGGATGAAAAGATCGGCGGACCCGTAAGAGGTCGGAACAATGCTTTTTTCGAACGGCAAGGTGAAACATTCCGCGGTCGGCGCGCCCGGATCCCGGCGAACGAATCGTACCGACGATCCGCCAGGGGAGAAGGGATGAAGGGCGGCGAGGCCTGTGGACTTCCAGCGAAACCGTAAAGATTCCAGGGGGCGGCATCGTCATTCATGATACGGATTTCCTTTGACGGGAAGGAGAAGGAGGGGGACCTTCTCCGCAGGGAATGGCTCGATACCAACGGCCTGGGCGGCTACGGGTCGAGCACCGTTGTGAACTGTCATACCCGGAAATACCACGGGCTCCTCGTGGCGAACCTTGCCGAGCCGCGGGGGCGGTTCGTGCTCCTTTCCAAGATGGAGGACACGGTGACCCTCGGGGGGAGGACCCGTCTCCTTTCCCTCCACCGGTATCCGGGGACGGACCTGCCGCTGGAGGCGTTTTGCCTTTCCGAGGTGGTCCTCGACGGTTATCCCTCCTTCCGGCACCGTTACGACGAGGGAGGGGTCCGGAAGGAGCTGCTCCTTCCGGAGGGGACGAACACCCTTCTCGTGCGTTACGCCTGCGAACCGGGCGGGGAGGGGGGGACCTTCCGCCTCCGGCCCTTTCTCGCTTTCCGGGAAATCCACGGACTGATGCGGGAAAATTCCTACGTCCGCGGCGACGTCCGGCTCCAGGAGGACGGCTTTACCATCGCGCCCTACGACGGGATGCCCGCCCTTCGCTTCCGCCTCGACCGCCCCTGTTCGTTCCAGGCCGAGCCCCTGTGGTACCGGAATTTCGAGTACGACGAGGAGCGGGAACGGGGCTACCCCTTCCGGGAGGATCTCTTCACCCCTGGGGTGCTGGCCTTTTCCCTCGAATCCGGGGAGGAGGCCGTCCTTTCCGTGTCCGCGGGGGGGGAGGAGGACTCCCCGGCGGCGCTCTGGAAGCGGGAGGCCGCCCGGAGGAAGGGGACGTTCCGGAGAAGACGGGGCCGTCCCGGGAAGGAAAGCGCCGTTTCCGACGACTGGAGAAGGGCCGCCGGCCAGTTTCTCATCAGGGACCTGGAGGGCGGTCCCGCCATCATCGCGGGATATCCCTGGTTTTACCTGTGGGGGCGGGACACCCTGATCAGCCTTCCCGGGCTCACCTTCTGCCTCGGCAGGATCGACCTGGGAAAGGAGATCCTGATTCACCTGGGAAACAAGAGAAGCAACGGCCTCATTCCCAACTGCCTTTCCGAAAAGGGGACGGCCGCCTACAACACCGCCGACGCCGCCCTCTGGTACTTCTGGTGCGTCCAGGAGTTCCTGAAGCGGACGGGGGACCTGGAAACGGTGGGGGAGGTCTTCTGGCCGGTCCTCGTCGACCTGGCGGCGGCGTACCTGGAAGGGCGGGCGGGGACGATCCGCTTCCTGGAGCCCTGGGGCCTGCTCTTTGCGGGGGATCCCATGACCCAGCTCACCTGGATGGACGCCGTGACGGGGGGGAAGCCCGTGACCCCGAGAAACGGGTGCCCGGTGGAGATCAACGCCCTGTGGTACAACGCGCTGTCTTTTCTCGAATATCTGGGGAAGGCCCTGGGAAGGCGCCCCGGTTTCGAGTGCGACCCCATCCTTTCCAGGATCGGGGAGTCCTTCCGGACCCTTTTCTGGGTCCCTGAACGGGGATATCTCGCCGACGTGGTCGACCCGGAGCGGGGGACCCGGGACCTGTCGCTGCGCCCCAATCAGGTGTTTGCCCTTTCCCTTCCCTTTCCCGCCTTCGCGGACAGGGAAATGGGGCGGAGGGCCATGGACCGGGTGACGGCGGATCTGCTCGCGCCCTGCGGGCTTCGGACCCTGTCCCCGAGCGATCCCGCCTATCGTCCCGTCTGCCGGGGGGGACCGGAGGAGCGGGACGGCGCCTACCACCAGGGGACGGTCTGGCCCTGGCTCATCGGCCATTACGGGGAAGCCCTGCTTCGCGTGTCCGGCGACCCGTACGCCGACCGGCAGCGGCTGAACGCGGTTCTCGAAAACCTCACGGCCCATCTCCGGGATGCCGGGCTGGGGACCGTGTCGGAAATCTTCGATGGAAGCAGCCCTTTCCACCCCCGTGGATGCATTGCCCAGGCCTGGAGCGTCGCGGAGGCCATCCGCCTCGCCGCGCTTCTCGGCGGCCCCGAGGGCCGAATGAACGATTCTGGAGGACGCAAATGAAAGAAAACCAGGAGCCACGATTCCTCTTCGAGGTGAGCTGGGAGGTCTGCAACAAGGTGGGGGGCATCCACACGGTTCTCCGGACGAAGGTGCCGAGCGCCAAGGAACGGTTCGGGGACAACTACGTCCTCATCGGCCCCGATTTCGGAAACAACGCCGAATTCGAGGAAACGAAGGAGGATCTCTGGCCGGGCGTCAAGGAAGACCTGAAGAAGAGAAACCTCACCTGCCGATGCGGCCGATGGACGATCGAAGGACGTCCCCGGGTGATCCTCGTGGGAAACGTCGGGAAATACCCCCAGAACGAGCTTCTCTTCCAACTGTGGCAGGATTTCGGGGTCGATTCCATCCGCGGCGCCTGGGACTACATCGAACCCGTCCTGTACAGCACGGCCTTCGGCGAGGTGATCGCCGTCCTCTTCGGCCGGATGGCCCCGGGGGACGAAACCGTCGTCGCCCAGTTCCATGAATGGATGATGGGGGCGGGGCTTCTCTACGTGAAAAAACACGTCCCTGAGATCGGGACGGTCTTCACCACCCACGCCACGGTCCTCGGCCGTTCCCTCTGCGGGAACCGGATCGACATCTACAGCTCCATGGAGTCCATCTCTCCCAAGGAGATGGCCTCGAAAATGAACGTCGAGGCGAAGCATTCCCTCGAGTCGGTCACCGCAAGGGAGTGCGACTGCTTCACCACGGTGAGCGAAATCACGGCAAAGGAGGCCTCCCACTTCCTCCAGAGGGTCCCGCAGGTGGTGCTGCCCAACGGGATCGACATCGCCACCATTCCGGACGTGACCGCGAAGCCCGGTCTCTTTGAAAAAGAAAGGGGCAGGCTCCTCGAATTCTTCTCGTCCTTCCTCCAGCGGAAACTGGACGGGGGACGGTGCAGGGTGTTTCTCATCTCGGGACGGTACGAGTTCTTCAACAAGGGGATCGACCTGTTCCTGGAGGCCCTGGGGGACCTGAACCGTTTCTTCAGGGAGAAGGGACGCGACGACGAGGTGGTCGCCCTTCTTTCCGTCATCGCCGGACATTACGGGATCTCCCCGGAGACGCAGCAGATCATGAAGGGCCAGGCGGTCCAGAGGGGGGGCATCACCCGGGTGTCCACCCACCAGCTTCACGATCCCCAGCGCGACCCCATCTGGAACAAGTGCAACGACCAGGGCCTTCTCAACAATCCCGAGGACCGGGTCTCCGTCGTCTTCATGCCCGGCTATCTCGACGGATACGACGGCCTTCTCAACATGCCCTATTACGACGTCCTGTCCGGCTGCGATCTCGGGGTCTTCCCCTCCTATTACGAGCCCTGGGGGTACACGCCCCTCGAATGCGCCGCCTACGGGGTCCCCACGGTGACGACGAACCTTGCCGGCTTCGGGCTGTGGGTGAAGCACAACTTCCAGAACGGCAACCAGGGTGTCCTCATCCTCCCCTACGAGGGGCAGTCCCACGGCGAGATCGTGGCGAACCTGAAGGAGCACATGCTCCGGGTGCTCGAGTGGCCGGACGAGGAGCGGTGGCGGCAGAAGAGGAAGGCGAGGGACATCGCCGAGCACGCCGACTGGAAGGAGTTCTATCTCTTCTATATGGAGGCGTACCGCATCGCGGCGAAGGTGGTCACGGACCGCGGATACACCTACGACGCCAGCGCCTTCGCCCGGGAATTCGCATACGTCGGGACCGACTCCGTCTGGCCCCGTTTCAGGAGCTTCACCGTCATCGCCGAGCTTCCCAAGGAACTCCGGCGTCTGTGGGATCTCGCCCGCAACCTCTGGTGGATCTGGAATCCCGAGATCCGGAAGCTGTTCGAGCACATCGACCCGAACCTCTGGTCCCGGGTGGAGGGAAACCCGGTGGAACTCCTGGAGCAGATCGACACGGAAAAGATCGAGGCCCTCCGGCAGGACGAAGCCTTCATGGACCTCTACGGGAAAACGGTGCAGTGCGTCGACCGGTTTCTCGGGAAGAAGCGGGAGGGGGGCGACGGGGACCATGTCATCGGGGAAAAGAACCCGGTGGCGTATTTTTCCACCGAATTCGGCCTCCACGAATGCATGCCCATCTATTCGGGGGGGCTCGGGATCCTGTCTGGAGACCACCTCAAGGCGGCGAGCGACCTGGGCGTGCCCATGGTGGGCGTGGGACTGCTTTACAAGAGCGGGTATTTTCACCAGACCCTGGACCGTGACGGGAACCAGGTGGCCCTGTACCCGGAGAACGACTTTTCCCGGATGCCCATCCGGATCGTGGAAAAGAAGCCGGGAGAACCGCTTCGGATCCACGTGGAGCTCCCGGGGAGGAACCTGTTCGCCCAGGCATGGAAAGTCGAGGTGGGACGGGTCTGCCTGTACCTGCTCGACACCGCCGTGCCCGAGAACAGCAGCCAGGACCGGCAGATCACGTCCCGGCTCTACGGGGCGGACATGCGTCTTCGGATCGAGCAGGAGATCATGCTCGGGATCGGCGGGGCGAGGCTCCTTCGGGCCCTGGGGATCGAACCCGCCGTCTATCACCTGAACGAGGGGCACAGTGCGTTTCTCCTCCTGGAGCGGGTCCGGTGGCTCATGACGGAAAAGAAACTCAGCTATTACGAGGCCCGGGAAGTGGTCAAGGCCAGTTCCGTCTTCACGACCCACAGCCCCGTGGAGGCGGCGAACGAACGGTTCGACGAGGGCCTCATGAAGCATTACTTCTCCGAGTCCGTCGCGGCGCTCGGGGCCTCCTGGGACATGTTCTGGGAACTGGGCCGGGACGTTCCCGGTGACAACCGCCCCTTTCTCATGACCATCCTCGCCTTCAAGCTCACTTCCTTCGCCAACGGCGTGAGCCGGCTCCACGGGGAAGTGGCGAGAAAGATGTGGAAGCATGCCTGGCCCGGTTTCGACGAAACGGAAATCCCGATCCAGAGCATCACCAACGGCATCCACGTTCCGTCCTGGATCGCCCCGTCCATGAGGTCCCTCTTCGAGACGCGCCTGGGAATCAATTTCCACGACCAGAACTGCGACGATCCCGACCGCTGGAAGAAGGTGGATGAGATTCCCGACGACCTCCTCTGGCGGACCCGGATGGAACTCAAGCGGGGGATGATCGAGTTCCTGAGGGAGCAGATGACGGAGAGCTTCGAAAGGGAGGGGCTTTCCCCGAAGCTCATCAAGAGGAAGATCGACAGCCTCGACCCGGACGCCCTCGTCATCGGGTTCGGGAGGCGTTTCGCCGCCTACAAGCGGGCGGCCCTCACGTTCAACGATCCGGACCGGCTGAGCGCGATTCTCAGCAACAAGGAAAGGCCGGTGCAGATCGTCTTCGCCGGAAAAGCCCATCCCAACGACGGCGAGGGAAACGGGATCCTGAAGCAGATTTATTCCTGGAGCATGGACGAGCGGTTCATCGACCGGGTGTTCTTCCTGGAGAATTACGACATCCGGACGGCCCGCGCCATGGTTCAGGGGGTGGACGTCTGGCTGAACAATCCCCTTCGGCCCATGGAGGCGAGCGGGACGAGCGGGATGAAGGTGGTGATCAACGGGGGCCTGAACTTCAGCGTTCTGGACGGCTGGTGGGACGAGGCCTACGACGGGGAGAACGGCTGGGCCATCGGCGGCGGAAAGGAGTACGCGAGCCGGGAAACCCAGGATCTGGCCGACAGCGGCGACCTCTACCGGGTCCTGGAAGAGGAGATCGTCCCGAAATTCTACACGCGGACGGACGACGGCATCCCCGAGAAGTGGGTCCGGATGATCAAGAATTCCGTCGGGACGCTCCTGCCCCGGTTCAGCGCCCTGCGGATGGTCAGGGAGTACCTCGAAAAGACGTATGTTCCCGGGGCCATGCGGTCCGTCCGCCTGAACGCCGAAGACTACGCCGGGGCAAAGGCCCTTGCGGACTGGAAGGCGAAAATCACGTCCCGGTTCGCCACGGTCCGCATCCTGTCGTTCCGGGCGCGGGGGCTGCGCGGCGATTCCATGAAGTCGGGCGAGGAATTCCACGTGGACGCTTCCCTCTCGGCGGGCAAGCTGACGAAGGATGAAATCCGCGTGGAACTGGTCGTCGCGACGATCGACGACGCCAACCGGCCCGTCAATCCGGAAATCATTCCCATGAACCGGATCGCCGGGTCGAACGGCGAGGGCGTCGCCCGTTATTCCGGCTCCTACCGGGCGACCCGGGCCGGCCGGTTCATCTACGGGGTCCGGGTCCTGCCGAGCAATCCCGACCTGGTCCGTTATCAGGAACTGGGTCTGGTACACTGGGGGTAAGCGAAGCGGCCATGTCCGGAAACGAACGATCCAGGGACAAAGGCCTCCCCGCCGGCGGGGAGACCTCCAGGCGCCTGCGCCGTCTCGTCTTCTACCGGATTCTCGGCGCCTTTTTCCTTCTCCTGTACACGCTGTACTACGACCTTTCCGGTTCGGACATCCTGACGCCCGCGGCGTTCCGGATTCTCTACTGCGTCATCGGGGGGCTCATTCTCCTGTCCATCCTGTATTATTTCCTGTTGCCGTTCATCCGGTGGCCGGAGTTCCACATCCGCATCCAGTGCCTGGGGGACATTTTCCTGATCACGGTTCTCGTGTACGGAACGGGAGGGGCGGGAAGCGTCTATGCCGTCCTGTATTCCCTGGTGATCATCTACGCCGTTCTTTTCCTCGGCCGTCAGGGCGGGCTCCTGACGGCGTCGATGAGCACGATCTTCTACGGCGTCATCCTCAATCTGGAATACCACGGCGTTTTCCTTCCCCCCGCCATCCCCGGGGGGGGACTGGACCACTCGGGGGATTTCATTTTCTCGCGTCTGCTCATCCACGGGGTTTCCTTTTTCGTCATCGCCTTTCTCGCGAGCTTCGTGGTGGAGCAGGAAAAACGGACCCGGACCCTTCTTTCCGAAAAGGAGGACGCCTTCGGGAGGCTCGATCTCCTGTACCGGAGCATCGTCGAGTCGGTGGAAACGGGGATCATGACGGTGGACCGGGAAGGGCGGATCAAGTCGTTCAACTCGTCGGCGGAGCGGATCACGGGGTACTCCTTTTCCACGATCCGGGATCTCCCGGTGGAGCGTCTTTTCCCCGGCATGACGGGATTCTTCGGCGAGATGGGGGCCGCCCCGCGGGGAAGGCCCCGCAACCGTTTCGAGAGACGGTTCGTCCTCGGGGAAAAAGGGGAGGTCATCCTGGGGTTTTCCCTTTCCCCCCTTGTGGAGCCGGGAGGAACGCACATCGGGCGGATCGTCATCTTTCAGGATCTGACGTCCATCAAGGAGATGGAAAAGGAGGTCGAGCGGACCCGCAGGCTCGCCCTCATCGGCGAAATGGCCGCCGTTCTCGCCCATGAGATCCGAAACCCCCTTTCCTCTATCAGCGGTTCCGTCCAGATCCTCAAGAGGGATTTCCACCCCGACGGCAGCACGGGAAAACTCATGGACATCATGACCCGGGGAAAGGACCAGCTGGAGGCGCTCCTCCGGGACTTCCTCCTTCTCGCCCGCCCCGGCACGGGGGAGGTCGCCGCCGTGGACCCGGAGGTCCTCCTGGAGACGGTGATCGATTCCCTCCGGTACAGCCCTGACTGGAACGAGCGGATTGCACTCACGGCCCGCCACGAGGGGAAGGGCGTCATCGCCGGCCGGGCCTCCGAACTCAGGCAGTGCTTCACGAACATTCTTCAGAACGCCCTTCAGTCCATGCCGGAGGGGGGGACACTCACCGTGACGACGAGGAACATCGACGGCGACCGGCCCGGCGGGAGCCTGGAAATCGCCGTCAGCGACACCGGGGGCGGCATCGAGGAAGAGCGGATGGAAAAGATCTTCGAGCCCTTTTACACCACCAAGGAACGGGGGACGGGGCTCGGTCTCGCCATCGTGAGCCGGATCGTCTCCGGCCACGGGGGCCGGGTACGGATCTCCAGCAGGCTCGGGGAAGGCACGACGGTGACCGTCGGGCTTCCCCTTCAGGAGGAGGATGCCCGTTGAAGGAAGGTGGAGACATGGAAACGATCCTGGTCGTGGACGATGACCAAGGAATGCGGGAACTGATCGAGATCCTCCTCACCCGGGAGGGGTACAGGGTGAAGACCGCCGCCGACGGGAGGGAGGCGTCGGAACTCCTGGGACGGGAACGGTTCGATCTCGTGGTGACGGACCTGAAGATGCCCAGGGTGGACGGCATCGATCTGCTCAAGCAGGTCAAGGAAATTTCCCCGGAAACGCCGGTGATCATCGTCACCGCCTTTGCGTCGGGGGAGACGGCCCTCACGGCGATGAAGGAGGGCGCTTACGATTATCTCGAGAAGAATTTCGACGTGAACGACCTCCTCGGCCTGGTCCGGGACGCCCTCCGCAAGAAACCGGCGGACCGGCAGGAGTTGGCGCCGACGCCGGGGGAGATGCCGCCCCCCATTCTCTTCGGCAGGATGGTGGGCCGGAGCAGGGCCATGAACCGGGTGTACGACACGGTGCGGAAGGTGGCGGACACGACGGCCAATGTCCTCATCCTGGGGGAGAGCGGAACGGGGAAGGAACTGGTGGCCCGGGCCGTCCATGAAACGAGTTCCCGCCGGGACCGCCCCTTCGTGGTCATCAACTGCGGCGGCATCCCCGACAATCTCCTGGAGAGCGAGCTTTTCGGCTACATGAAGGGGTCCTTCAGCGGGGCCTACGCCGACAAGCCCGGGCTCTTCGAGGTGGCCCACGGCGGCACGGTGTTCCTCGACGAAATCGGGGAGCTCCCCCCCTTCCTCCAGGTGAAGCTCCTACGCGTGGTCCAGGAAAAGACCTTTCTCCGGATCGGGGGGGCGCGGGAAATCACCGTGGACGTCCGGATCATCTCGGCGACAAACCAGGACCTGGTGGCGAGGGTCCGGGAGAAGAAGTTCCGGGAGGACCTCTTTTACCGCCTCAACGTGATCCCGCTGCGGATCCCTCCGCTTCGGGAACGGAAGGAGGACATCCCCCTTCTCGTGGACCACTTCATCCGCAAATACGCCCGGGAGTTCGGAAAGGAGGTCCGGAAGATCTCCCCCTTCGCCCTCGATCTCCTCGCCGGCTATCCCTTTCCGGGAAACGTCCGTGAGCTTGAAAACATCATCGAACGGAGCGTCGCTCTCGAAATGACGAACATCATCCTTCCCGAGAACCTCATTTTCAAGGAGCCCGGCCAGGAAGACGACCTTCCCGGCAGGCCTTCCGCGCCGGACATCCCTGACGACGGGATCGACCTGAACGCGGAACTGTCATTCTACGAGGGTGAACTCATCGGAAAGGCGATGAAAAAGGCGGGCGGCTCGAAAACAGCGGCGGCCAAGCTCCTTTCCGTGAGTTTCGATTCCCTCCGATACCGGATGGAGAAGCTCGGCCTCGACTGAATCGGTGAAATTCCCTTAGAGGTGGTGAAAGTCACCACCTCCATCCCGTTCCCGGCGTGTTCCCGCGGATTTCCCGTTCCAGGGGGGGCAGTGTTAACTCTTCGATAATACATATTATAATTGGGAGGCAACTGTTTTTTTCTTTTTTCGTCGAACTGGCACGGCAGTTGCTTATAGAGGGGACAAAGAGTCGAATCCAAAAAATAATGATGCCAGGAGGAGAAAAGACATGTTGACGAAAATGCGGAAAAAAAGAGGCGAAAAGGGTTTCACCCTCATCGAACTCATGATCGTCATCGCCATCATCGGTATTCTGGCGGCGATCGCCATTCCCCAGTTCGCCCAGTACAGGGCGAGGGGGTACATGTCCGCCGTCCGGTCGGATGTGAAGAACTGCTACACCGCAGCCATGGCCTACTTTGCCGATAACCCCGCAGCGACGGCTCTCACCATCGACAACTGCACGGCGAACGGATTCCAGGCCACGACGGGCGTAACGATCACGGTGACCTCGGGAGGCGCGGACACGTTCAGCCTGAGCGGCGCACATGCACAGCTCGCCGGAACGTATGTGATGGCCGCGGACGGGAGTGTGACGGACACCCTTGCGGCATCGTAATCGGATAACAACCATTCTGAACCGGTTTGAAAGAGGTGGCTTCGCCACCTCTTTTTTTTGTCTTGAGCCGGCATGGCGCCCGGAGCCGTGCCCGGAGCCGGCCGGTTTGCGGCGGCGACGGTTCGATGCCCCGGAGGTGCGGGTCGTCCACCGGGCCGGCGGTCGACCGGACGAAACGTGCGGACCGTCCATGGAACGGGATTTTTCTTTGAAAGGGGAACGGAGGATTCTTTTTTCATTCGGATCGGGACTCCCGGCCGGTATTTTGCAATAAAGGGAAGGAACCGGCAGGGCCGCCGGCTCCGCGAGGGCCGCCGGACCTTTGCGAAATGCTGTCGACGGGAGGAATGTGACTGTGAAGAAGAAGGAATTCATCAGGAGGGTCGCGGAAGTCGCGGGAACGGGCAGAACGGAAGCCAGACGCGCGGCGGAGGCCGTGTTCTCTACGATTGCCGAAGCGCTCAAACAGGACGGACGGATCGTCCTGACGGGATTCGGGACGTTCTCCATCACGGACCGCAAGGAAAGGTCCTGGAGAAACCCGTTGACGGGAAATGTGTACCGCGTCCAGGCGAAGCGGTTTCCGAAATTCCGGCCTTCGGACCGGCTGAAGGAATCCGTGGGGGAAAGCTAGACTTCGTTTCCGGGGGCAAATCCCCGGACTGCATTGTACCTGCGGGTTCCGCGGACCGGCCCTCCAGGGCCGGCGGACCTGCGATTCCCGGGGCCGATGCCCCGGACCGCATGGTACCGGCAAGTGTCAAATAATGCACAGAAGGCGAAAAACGAACGGTATTCCCGATCGTAAACCCGTCGGCGGTGCGGCATGCCGTTCCTTGTCCGGCAGGGCGGGGGACGAAAGAACGGGAAGAGGCGGGGGTGGCGTTCGCGCCCTGGGAATGGGTGAAAATCATTGAGAGACGATCGATTGGACATTCTGTTCGAACCGCTGGAGACGGCGACCCTGAGGCTGAAAAATCGATTCTTCATGGCCCCCATGGGCACGACGTTTTCCATGGACCGGCTGATTCCTTATTTCGTCGCCCGGGCGCGGGGGGAAGTGGCGCTCATCACGACGGGGGAAATCTCGGTCCATGAAAGCGGGCGGGCCGTGGGAGGGGGCCCGGGAGACAGGGAACTGTCCCTGGAGACCGACGAGGACATCAGGATTCTGGAACCGCTCGTGAAGGCGGTTCGGGAGAACGGCGCGAAGTTCGTCGCCCAGCTCAATCACATGGGCCGTTACTCCTTCATGCCGAAAACGGCGGGAAGAGAGGCGGTGGCCCCTTCCGCCGTCGCCTCCCGGTACACGGGATACACCCCCCGGGAGCTTGCGACGGGGGAAGTGGACGATCTGGTCGTGGCCTTTGCCGAGGCCGCCGTCCGCGCCCGGAAAGCCGGGTTCGACGGAATCGAGATCTGCGCGAACTCGGGATATCTCATCAGCCAGTTTCTGTCCGCCGTGACGAATCATCGCACCGACCGGTACGGGGGAGACGACGTCATCGAGCGGGCCGCCTTTCTCTTCGACGTCCTCGCGGAAACGCGCAGGCGGGTCGGGACGGACTATGACATCTGCGTGAAATTCGACGCCGAGGACGGCATCAAGGGCGGGAAAACCCTCGAGGATTCCCTCCGGCTCGCCCCCCGGATCGTGGAAGCCGGCGCCGACAGGCTCCACGTATGGGCGGGATGGCACGAGGCGGCAAGACCCATGCTTCCCATGTTCGTTCCCCGGGGCGCCTTCGCCGGCCTCGCCGGGGAGATCAGGGGGGTGGTCCGTGTCCCCGTGTCGACGGTGGGACGGATCAACGATCCCTTCACGGCCGCGGACATTCTGAGAAAGGGCGAGGCCGATCTCATCGGTCTCGGGCGGGCCCTCCTGTGCGATCCCGATTTTGTCCGGAAGACCATGGAGGGAAAAACCGACGAGATCCGCCGGTGCATCGCCTGCTGCAACTGCTTCGACGACATCTCGGAGGGGCTGAGGGGTCGTTTCCAGGTCGACCTTCGCTGTGCCCTGAATCCGGAACTCGGCCGGGAAGGGGAACCGCTCGGGGCCGCCGGGCGAAAACGCAAGGTGGTCGTCGCGGGCGGGGGCCCCGCCGGGCTCGAGGCGGCGCGAACGGCCGCCCTTCGGGGGCACCGGGTCGTCCTTTTCGAAACGGCCGGCGCGCTGGGCGGGCTGATCCGGGAGGCCCGGCTCCCTCCGCACAAGGAGGAACTGGGGAACATCATCACGTACTATGAAGCCCAGATGGCGAAACTCGGCGTGGACGTCCGGCTGAACGAGGAATTCACGGCGGACATGCTGGACGCCCTTTCCCCCGATGTCGTGGTCGTCGCGACGGGATCGGTCGAATGGATCCCCGATCTGCCCGGCATCCGGGGGAAAAATGTGATCACGTTCCTCGACGTGCTGAAAGGCCGTGTTCCCGGCGGGGAAAAGGTGATCGTCGTGGGCGGCGGCATGATCGGCCTGGAGGTCTCCGAAATGCTGACCGACGGGGGCATGAAGGTGACCGTCGTAGAAATGCTCGACAACGTCGCCGGCGACATGGGGCCGACGGTGCGATGGGGTTATCTGTCGCGGGTGAAGAAGAAAGTGTCCATCCGGACCTCGACGAAGGTCGTCGGGATCGAGGAGGACGGCGTCGTCGTTCTCGACGGAGACGGCCGCGAGGAAAAACTCCCCGCGTCGTTCGTCGTCATCGCTGCCGGTATGAAGCCCCTGCAGGGGCTGGGCGACGCCCTGGAACGCCGCGGCGTGGAATGCCACGTCATCGGTTCGGGCCTGAAAACGGGGAAAATCATCGATGCGATCGCGGACGGGAACCGTATCGGGTCCGTCCTGTAACCGCCGCCGGGCGCGGTCCCCGGTCCGGCGCCCTCAGGTCTGCTGGATCGTGTTCCTGACGAGGGAGATCCCGTATTTTTTCATCCGGTAGATGAGCGTCGTCCGGTTGAGGCCGAGGAACGCCGCCGCGCCGTCCCTGCCGCCGATTTTCCCGCTGCTTTTTTCAAGCGCCCGCATGATCTGCCTTTTTTCCATGCCGGCCAGGTCCACGAAATCCTGATCGGGCCCGTCCGCCGGCGGCCGGGTGTCCAGCTCGGGAAACCGGATTCTGTGGCTCTCGAGAATGACGGCCCGTTCGATCATGTTGGAAAGCTCCCTCACGTTGCCCGGCCACGAATAGGCCATGAGCTTGTTCATCTCCGACTCGGGGATGCCGGAAAATTCCTTGTTGTACTGGGATGAGAACAGCCTGAGGAAATGTACGGCCAGCAGCGGGATGTCCCCCTTCCTGTCCCTCAGGGGCGCCACCCGGATGGGGAACACGTTCAGCCTGTAGAACAGGTCCGCCCGGAAACGGCCCCGCTCGACCTCCTTTTCGAGATCCCTGTTCGTCGCCGAGACCAGCCGGAAATCGGACCGCAGGGTCGCCGTTCCCCCCACCCTCTGGAATTCCTTTTCCTGGAGAATCCGCAGCAGCCTGCTTTGCGTCGGAAGGGGGAGTTCCGAGATTTCGTCGAGGAAGATCGTGCCCTCGTGGGCGAGCTCGAACCGGCCCGCCTTGGTCTTGACCGCTCCGGTGAAGGCGCCTTTTTCATGCCCGAACAATTCGCTGTCGATGAGCGTGTCGGGGAGGGCGGCGCAGTTGACGCGGATGAAGGGCCGGTTCCGCCGCGGGCTTTCCCGGTGGATGGCCCGGGCGACGATTTCCTTGCCGACCCCCGTTTCCCCGAGGATCAGGACGGTGGAAGACGTGGGTGCCACCTTGGCGATGAGCTGATGCACGCTGAGGATGGACGCGCTCGTGCCGATGATTTCGCCGAACGGCCTGAATTCCTCCGTGTAGTAGTAGCGGTTTTCCTGGATCAGCCTTTCATTGAGCTTCGCGATTTCGTCGTAGGCCTGCGCCCTGTCGATGGAAATGGCGATCTGCGAGGCCAGGGCCGAGAGAAAATCGACCCGGTCGCGGTCGATGGAGAAAAAGCGGCTGTCCTGGTAGAGAACGCCGATCGTCCTCGAACCGAGCATGAGCGGTGTGATGATGACCTTTCTCGAATCGCCGAGGTTTTCACCGACCGATTCGTATTGAACGATTCTGCCGTCGTTGCCGTCCACCACGTCCTTTATCTTTCTGCGGGCCGGAGCGAAAAGGTCGTCGTCGAGATCCTCCTTCAAGATGTTTCTGGAGGCGACGAGTTCGATTTCCGACGACGAGGGATTCTTGATGAAAATGGCCGTTCTCTCCGCGCCGGTCATCCTGGAAATGGACGTGATGATGTTCGTGAGCAGATGTTCGATCTTGTCCTGGCTGATGAGGGCGTTGCCCATTTCGATGATGAGGTCGTAGAGCCTGTCCTCCCGGGCGGGGGCCTCGTGGGAGACGATCATTCTCAATTTCGGCGGATAGAGGTCCCTGGCGACGGGCTTCAGGAAGTCCCACGCTTTTTTCGCATAATGCTCGACCTGCCGCCATTCGTTGATCTCCATGGAGAGCAGCGCGATTTCGATTCTCAGCTTCGCCAGTTCCAGCGTCTCTCCGGCCGGCGCGAGATATTTTTCGAGGTCCATGAGCTGCCGGATTTTTTCCTTGGGCGGGCAATCCTTCTGCAGGTAGGTGATCTGGAGCCGGTTGATCCAGCTGTAGGTGACGGGATTGACGTCCTCCTTTTTCCGCGCTCCCAGGAACTCGAAGACCGGATGCAGGTCGATGGGGGAGATTCCCTTGGAATGGAGCAGGTAGCCGATCTCCACGAGGTGGTACTGGTTCAGGAAGTGGTACCAGTTCGATTTGCGGATGCTCGAGAGGATCTTGTAGCGCATCGACGCGGACTCGTAGTTGCCTTCCAGGAAGTCGATGTTGGCGAGGCCCATGCCGGCCATGACCTGTGCCGTCAGGATGTTTTCCTTTTCCGCAAGCTCGAAGGCCTGCGTGAAGAAGGGCCTGCTGTCCTTCAACTGCCGGATTTCCAGGAGGATCATCCCCGCAATGACGAGGGCGTGCACGTAGACCGGCCAGTTTTTCGCCCGCTGGGCGTGTTTCTGGATGGTGTCGGAAATGCCCAGCCCTCTCTGGGGGAGCCCGATCTGCGTGTAGGCCAGGGCCAGGTTGAGCGCGGCGACAAGGGAGAAGTCGTCGCCGCCGATGGACTCGATTTCTCCGAGGGATTTTTCGTAATACTGAATGGCCTCGAACAGGTTGCCCTTGATCCAGAGGGAAAGACCCTGCGTCTTCATGCCCCTGCTGAACAAGGCTTCGTCGTCGAGTCCCGTGATGATTTCCCAGCCGAGATTGAAATGCGCGACCGAGTCCTCGTACTTGAACAGCATCCAGCAGTTCTGGCCCGAAATGAGGTGGAGGGACGCCGTCGCCCTCGCGTCTCCGATCCTGACGGCGATCTCGAGAGCCCTGGCAAGGAAGCGGTCGATTTTTTTCAGATCCGGATTGAACAGGGACAGGGGGGCGCGTCTCTCCACCGCCCGAATGTAGGTGCACAGCAGTTCGCGGGAGGGGGTCCGGGAGTCCCCGAGGACGCAACGGTCCATGTAGTCGAGCAGGTGATCGTACAGCCGGATGGCGGAGGAAATCCGGTGGTTTTTTTCCTCGGAGACGGCCGCCTTGAGAAGGATGCCCAGGTCTTCCGGTTCGAGGCCGGCAAGAATGCACTGATCGGCCGTCAGGGCGGACTCTTCGTCGCCGCCGTCCGGGACTTCGCGGAGAATATCGACGGAATTTCTGTAGTAGCGGGACATGGCTTCCTCGCCGCAGCCGGCAAGGATCTCGTTGCGGGGGAACCGTTCCGTCCATTCGTAATGTCCCCGCCTGTCCTCGACGGGAGATATCCACTCGTTTTCTTTCAGGAGAAGCATTACCGTCAGAAGCGCCGACGGCGGGAGATCCGATGTTTTCCCGAACCAGTCGACGGAAAAACGGTTCGGGAAGGCGACGAGACTGTACAAGGCATGCCGCTCTTCATCGGACAGGTTCGAAAGGATTGCATCGATTTTTTTCATGTCCCTGCCCCCTGTGTTGCCGCAGACAGACTATACAGGGACTGTCCGAAAGTGTCAACAGGAGTTCAAAATTTGACATATGATGAGTATTTACCTTTTTCCGGCGACTTGTGGTCCTGCACATTTAAAATGTAACTGTTTGTTATATCATCATATCATGACGATATCCCCCCTGGCACGGGGTGTGCAATCAGGAAAGCGGTACCCGAGAGGCAACAGGATAACCCGTTGATCGCGTGGGGTTGGCCATGGGTGGGCAAGGGGCCTGGATTTCCATGGAGGGTTGCCGGATGGGGTATACGACTACCTCCTTTCTCCTGTGTCTGTGGACGGCATCTTTCAGATGCCGTCCACAGAAGGGGAGTCGTGCCCGGGGAGAGAAGAGGTTCACGAGGCTTCAACGACACCGCATCGCTGGGAGCGGCGTCGGTTCGGTGGGTAGTGGGCGGTTTTGCTCCCTCCTTTCCGCCCACTATTCGCTTCCTCTCCCCCCGGCTGGTGCGTTTTGCGGAACCAAGGCGGAACGAAAACAGGAATAGGAGTGAATCATGGCCTCATGGCTGGAGAATGAAGAGATCCTGACCCGGAAAGGTCAGATCGCGATGCCTTATGCATGGTCCGTCGGGGAAGTCGGAAGCCGCTTCCTGGTCGGCCTGAGGGATGAAAAGCGGATTTTAGGGAACCGATGCGACAAGTGCGGTGCGACGTACGTCCCGCCGAGGAAGAACTGCGGCGTCTGTTTCCATGATCTGCCCGACGACGGATGGAGGGAAGTGGGGCCGGAAGGGGTCGTGACGTCCTGCACCGTCGTTCGCGAAGACAGTCCCCTGGCCCCGGCGAAGGCGCCCTTTGCCTACGTGATCGTGAAACTGGACGGGGCGGACGTGGGATTCATGCACGTGGTCCGGGACAATCTGGAAAAGCTGGCCGTCGGTGTCCGGGTGGCCGCCCGGTTCAGGGAGGCCCGAGAGGGGAGCATCCTGGACATCGATTCCTTTGTCATTCTTTGACGGCTTCGTAAAAAGTTCCTATGCTGCGCTGTCCTTCATTCCTTCTTGACGCGGCGTACGAAAAGGTGTGCCCCGGTCGCCGGGATTGAAGGCCCTGCCTGCGGGGCTTTTTGCGCTGTCGCTCTGTGGAACGTTTTTCAGGCTTATTACACGTTCATCATTCTTTGATCGGGGAAGGCGGGAGATCATGGAAAAGGCGGCAATCGTCGGCATCGGCCAGACGAAGTACGAGCGGAGAAAGAGCGGGGAGATTTATTACGACCTTGTGTACGAAGTGACCACCAGGGCGATGGAGGACGCGGGCTACACCCTGGACGACATCGGCGACGTGATCACCGTGTCCAACGATTTCTGGGACGGCCGGACGATATCGTGCATGGCGGTCCAGGAGGCGGCGGGAGCGCACGACAAGAACGTCTCCACGGTGGAAGGCGACGGGACCCTCGGCGCCCTGTACGGGCTGATGCGGGTTCTCGGGGGCTCCGGGACGACACTCATCGTCGCCCATTCGAAGGGAAGCGAAGGGGATCCCCGGGTGATCACCAACGCCATGTTCGATCCCGTGTATCACCGGTCCCTCGGGCTGGACGCCGTCAGTTCCTCGGCCCTTCAGGCGAGCGCGTACATGAGCCGGTACGGCGTCACGGAGGAACAGTGCGCCCTCGTTTCCGTGAAAAACCATAAAAACGCGAAGAACAATCCCTTTGCCCAACTGCCCATGGACATCACGGTGGCCGACGTCATGAAGTCCCGGAAGATCGCCGACCCCCTGAAACTGCTTGACTGCAGTCCCGTCAGCGACGGGGCCGCCGCCATCATCATCGCCGATGAAAAGCATGCCAGGAAGGCAAGGAAAAAACCCGTCTGGATCAAAGGGGCGGCCCATTGCGCCGACGCTTACTTCCTGGGCGACCGGAACCTGGCGGAAGCGGCGTCCCTGCGGGAGGCCGCGAAAAAAGCGTACGCCATGGCGGGAATCGGAAATCCGGCAAAGGAAATCGACGTGGCCGAACTGTACGACGCGTTCGGCTACATGGAACTCATGTGGCTTGAAGGCCTGGGATTCTGCGATCCCGGCGGCGGCGCCGGGATGACGGAAAGCGGAAAAACGGCCATGGGCGGCCCCATCCCGGTCAATCCCTCGGGAGGGGTTCTTTCGGCGCACGCCGTTCTTGCCGCGGGCCTTGCCAGGATCGCCGAGGCGGTCCTGCAGCTCCGAGGGGAAGCCGGCTCCCGCCAGGTCGACGGCGCGAGAACATCCCTGGCCCACGGGATCAACGGCCCCTGCGGTCAGAGCCACTGCGTCTGGGTACTGGGAAAAGACTGAGGAGGAGGCGGATCATGGCAAGACGTGTAGCGATTGTCGGAACCGGCCAGACGCACCACAAGAGCCATCGACTGGATGTGAACGGGCGGGAGATGATCCATGAAGCGGTGACGCGGGCCCTCGAGGACTGCGAGCTGACGATTAACGACGTGGATGCCATCGTCATCGGCAACATGGATCATTTCGAATCGATCAACTGTGTCGATACCTGGAGCGTGGAAGGGTCCGGCGGCGTCATGAAACCGATCCTGAAAGTCTCCACGGGGGGGACGACGGGGACGTCCGTCGCCATCGCGGCATACTACCACGTGGCGTCGGGCCTGTTCGACAGGGTCCTCGCCATCGGGTGGGAAAAGAATTCGGAAAGCGATACGACCGGCGCCATCATCACCTGCAGCGATCCCATCTGGGACCGGTTCTCCTATTCCGGGGCGATCCCGAGCCTGGCCACGGAGGCCTCGGCCTACATGAAGCAGTACGGGGCCACCCAGAAGGACGCCGCGCGGGTCGCCGTGAGGGACAGAACCCATGCGCTGAACAACCCGTATGCCCAGATGTACAACCGGCCCATCAGCATCGAGGACGTCATGGAATCGGCCATGCTGGCCTATCCCATCAAGCTGCTCGATGTCTGTCCCAGGTCCGACGGGGCGTGCGCCGTCGTGTTCGCGGCGGAGGAAATCGCCGGGAAGATCTCGCCCCGGCCCGCATGGTTCAAGTCGTGCGCCGCGCGGCACACGACAACCTGGTTCGGAGACGTCGATTACGACACGGGGCTCCTCTCCCTGCAGCGGGCGGCCCGCGAGGCTTTCGACAAGGCGGGCATCCGCAGCCCCGCCGACGACCTGGATGTGGCGGAACTGTACCTTCCCTATTCCTATGCCGGTCTGAAATGGATCGAGGCCCTGGGATTCTGCGGCCCCGGCGAAGGCCCCCGGTTCATCTGGGACGGCAACACCGACATGGGGGGCAAGATCCCGATGAATCCCTCCGGCGGCGTGATCAGCACGAACTGCATCGGAGCGACGGCCCTCCTGAGGGTCGCCGAAGCGGCCCTGCAGGTCATGGGAAAAGGGGGAAAAAGGCAGGTCCCCGACGTGAAGAACGCTTTGGCGACGGGATTCGGCGGGTGCTGGTGGTCCGATGTGGTCGTCCTCTCGAAGGACAGGCCCTCTTGATTGACGGCCTCGTAAAAAGTCCGCATGCGGCGTTGCCCGTCTTCCCTCGACCCTTTGGCGTACCATCGGCACGCCTCGGTCCTCGGAATTCGGGCGCCTTGGCTGCGGAGCTTTTTACCTTGCCGTTCGAAAAAGTGTTGGCAGGCATTTTTACGAGTTCGTCTTGATTGGAACGGGAGAGCGTGGCATGAAGAACACAGAGTTGCTGACAATACGGTCCGGGGATACGGGGATGCCCTACGAGTGGTCGATCGGCAAATACGGAAGCAGGTTTTTCCGGGAGATCCGGGAGCATCAGCGGTTCCTGGGAATCCGCTGTCCCGGGTGCGGAAAGGTGCGGGTGCCCCCCCGGAGGCTCTGCGGCCCCTGCTTCCGGGAACTGGATGAACTCGTCGAGCTGTCCGACACGGGAATCATCACCGCCTTTTCCGTGGTCAACTATCCTTTCATCGATCCCGACACGGGTCTTCAGCGCCCCATTCCGTATACATACGGGTACATCCGGATCGACGGCTCCGACAACATTTTTTCGCACATCATCAACGAAACGGACGAAAGCCGGATCAAGGTGGGGATGAAGGTCCGGGCCGTGTTCCGGAAGCCCGAGGAGATGGAGGGGAACATCCGGGACATCCGGTATTTCGAGATCATCCGTTGACGGGAGCGTTTGAAATCCGCCCCGCCATCCGGTGAAGGCCGGCGCGGCGGGTTGCCCATGCCGGTCCGCCCGGCGGTGGGTCCCGACGGCGGTCCATGGAGGGAGAAAATGAAAAACAAGGTCATCATCACGGCCGCCCTGGCCGGATCGGCCACGATGAAACAGCAGAACGAGGCCGTGCCCTACACGCCCGAGGAATTCGCCGGGGAGGCCCTGAAATGCCAGCAGGCGGGAGCCGCCATCGTTCATGTCCACGCCAGGGACGTCGCCGAGGGCGGGCTTCCGACGGCGGATATTCCGAAGATCCGGGCCACGGTGGACGCCATCCGTGACCGGTGTCCCGGTCTCATCCTCAATATGACTTCCGCCATCGCCGCCGGAATCCCCGCGGAGAAACGCATCGCCCCCATCGTCGCGCTGAAGCCCGAAATGGCCTCGCTGAACACGAACAGCATGAATTTCGCCCTCATCGACCGCAAGAGCGGGACGGTCCTCGCAGAGACGATTTTCGAGAACGCCTTTTCCATGATCGTGGATTTCGCCTCGAAAATGAAGGCGAACGGCGTGAAGCCCGAGCTGGAGATCTACGATCTCGGGGGCATCTACAACATCCTGGCCCTCCGGAATCAGAAGGGGCTCTTCGAGGAGCCCATGCATTTCCAGTTCGTCATGGGCGTGGCCGGCGGGTGTCCCTTCGATATCGGCATTCTTCACGAGTTCATCGAAACCGTCCCGAAGGACGCCACATGGTCCATCTGCGGCGTCGGCCCGAACCAGTACGCCACGACCCTCGTCGGGGCGGCGCTGGGGGGGCACATCCGGGTGGGCCTCGAAGACAACGTCCGGAACGTGGACGGGTCCCTCTCACGGGGAAGCTACGAACAGGTGGAGTGGGCGGTGAAGGTGGCCCGGCTCGCCGGGCGCGAAATCGCCACGCCGGCGGAGGCGAGGGAAATTCTGAATCTGCGTCGTCGCGACTGAAAGGCGGCGGGAACGTCCGGTCGGCCGGGGGGAGGGGAGGAAGCGCTCGGGCCGCGGGGTTCCCCTGCCTCTGTTTTTCCCGGAATCACATCAGGAGAGAGAATTCGCTGCCGTCGGGTTCCCCGTTCGGATCGTACACGATAAACCCCAGGTCGTCCCGCTCGCTGCGGGAAGTCCCCCGGATCTCCCTCGCGAGACCGGAACAGATGCTTTCCACCGAACGCATGTCCATAATGTTCAGGAGCGCCTCCTCGGAACTCGAGTACGGCCTGCTCCGGGCTGTCCGGGCGATGTCGTAGATCCCGTCGGTAAAGAGCAGAAACAGGGAATCCTCGTGGAAGTCGAAGAGAAGGGTCTGGTACAGGCGGCCCACCCTTCCCACGAAGCAGTGGTTGGTCTCGGTCATTTTCTCCAGGGTGCCCGTTCCCGTCCTTGCGTGGTACAGGAGGCTGTCGCCGCAGTGGACGAGAAGGGATTTCCGGAGGCCCTCCGAGGGAAAGACGAAGAGTCCCGTGAACGTGGTGTTGCAGTCGTAGTCGATCGTTTTCATGAGGGCGTTCGTGCGGTCGACGATGGTTTCCGCATCCGCCGCGACGTCCCCTTCGCCGAAAGCCCCGTGAAACGTCCTGAGTTGCAGTCCCCCGAGCATGCCGGCATATTTCCTCAAAAAGAGAAACGAGGCTTCCGGGTTTTTTTCCGGACTGTCGGCGACCGCGAAAAAACGGCGGGCCAGATCGATGAGAAGGGCGTCGCCGCAGGACTTCCCCGTGCGGAACGGTTTCACCGCGGGCAGCACGGCGGCCCCCACGCGACCCGAATGGGAGAAAAACCTTTCTCCGATCGAACGGGGAATCTGAAAAGTCGCCATCGGGGCGTCTCCTTTCCTGCTTTCGCGAAAGTTTTCGTCTGCACGGTGGTTCATCGCCCGGGCCGGAGCACTGGAAGGGATCGTTTCACGGTGCGACTTCTCAATCACATTCCCCGGGGGGCGTCAAGCAAAAAATCGTGCGGCGCCGGCGGCGAAGCGCGCGGAGGTCACGAAGCGGGGGAATTTCTTCCGGAGACGGCCTCACGGAGTGAACGCCTCTTGACAGAACCGGGGAGGTGCAATAGGGGGATCATGGCAGTGAAAAAGGCAGGCGGCGCGTCGCGGGGCGAACCGCCGGCGCCGCGGGACGGTAAAAGATGATTCTGGACATGCACATCCACACGAACCGGTATTCGGGCTGCAGCAACATCGAGCCCGGTCTTGTCATCCGCAGGGCGAAGGAGGCCGGCCTCGACGGCATCCTGCTCACGGAACACGGGATCCGGTGGCCCGACGGGGAAGTCGACGCCCTCGTGAAAGACAGCGGCGTAACGGATTTCCTGGTCTTCCCTGCCGAGGAGGTTGCCTGTTATTCCCCGGGCGGCGCGTTCCAGGGGGAATTTCTCGTGCTCGGGTACCCGGCGAGCCTCGGTTCGAACAAGACGGCGGACCGGCTCATCGAGATGGTTCACGAGGCGGGCGGCGTCGTCCTGGCGGCCCATCCGTTCAAGAGGCTGAAAACGGGCAACGGCTACTACGGGAGCGGCCTTTCCGCGCTGAAACTGAAGATCGACGGCCTGGAAACGGAGCACCCGTCCTACGGCGACGAGGAACGGGCGCTGGCGCGGACGGTCATGGAGACCATGGGGATCGCGGGCGTCGGATCCAGCGACGCCCACGACCTTGCGAGCATCGGGAAATGCCGGACGGTGTTCGAGCGCGACGTGAGGGACATGAAAACCCTGTGCGAAGAGATCCGCGCGGGCCACCTGAAGGCGGTGGGCGCCGGCTCGCGCCGTTGATGGATGGCTTGAATGCCCTGACCGATATTTTACCCGGCCGACGCTGTAAAAGAACTCCCCGACCACCTGTTCAGTTCACCCACGAGTCCACAATTTTCGGTTTAGGATGAAAGTGTGCATTTCTATTTGTAATCATGCACATCTCCAGCGATCACCATGGAGCCGGCAGTGATTGTCCATAGCAACAGTATGAACACTCAAAGCTCATTTTAAACGAGGATTGTGGCTGATTTATTTTTATCCGGCACCGGAGGCCCGGCCGATTGGAGAGCACAAAATGACGGAACTCTGACCCTGAAAGTGGTACACTAATCGCGGGCGGGTCATAGTGACCATGAATCGGAGCTGAACCGCCCGGGAGACGCGCTGGGGGAGACCGGGCCGGGGTCTTCCCGCCGGGTCTTTCGCTGGCGCACCGGGGGGGCCGCCGGACGGAGACTGAGCGCCCTGACAGGCTATTCCGGCGTTCACCTCCGTGGTTTGACGGATCTTTTCCCGAATAGACTGCCGGGGTTCACACAATAAGGAGGGTTGCGATGAACGGGAAAACGGATGTCGTCATCATCGGCGGGGGGCCGGGGGGAACGCCGGCGGCGATGCACCTGGCTTCCAGGGGGAAGCGGGTGCTGCTGGTCGAAAAATCGGGCAAGCTGGGCGGGGCATGCCTGTTCGTCGGCTGCGTCCCTTCCAAAATCATCAAGCATGCCGCCGACGAATACGCCGCTCTCCGGCGAGGTGATGCAGGCGATCGGCCTTTTTCGGAGGATGCCGGCGTTTTCTGGCACGAGATTCGTGCGCGGATGGACCGTATCTTGACCATGCGGTCCGCGGGCGCGATGCAGCGCCTCGGGCGGATCCCCACGGCGACCCTGGAGGCGGGCACGGCGAAATTCCTCTCCGCTCATGAGATCGAAATCGAGGGCGAAGACGGGAAACGGTCTGAGTATGGATTCGACCATGCCATCATTGCCACCGGTTCCATCCCCCTGGTACCGCCTTTCAAAGGCGATGCCCTTCGGGACGTGCTGACCAGCGAGCTCCTTTTCAGGCAGGAGACCCTTCCCCGCTCGCTCGTGATTGTCGGCGGCGGCCCCATCGGGGTTGAATTGGCCCAGATGCTGACGAAGCTGACGGTCAAATGCACGATCATCGAAATGCTGGGGTCCATCCTGACCGGCGTGGTCGAACCGGAATTTGCCGAGGTGGTTGCAGGGAATCTGAAGGCCTCGGGCGTCGATGTCTTCACCTCGGCCAAGGTGCTGGAGGTGAACCGGTCCGGGGAGGGTTTTACGACGGCCTTTCTCGACGACTCGGGTGTTCAACGGACGGTCCACTCTGAAAAAGTGCTCGCAGCGGCAGGCAGGGCCGCCAATCTGCAGGGCCTCAACCTGGAGGCGGCCGGGGTTCCCTTTGACCGCCAGGGCGTCGTGGTCGATAGCTTCCTGCAGACGGGCGTTCCCGGGATCTATGCGGTGGGAGACGCCATCCGCGGGCCGAAATTCGCCCATACGGCCACCTATGAATCCCATATCGCCGCCGTCAACATCCTTGCGGGCCGAAATGTGCAGCAGGCCGATTTCTCCAAAAATTCATGGGTGCTCTTCTCCGATCCGGAAATCGCCTCGGCAGGCTATACGACCGCGGAGGCTCTCAAAAGCCATTCCGAGATCCTCACCGGCACCTATGACTACAAAACCGATGCAATGGCGCAGATCAACGGCACAACCGCGGGCTATCTGAAATTCGTTGTGGACAAGAAGAGCCAGACGATTGTGGGGATCCACATCCTCGCCCCCGGCGCCTCGGCCATTGCCGGGGAAGCGGCCCTGATCCTGGCGAAAAACCTGACGATCCGGGACGTGGCGCAGGCCATCCATCCCCATCCGACCATGACGGAGGCCTTTGGCTCTTTGGCGATGAACATGCTGATGGGCGGCTGACCCGTGCCAGAAGAGGTCCCCGTGGAATAATAATCCCTGCATGAATCGTCCACCGAGTCCATGACCGGGAGCCGCCATGAATACGGACATGAAATCTTCTGATTCGGCCGTTTCGCGGAATCACCTCCGCTTCCGCGTTCCCCTGGCCGCACCTGCCATGTTTGATGAAGTCGTAAAAAAGGCCGCTTCAACATTTTTTCGAACGGCAAAGG
>DJVQ01000058.1:46644-60059 GCA_002441265.1 Syntrophaceae bacterium UBA6252
ATGGGCTTTTTACGAAGCCGTCATGTTTCGATCATTGCGAATTGCGCTACTCGGCCGTTTATATCCGTGAGCGCCGGCGGCAGGGGTTGCCCTTACCACCCCCGCTGCCCGGGAGGACGGTATCCGGATCGGCATATTGATCATGAAGAACAGGTGATCGTTCAGACAAAGGAAGGAGGCACGATGTTTCACTGGTTATCCGAGCACCGCCGCAAACAACTCACCGACATCCCCTTTCCCACGGCCTGGGAGGACATCCTCCGCCACAACGTGATCCACTACTGCATGCTCGATGTCGCCGAGCGGACCCATCTTCATGCCCTCATCCAGGTTTTCGTTGCCGAGAAACATTGGGAAGGATTCGGCGGACTTGAATTGAACGACGAAATCCGCGTCACGATCTCCGGGCAGGCATGTCTCCTGCTGCTTGGCATCCCGCACGACTTCTATCGGAACGTCTTGTCCATTTTCGTCTATCCCTCCACTGTCCTTCCTCCGCAACGGAGATTGGGCCATTTTGAAATCGTCACTTCCCCTCTCGAAACGGTCCGCCCCATTATCGGCCAGGCATTCCAACAAGGACCGGTCATTCTGATATGGGATGCGGTCCTCAGGGGCAGCCGCCACCCGGAACAGGGCCATAACGTTGTCTATCATGAATTCGCCCATAAACTGGACATGCTCGATGGTGCCGCCGATGGCACTCCTCCCTTGCGGGATCGCAAGGAATATCGCGATTGGGTCACCGTTTTCTCACGCGAGTATCTTCGCCTTAAAGCGGATGTTCGAGCCGGGAGAAAATCTTTCCTGAATGACTACGCAGCAACCAATGAAGCTGAATTCTTCGCTGTAGCTACGGAACAGTTTTTCGACAAGCCACTCCAATTGAAGGAGCATTCCCCTGAGCTCTATCGTGTCCTGAACGAATACTACCGCCAGGATCCGGCTCAACGTACAGGGAGAATGACCTGCACGTCGTCATAACTCTTTGTGAATGTTTGTTTTTGGTTATGAACGCCGGGTGACGGAGCGAACCAGCCCCCGAGTCCGGTCGGAAGGATGATCTGTATGCCTCCCATGGCAAATTGCGATGGTTGGTGAATGACCTGACTTTTTCACCTGATATGCGTCCTGGCTCACACGGAAGATCATGTCTTTCCGCCTTTGCCGTCACGGACAAGAATCCCGTGTCGCTTCAGGGCCGGAGCCCGAAGGTGTCGTATCGAAAAAGCAGCGGATCTCCTCTACTCCAGAAAGTAGATTCCATACCCGTTCACGCTTCCATCAAAGGCTGTTCGGGTGAGTCGATCGAACTTTCCTGCATGATCGGGCACCATGACTTCGTCATCGCTGACGTTAATGATCACATGGATGGTCTTGTCTTGAAAGTTCCTTCGTATGATGAGTAACCTTTTGTCGGAATCGACGACTTCTCTTGTGCCGGCCGGATGGAAGGAGACAATTTGTTTTCGCACATTCAGCAAATGTAAAAAATGATTCAAAACCCGAGATCTGATGGACTGGGGATCCGAAATGGCTGCATCGAGTTTGTCCGCCTGAAGCTTTTCGCGATTTATCATTCGGTTCAGTCCTGATTCTGTCACCCCTTTGCAGTAGTTTCTCGAGCCCAAGAGACTGTGGACATAGATTCCCGGAACCCCTTTGAGCGAGAGCATGATGGCTTGGGCCGCCATGAATCTTTTGACCGCCTGAGTGTCATCCGGGATGCGAGGATCATTGATGATGTCGAAATAGCTGATATTCAGCTCATAAGGTTCTTTATCCCCATTTGATGATTTGTATGAAACCAGTCCGCCATGTTCTTCGGCAATGCTCAGCAGATTATCGAATTCCACCTTGTTGAGGATTTCCTTTGCGGCCAGCAGAGCAATGCCGTCATGGGATGCGAGAAAGTCAAAGAAAAGCAGATCCTCCCTTTTTCTATTGGTGATTTTCTTGATATACGTGGTATCCCTTCTTGCAAATGCATCGGCAACGAGAGGCGGCAGTGAGAACCGGTACACCATGTTGGCCTCATGGCTCTCTCCGAAATATGCTATATTTTCCTTATAAGGAAAATTTGCCTCGGTCAAAATGAGGGCGTATGGCGCGACATACTCCATGATGCTTCGAAGGAGCCTCACGATCTGATGCGTTTTGGATAGATTGACGCAAGAGGTATGAGGCTCTTTCCATACATACCCGATGGCATCGAGGCGTATGATCTCGGCTCCCTGGGAAAGGTAATACAGGAAGACGTCGATGATCTTCAGAAGCACCTCTGGGTTCCTGTAATTCAGATCGATCTGATCAGGGCCGAAAGTGGTCCATACATATTTTTCGCCGGAAGCCGTATGGAACCTGGTGAACAACGGGGTTTCCCGCGGCCGGAAGACCTCCGGCATTTCAACCCGCTGATCGCTCCAGATGAAAAAGTCCCGATAACGCTTCTTGCCCTCCAGGAACCCCAGAAACCACTTGGACCTGCTTGATACATGATTCAAAACAAGATCGACCATGAGTCGATATTCCTTCGATATTCTGCGTAGATCATCCCACGTGCCGAGGACCGGATCCACTTTCTCATAGTCAATTACCGCATATCCCGCATCCGAGCTGCTTGGAAAAAACGGGAGGACGTGGACGCTGGACGTCGCATTTTTCACATGCTTTTTCAAAAATTTATAAAGTGTGAACAGGGGTTTCTCTCCCTGTCTGTATATGCTGTCCGCATAGGTCATCAGTATGGAGTCACTTTCGTCCAGCACAACGCAGTCGTTGTATTTCTTCTTTCTTGCCAGAATCTCTTCATTCCCGCGATAAACATCCATGAGGTTCTTCAACGCCGGGAAGATAAAATCAGACTCCGGTTTGGAATAAATAAGCCTTAGAAGATTTTTTATCCGTTTCAGAAGACCTGTTGATGCCATATGACTTTCGTTCGCCTGAGAATTTGCCCCCAAAAAGGTCCGCTGCCCTTGGGATCCCGTGATGACATTTTCATGGCCTGCCCCGAAACATGTACCATATTTGGAATTGGAGTTCAGTCAGTTTGAGTTCTTCAATCAACCGGACCTCCATTTTCGGGGGACGATGGCCGTGCGAACCGTGGGGCTGAATTTGCCGGACCCCAAAGGGCTGGGGCGTCGGCATTGGCAGGTTAAGGAAGGTTAAAGCCCGGTTCATCGAAATGATGTGTTCGTGGACTGATTTGGAAAATCCACAGTACGTGAGTAAATGGATGTGATCGTTTTGCACCTGCCGTCCGTAATATGTCGTTCTGCCCCGGCTCGAACGGCGGTCACGTCGCATCTTTTTTCCGGTGGATCTTTTCAATGAAATGCTTCTTATGGCGCGTCTCCGGTCGTTTCCCTCCCATCCGTGCGGCGGCCGGAATCACCGTTTGCGCCCGATCACGACGTAATCGCCGTCGAGCTGCATGCTCTCAATGACGGTAAGCTCGAAGTAACCGAACAGTTCCTTCAGAACGTTCATATCGAAAACGTGCTGATGGAGACATCTGTTTTCGAAGTTTCTCAGGCTTCTTTCCCTGAACTGCTCCATGGTGCCCGCGTGAAGGTCCCTTCCCAGATCGTGGAGCGCCAGGATCTCCTCCAGATGCGTCAGATCGTCTTCCGCCGTGTTGTTCTCGTAATCCGCGAGCAGATGGCCGAACGCCACGGTTTTGCGGTTGTGGTCGAAATTCGCTTCCTTTCTCGGCGCGACGACGACCAGGACCCCTCCCTTCTTCAGGACCGACAGCCATTGTTCCATCGCCTTCATCGGGTTGGCGATATGTTCGATGTTGTTGCAGGACAAAACGAAATCGTAGGCGTCTTTCCCGATGGGCGACAGATCGACGGCATCCAGGATGTACTGCCGGCCGACCCGTCTGCCGTCCACCACGAAACCTCGATCGGCATCGATGGCGCCGGTCCATATCGTCGATGTCGAGAAATTCACGCCGTCCAGCGTTTTGATCTTATCGTAGACGGGCAAGCGGCCTTTGAAAAACCAGCTGGGTCCGCCGATCTCCAGGCCGGTTTTGTCGAGAAAGAACTGTTCCATCTCCCGGAAGCCCGGGAGGGGCTTCACGAAGTATCTTTTTTTCAGTTCCAGGATGAGCCCTTTGAACCCGTGCCGTTTCAGAATCAAAACGGCCGTTTTCATTCTTGCCGTCATCGATCGCTTTCCCATGTTCCCGTATGAATCCCCATTACAGGATTCCCGCTAAGACGGCAAGACAGGCCGTTGATTCCCGTCCGGAAATCCGTAAGCATCCGCAGGACGTCTTCAAATGAAACGGGCGAAGCGGAGTTGCTAGACTTTCTTCCCCGCGGCGGCCCGTGCCGCCATCTTCAGCATGCCCAGAACCCCGAATTTCTGCCTTGCAATGTTCAGGTAAAGGGCCTCATGAGAGCGGGGTGGTACGCGGCGCCCGGCAAGGGGGGCCAGTTTGACGGCATCCACGGGACAGACCGTCATGCAGTTTCCGCATCCGATGCACCTGTCGGGATTCACGGAAGCCCGCCCTGACGCATCGACGGACAGGGCCTCCATCTGGCAGCGGGGCACGCAGGCTTCGCAGCCGGTGCAGGAGGAGACATCCACGATCGCCTGATAGTTGGAGTGGAAATACTCCGCGGGCCGGGGAAATTTCTTGAACCCCTGAAGAATGTTGCAGCAGCACCCGCAGCATGCGCAAATATAGCTTGGATCCCGGGTGTTCGCCGGCTGGAGTACGAGCCCCGCGTTCCTGAACTGCTCGAGAAGCGAAAGAAGTTCCTTGCGGGTGACGCTGCGGGCCGACGGGACTTCCCTTTCCATGACGAACTCCGCACCGCTTCCGAACAGCATGCAGTTGTTCCGGATGTCCGACAGCCTGCACGGTTCCTTCAGCAGGTCCTTCGACTGCTTGCAGACGCAGTCGACGACCACGATCGGATCCGGCGCCCTGCGGACGAGTTCCAGGATATCGTCGTAAGGGCTGACCCGGTATTCGGGTGCGATGCTTGCCGCCACCGGAATGGTTCGCATCTGGAGAGGCCGGTCCTTCCGGAAGAATTCGCGGTAGAAGGTCCCGTGCATGTATTTCTCCGCCTGTTCGGCCATTTCCCGGGTCTGCCGGTCCACCTGGAATTCGTACATGCCCACGGCGAACTGTCCGAGGCTGTAATGCTTCGGCTTGGGGAACATCTTCCCCCCGAAAATGACGCCTTTCCTGACCATGCCGTCCAGCATCCGTTCCAGCCGCTCCTCCGGGAGGTCCATGCCGGCTTTTTTCAGCCTCTTGTGCAGTTTCTTCAGGGGTTCGGGGAGGACGCTCAGGTGCACCGCCAGGGCGGCCTCCTCGGGCGTGAACAACCGTTTCAGAAGATCGATCTCCGAATGATCTTCCGAAGCGGGCATGCCCACGGGCATGCGCGTATCGATCTCCCTTCGGAGTTGGTGGTAGACATGATCCTCTTCCATGACCGTGCTCCTCTTCCTGACCGGCTTCCCGCGGGCCGATCAAACGGAAAACCCCGTTTCCTTTCAGAAACAGGGTTTCAATCAGCGGTTCATGACAGCCCCCGCAAAAAAAGGTTGCATCGAATTTCAACCTGTCGACGATGACCGGTTCATATTCCTTCTTATGATCCCATCACCGCGGATAAGTCAACAGGATATCACGGATCGACGCTTGAAACGGGAAACGGGGAATTCGAAACCCGGTGGCCGGCGCGATGCGAACCGCCGTTCAGGCGCGACCGCAACGGGTGCCCGAACGGCGTCGTCGAACCTCGGGCTTATTTTGCCAGGCGATAATAGGGAACCCGTTTTTTTTCCTCGAAGCCGAGCTTCAGGGCCAGTTTCACCGACCCCGCGTTTCCCGAGAGGCATGACCAGACGGGTTCGTAACCGTTTGCCAGGCAGTGGTCGATCAACGCGGAACAGACCGACGCGCCGAAGTTTTTTCCATGAAAACGCTTCACGGTTTCGACGCCGATTTCGAATTTCTTCCCGATCACGAAGGATGCAAAGGCGGTTGAAGCGACGGACCCGTCCTCCAGGATCAGACTGCGGCCGGTCCCGTGTCTGAAAAAATCCGCCGCGTTGTTCCAGAACCGCCTGGGAATCACGGTCCCTTCCGATTCGTTGAACATCCGTTCCGTCGTCGTCACGATTTCATACCTGTCGTTTTTCAGGCCGTCCTTCAGCAGGCGGTATTTCGCATCGTTGAAAACGAAGTTGATCCGCCGGTACTCCAGGACGTCCCTGTCCTCCGACTGCGAAAACGTCTGTTCGTAGGGCACATCCGGATTCTTTTTGATCAGCCGGCCGCCCAGCAGATCGTCGATCCCGGCGTACAGGGATGCGGGGCAGGCCTGGAGCCATTCGAAACGGTCCCTGGTTTTTCCCGAATTCAACAGATGCGCGCGGAGCCACCCGTTGAATTCCCCGTTTTTCATCTCGCCGAAGAGAAGGGACATTCCGTAAGGGTGCTGGATGTAAATCGAGGACGGCGTCCCCGTTTCATCCACGAAAACGTTTCCGTCCACCTTCCCTTCGAGCACGGACAGCGCGAAGAAGGTGTTCATGTCCGCGGACCGAACGCGTTCGGCAACCTGTCCATATTCCGTCTTGTCCAGTAATTTCATACGCCCCCCGACGATCCGCGGAATGCGGGATCGCGTCGTCTGCTGAAAAAAAAAGGAAAGATGGCCCGTGCCGATCGAAGGAAAAGCCCCCGTCGAGAAAGAAGGCCGAATGCCGGCGTTCACCCTCCGGACCTTTTTCGGATGGTTGATCGACCCGCCTCCGGGGAAGGCCGGTTACCTGACCCTTTCGATTTCGACCAGACCGATTCTCGAGTGGCCGTTCTGGTCGCCGTCGTTCATGAGAATGAGTTCGATGGACCCGTCGGGCAATATGTCACCCATGAGGAGGTCCGCATCATGATCGACGATATAGACGTGCATGCCGTCTCTGGAGATGACGCCGGAAAAACCTTCCGTGACCTTTGAAGAACTGATGTATTTTGGGGTGTAGGTACGTTCGCCGTAAAAGAAGCGTCCCTCCTGCTTTTTGACGACCCATTCCCCGTCCGGTCCCGGCTGGGAATAAAATCCCTTGAGTTCATGGTGATGCGCAAAACTCCTGGACTTCCACTTGCCGGTCAGGTCCGGCACGGATGACACCGCAAGGGCCGCGCCCGCCGAAAAGAGCATGAAGGCCGAAACCAGAACCATTGCCGTAATGAATCTTTTCATCGTTCCTCCAGTTTGCCTTTTATGGGTAATTTCCGTCGAGATCGGAAACTATAAGAGAAAAAGGTTCCGCCGGTCAAGCAAATCCCGGCCCCGGAAAATGAGAAACGGATCGATCAAAGCGTCCATCCCGGTTACCTTCCGCCGGGGTTGATGAGAATGACGGGAGTTGCCGCCGGGTCCAGCCAGGCGAGAATTTTCAGGATATTCGCCTCGGATACGGCGACGCACCCCGCCGTGGTCGACCGCTCGCCCCTCCAGACGTGAAGAAAGATCGCGCTGCCGCGGCCCCTGACAACCGGATCGGTATTGTAATCGATGACGACGCCGTACCGGTACAGATCGTCGTCCCGTTTCATCCTTTCGTACGAGGCGGCGGAGGTCTCCCGGCGCTTGACCCACCGGTTGTAATCGGGGGCGTCCGGGTCGTCGACCCATAGATCGTCCTCGAGGGCCTGACGGTAGGGCATTTTTGTGGGGACCGATTCGGCGTAGCCGAAGGCATACGCCAGCCGGTACGTTCCCGAGGGCGTCCGTCCGTCCCCCTCTCTTTTTTCGCCGGGCGGCGCAAAGCCGTTTCTGCCGATCGCCGCCGGGAAGGGCCCGAAAGCCCTAAGCCACCGGTCTCCCTGTCTCTGCACGGCGCACACCCGGTCCTCCCTGAAAAGCCAGAACCCCTCCCCGGTGACGAGAAGCGCCTGGGTGCACCCGTCGGGAAGGCCTTCCGGCATCGGCAACGGGGAATCCCCGTCGCAGCGGGACGCCCGGACGGGAAGGGTGCAGGCGGCGAGAAACACGAGCAATGCGGGAAACCACAGCAAACGAACGACACGAAACATTCTATTCCGGTTCATCTTTTTCCCCCGTCCTGCTCGTCGTTCCGCCCGCGGGGCGGCTGGCCGCCGCGATGCCCGCCAAGGCGAACAGGGTACAGGCCGCCGAAACGGGCCACATGACACCGAAACCCCAGTGCTGGCTCACCACGCCCATCGGGATGGTGCCGATGATGAAGCCCACGTCGATCCCCGTGAAATAGGTGCTCATGGCGAGTCCACGCTTTTCCGGCCGGACCCTATCGATGAGGAGCGCCATGGACGCGGGCTGCGCCGAGCCGAAGCCGACGCCGAGGAGCACGGCCGAGATCACGAAATGCCACAGGCTGTGGGCTAGCGGCAGCATGGCCAGCGCCGCGGCCATGAGAAGAATCCCCGGCACGATGGCGACGGCGCGGCCGTACACGTCGGCCATGCGGCCGGCGAAGGTCCTGGAAATCAGCAATGCGACGGCCTGGATCATGAAGAAGAAGCCGGGATTCCCGATGCCGTGCGATTGGGCGAAGATGGAGATGAAGGCGTTGATCGCCCCGAAGCCGATGCCCATGCAAAGGGCCATCCAGGCGGTGGGCAGCGCATCGACCGACACGATGTCCGTGCGCGGCGACCAGCCCCGGCGCGCCGTTTCCCGCGGCCGTTTCCGCTCCCGCGTGAGCAAGGAGACGGACAGGGCGACGACGGACAGCGCTCCCGTGAAATAGAACAGGCAGTGGAAACCCATCGTTCCAACGAGCATGAATCCGGCCACCGGTCCGATGATGAGACCGGCATCCAGTGCCGCGGCGAAAAATCCCACGGCCTCGGCACGCCGTCCGATCGGCGCGATGTCGGCCACGTAGGCATTGGCGGCGGTGGTGTAGCAGCCCAGTCCGAAACCCTGGACGAGCCGCCCGAAAATGAGAAGGGGGATCGAACCGGCCAGGAGGTAGACCACGCTCGCCAGGCCGTAGAAGGAGGTGCCGATGAGGACCAGGGGGCGGCGCCGCCAGTTGTCGGCCAGCCAGCCCATCAACGGACGGAAGAGCAGGGCCGTCAATGCGAGGGCGCCGGTCACCAGGCCGGCGTCGGCGTTGGTTCCCCCCTGGGTGACGACGTAAACGGGGAGCGTTGCGACCAGCATCTGAACGCTGAAGGCATTGACGAAGTTGGCCAGGGTCGCCAGGACGAAGTTCGAGGTGAAAAGACGGTCCTCCCCGTGTCCCCTCTGCGCCTCATCCCGTAAGTCAGCCCCGTAACCCGCATCGTCGCCGTCGAATCCCGACACCTTCGCTCCGTTCGTCACAGCCCAGTTCCCAGTCGGTGTCCTGATGAGACATCGCTTTCGCGCAGCCACTGTATGGCAGGTTCGATTTGCCTGTCAACAGGTGTTTTGCGTTGGACCGTTCCCTCCCTCAGTGCGACAGGAGAAGCCGGGGCAGGAAGGTGCTCAGTGCGGGCACGAAGGTGACCGCCATCAACACCGCAACGGCGATCAGGAAAGGAATCCAGATGCCGCGGGACAATCTCTCCAGCGACAATCCGGTAATGCCGCAGACGGAAAACAGCACGCCCCCCACCGGCGGCGTGATGAGGCCCAGCACCAGGTTGAAGCAGACGATGACGCCGAAATGCACGGGATCGATGCCCATCCTTTCCGCCAGGGGCACGAGGACGGGCGTCACGATGGTGAGGGCGGGCGCCGTTTCCAGGGCTATGCCGACGAGGAGCAGGAAGACGTTCGCGAGAACGAGGAATACCACAGGGGACGACGACAGGGAGGCGAGGGCGTCCATGGCCTTCAGCGGCACCTGTTCCACCGCCACGACCCAGGCAAAGGGCTCGGACAGTCCGAGCAGCAGCATCACCACGGCGGACTCCACTCCCGATTTCAGAAAAAGGGCGAAAAGCCGGTTGAGTTTCAGGCGGCGGTAGACCAGGAAGCCCACGATGAAGGCGTACACGACGGCGACGCCCGCCGCCTCCGTGGGCGTGAAGATGCCGCCCCAGATGCCCCCGAGGATGATCACCGGCATCGCCAGGGACGGCAGTGCCCGGACGGTCCCCGCGAGAATGCTCCCGATCGGGGCGCGGGGCTCCCTCGGATACCCCCGGCGGCGTGCCACGATGAACATGTAAATCATGAGACACAGGCCGAGCAGAAGCCCGGGGATGATCCCCGCGATGAACAGCGCGCCGATGGAGACCTGTGCGATCACCCCGTAGATGATGAAGGGAATGCTGGGGGGAATGATCGGGCCCACGCAGGAGGCGGTGGCCGTCAGCGCGGAGGACGTCTCGTCGTCGTAGCCCGCCCGGCGCATGGCCGGAAGCATGACCGTCCCGATGGCCACCGCGGTGGCCACGGCGGATCCGGAGATGGAGGCGAAAATGGCGCAGGCCACGATGGTCGTCAGTCCCAGGCCCCCCGGGATGTGCCCGACGAGCTGTCGGGAAAAGTTGACGAGGTCGTCGGTGATCCCCCCCTCGTTCATCAGGTTGCCCGCGAGAATGAAAAGGGGTATGGCCAGAAGCGGAAAGGACGCCATGCCGGCGAAGGTCGTCTGGACGAGAAGGGTGGGGGAGATGCCGCTGCTCAGAAACGCATAGGCCAGCGCCGCTCCGCCCATGGCGAGGGCGACGGGGACGCCCATGGCCAGGAAGACAAGAAAGGAAATCAGGAACGGGGCGAGCAACTTCAGTTCCTCTTTGATCGGGGGCGGAAAAACGTCCAGCACTGCTCGACGGTGACGAGAAGCATGATCATGAATCCGGCGGGAAGGGCGAGATAGGGCAGGCTCATGGGAATTCCCATGGCCGTGGAATACTGGCGCATGTTGACGATGGTCTGATCCATGCCGAACCAGGTCATCCACCCGAGGAAGGCCAGCATGACGGCGTACATGCATCCCGTCACGATCAGGGAAGGGATTCCCGGGAGTCTGTCCTTCAGAAGATTCAGGCTGACCTGGTACCCCTTCTCCAGCCCGACGGCGCTTCCCATCATGGACGCCCAGACCAGGGCGAACGTGGCCGCCTCGCCCGACCAGACATGCACGTCACCGAGGACGTAGCGTCCGAAAACCTCGTATGGGACGACCACGGCGATCACCGCCAGGGCCGCCGCGGTCATCCCCGAGGCAATCTTGATGAGGGTCGAGTTCAGTCTCGAAAGCGCCCCCATGGGCATCAGTCCGTTCCCAGGATCGCGTCGATCTTTTCCTTGCCGTACTCACCGGCGACACGGTTGATGACGGGCTGCATGGCGGACCGCCACGCCGCCTTGTCGATGTTTTTCTCGATCTTCATTCCCCTGCCGGCAAGCTCGGCAAGCTGCTTTTCCTCCATGTCCCTTCCCAGCTTGCGCTGGTACCCGGCGACTTCCCTGGCCGTTCCGAGCAGCATCTCCCGGTCTTTCCCGGGGATGGACTGCCATGTCTTCAGGCTCACGATGAGGACCGCCGGGGAATACACGTGCTGGGTCATGGACAGGTATTGCTGCACCTCGTCGAGTTTCACCGAATAGATGACGGCGATGGGGTTTTCCTGACCGTCGAGGACCTTCTGCTGGAGCGCCCCGTAAACCTCCCCGAAAGCCATGGGAACGGGATTGGCGCCCACCGCCTCCCAGGCCTCCATGTGCACCTTGTTCTCCATCGTGCGGATCTTCAGGCCCCTGGCGTCGTCGGGGACCCTGACCGGCCGCCGTGAATTGGTCAGGTTGCGGAACCCGTTTTCCCAGAAAGCGAGGGCCTTGAACTGCGCTTTTTCCAGGTCGTCCAGAAGCTGCTGTCCCACGGGACCGTCGAGGACCTTGTCCACGTGTCCGTAATCGTTGAAGAGGAACGGGATGTCCAGAATCCCGATGGCGGGATTGAATCCGCCGATGGGTCCCGTCGAGCCGACATAGACATCGATGGTTCCCTGCTGCACGGCTTCGAGCAGCTCCCGTTCCCCCTTGCCGAGCTGTCCGTCGGGGTACACGGTCACCTGGATCCGGCCGTTGCTTCGCTCCTTGACGAGGTCCGCGAATTTCAGCGCCCCCTGGTTGTAGGTATGGCTCATGGGGGTCAGGGAGGCGAGCTTCAGCTGGGCCTTGTACCCCCCTGTGCCGGCCTTGTCCGAGCTTCCGCCGCAGCCGCCGAAAACCAGAAACGCACAACAGGCAAGACCAACGAGACCGATTCGCTTCATCATGGTTTCTCCTCCCTTGAGGTTGATAGGGCATGGTACCGCTTCACGGTCCGAATGCAATGTTTTTTTGGAAGATCGTGCGACCGCCGCCGTCTGCCCCTGAAATTTCTTAGCAGAATCCGTCGTCGAAGAAAAGGACGTCGGGACGGCCGCATGGGCGTCCGGCAGCGCATCGTCCCGCTGCGCCCGGGGGGCCGTCCGGCTTCGGGACCGTCACGGATCGCCGGATCTGTAAACGATGAATTGAAGGAATGTCCGGACAAGGCGGGTCAGGTACTTGTCCTTTCGACAGGCAAAATAGAAATTGCGGCAAAGATCGACTTCCGACAGGGAAATCGATCGGATCGATCCCAGTTTTTCTTCATTCGCGATCGTCGACCGGGACAGGATCGAAACGCCGAGACCCGCTTCCACGGCCTTCTTGACCGCTTCCGTGTGGCCGAACTCGATCGTGTTCGTCAGGACGACGCCCGCCTGCCGCAGGCGCTCCTCGACGATGCTCCTGGTCCCGGAACCCTGCTGGGAGAAGATGAACCGTTCGCCGAGAAGGTCGAGGGGCCGGATCGTGTCCCTGGCGGCCCAGGCCCGGTCGACGGGCACGATCACGACCAGTTCGTCCTTGAAGAAAGGGGTGACCGTCAATCGCTCGTCCGTTTCGGGGGCGCCGAGCAGGCCGATGTCCACGGCGTTGTCCAGAATCTTTTCCACGATCTGCCGGTTGAGATCGATGTCCAGGGACACCCGGATGCCGGGATGAAGCTTCTGGAATTCGCGCAGGATGCCGGGCAGGAAATAGATGCCGATGGTGACGCTGGCGCCGAGCCTCAAGTCCCCCGATCTCATCCCTTTCAGATCGTCGATTTCCTTTTCCGACCGGTCGAGGAGATGGAATATCCGGTCAATGGTCGGAAACAGGGTTTCCCCCGCCTGCGTGAGGACCACTTTTTTCCCCAGCCGGTCGAACAGGCGGGTTCCATAATAGTCTTCCAGGGTTTTTACGTGCTTGCTGATTCCCGGCTGGGTCAGGAAAAGGGCTTCCGCGGCCCGGGTGAAACTCTGGAGGCGCGCCACCGTGTGAAATATCCGCAGGAGGTTCAGATTCAACATATTCATGATTGATGAACTCGTAAAAAGGCAAATTCAACACTTTTTCGAACGGCAA
>DJVQ01000056.1:0-211 GCA_002441265.1 Syntrophaceae bacterium UBA6252
AGGTGATCATCGTTTGCCTATTTCACCCCTGTTGCCTTGGCTATGGCGGCATTGATGTCTTCAAGGTCTGACCTGTATCCACAGCAACAGATATTTACGGAATGATCGCAGGGACCGATCGCTTCGATTGTTTCAATTACGATGTCGCGTGCTATGATGAGAGCTTGCAGAAGTTCCGGAGCCGCCGACATCAGGAGGACGTTTGCCTCGT
>DJVQ01000056.1:348-114905 GCA_002441265.1 Syntrophaceae bacterium UBA6252
ATGGACCCGCCTCGGAGCCGGGCGGATTGGGGGCTTTGGTAAGGCCGGACGATGGGGAGATTGAGAGAAGAGCGGAAAAGGTTCATGATCCGTGCTTCTCCTTCCGCTTGGTCCTCTCGCGGTTCCAGAGATCGGCGATGAAGGAAATGGTCTTTTCGAATCCATCGATTTCCGATCTTGTGACGATCTCCACCCCGGCTATTTCGAAGAGCTTTTCAACGGCGGAAATGTTGATGGCCCCCTGTCCGGAGCGCCAGCGTGACATGGCGGCGTGATCCACCTGGATCATGTCCGCCAGGGTCCCCTGGCCGTGTTTGTTGACAAGCTCCGTGACAAGCTCGTGAATGTTCATCAAGAGACCTCAACAGCGGTTGATTTAGATTGTTTTTTCAGTGTGTCATCCTGTACTTGGACGAAAGGAAAAAGAATGGGGTGGGGGATATGGAAGATTTCTGAAATCTGTATGATGAGACGTTCAGGAGAGAGTTTACCGTTTAGGACTTTCCATATTGCGACTTTACTGACCGGTGGACTGCATTTTTGTCCAAGGGTCTCAAGAGTCAAGCCGTTGTATTTAATCAAGGCTTTCAGGAGATTCCTGTTGCAATTGCGCCGGTATTTAGGCATATTAAACCTGCGGTGTTAATTTATTTACCTTCATTAAGACCGTAAATAAACCTTAGATGAAAGGTTGTCAATAAAAAATTTCACCATGACTTTATCTTATTCAGTTTTAGTTGAGAGAATGAAGAAAGTAGGGGGGTTCTCGACTTATTCGGAACTTGCCGGAGTTCTTGAAATATCTCCACAGGCTTTGTCGAATTTCAAAAACAAAGGTGAAATGCCTCCGAATCTTGTAATCAAGTTTGCAGAAAAATTTAAAGTATCTGTTGATTGGCTTTTGTGGGGAGGAGATTCACCAGAAATGAAGATACTTCCTCCCTATCCTTGCCCCTGCCTGGAAGATTTCAATTTTGTTTCAAAGTACTATGCTCAACCTTCGGGTGGTCCGGGCGCTTATGTCCTTTCCCAGGATGTTGAACAACAGTATGCCTTCAAGACAACGTGGCTGAAAAAGCGATGTCAGCCGAACCAGTGCGGCTTGTTCACCGTCAGGGGGAATTCGATGCTTCCAAGCATCGGAGACGGGGACCTGGTTCTTGTGGACATGTCGAAGAAGGAACTGAGGGACATTATCGACGGTCAAATTTATGCCTTCACGGAAGGGGACTTGATGAAGGTGAAGCGGCTGGTCAAAAAGGGGTCAAAGATAATTGCCATATCTGATAACAAGGCGGAAATCCCGGATCCGATGGAAGTGGACATGGAACAATTCCGGCTGATCGGTAGGGTCATTTGGGTAGGACATGAGTACAAGATTGAATGAGGGGAGGGAATCACTAGGAACAATCTGGATTTCTGAATAAACTACTCACAAACTGAAGTTCCTTGCCGGGGGGCAAAGATGGTCCAGGGTACTTCGATATCTCTTTTCTTATTACTTAGTCTAAGTATATATTTTATTAATATAATAAGGTTACTTGGATTATCCTGGCGCTTAGTATGATGTAACGGTATGTCTGTATATGTAATATCTCGTCACATGGTAGATCTGATTGTATTAAGGATCATGAGTATTATTGGTGAAGTGAAACACAAATACATATTTGTCTAGATAGGTCAAGAGAAATTTAAGAATTTTCCTTAAATTGTATGAACATTCTAACTTATATTCAGAGGGACTTAAAATGGACTGGAAAGAGCTAGAAAATCATGTAAGGGAGTTGGCTTCATGTAATTGGATAGCTGAAGCAAAGCCAGAGATTATTAACGGCGTACGCTTTGACTGTGTTATTAGAAAACGTCCTGACTACTGGGTAATCATTGAGATCTCGAAGGAAAATGAACTTTATAAATTACGAAACGACTTGGCCAAAGTTTCAGTAGCAAGGCCCTATCTATTTAGTCAGAAGATCTATGCAGAGTGTTACTTTGTGTGCAATCACCCAACTGAGACGATGCGAATCACTGGTGCAAATGACAACGTAAATGTAATGTCTGTTGATGAATTGCGTGGTTTACTGCTCGGATACGAGCAATATTTCAAGTTGAGATCAAATCTGCCCTTTGGAAGTGCGATTGATAGGAAATCGGGAAAACGTGATAGCTCAGAATATATAAGCGTTAAGTACTTAAGCATAGATGGAAAATCCTCTTATTCCGTCCAGGATATTTCCGCACTTTTGATGCGAGGAGAAAAAATTATACTCTTGGGAGACTATGGGACAGGGAAGAGTCGTTGCATACAAGAAGTATTTTTTGGACTACACAAAGATGCTATCGAGCATTGGAAATTTCCCATTTCAATTGATCTAAGGGAAAATTGGGGTGTGCGAAGAGGTCACGAATTATTAAGACGGCATTTTGATGATCTTGGAACATCTGAGATAGGTGAATCAACGTTACGGCTCATAAGAGATAAGCGAATCATATTACTTATTGATGGTTTTGATGAGATCGCATCACAGACTTGGAGCAACGATCCTGTAGTGCTGCAAAATATACGCAGACAATCTCTTTCTGCCGTAAGTGATTTATTGCAGCGTGTAAATTGCGGGATTTTAATAACAGGGCGTGAGCACTACTTTAATTCACAAGATGAAATGTTTAAGTGTCTAGGATTGAAACAGAATGGAACATATGTATTGAGGTGTTCGCAGGAATTTACGGAATCTGAGATTCAGCAATACATGATACGCTTAAAAAGTATTGTGGAGGTACCAGAGTGGCTTCCAAAGCGTCCACTGATATGTCAAATATTGGCAGATTTAGAACCGGACGTTTTACAGGATTTAGTTACGAATGAGACTGGTGAGGTGAGGTTTTGGAATTCGGCACTTCATGCTATATGCACAAGGGAAGCAAACATAAAATCGATTCTGGATGCTACTGTAATCCAAGATGTCCTTGTAGGCTTAGCTCGTCTGACCCGTATGAAAGCGAGAGATGTTGGGCCAATCACAACACAGGAAATCAATGATGTATTTAAAAAGGTTACTAGCATTCAACCAAATGATGAATCCGCAGTCATTCTTCAGAGACTTCCTTTGCTAGGACGGGTAGAAGCTCAGTCTTCCGATCGCCAGTTCGTTGACTATTATTTTTTAGATGGTTTGAGAGCTGAAGATATTTGTCGAGATATATATAGCCAGAATGAATCAGCATTATCAGAAACATGGTTTAATCCTCTGCGTCCGTTCGGAATACGAGTACTAACACAGGAAATCTCTTTATCGGCTGACTTAACTGGTTTCATTCGTTTCCTACGGCGTGCCTGCTCTGGATCGAATGGTGTACTTGGTGGTGACTTGATATGTAGCATACTGTCCGCACACGATGGGTCATTTGCCTTTGATGGTATTCATCTCTCAGGATCTCATATATCGTCTTTTGATCTTACTAGGAGTACTCTAAGTGGTATAGACATATCTAATACAATTATTAACGAGTTAATAATAACTGAAGCAAATCCGAGCAATGTACGAATATATGATTGCGTGATCGGTATAGTTGATGGTGTATCTGAGGCAGCGGGTCTACCAGAATGGATGTCAAATAATGATATTGGTGAATATGTTCGAGTAAACACGGTTACTAGAATCAAACAAGCAAAATTAAGTTCGGAGCAAAAAGTGTTTGTTACTATTATAAAAAAGACCTTCTTTCAACCAGGGGCAGGAAGAAAGGAAGAGGCTTTGCTAAGAGGACTGGATAGTGCAAACCTCAAACGTTCGAGCGATAAAATTTTAAAGATGTTAGTACGTGAAAAAATCCTCAAGAAAGTACCTGGGAAGGAAGGTCATCTATACGTTCCTCAAAGAACACACACTCAACGGATGGCTGAGATACTGAAGGAACTTACGCTATCCAAAGATGATTTATGGCTATGTCTCAGATCAACGGATTAATGTGATATTGGAATGTTAGGGCATTCCCGTGCCTCTAAAAAGGATAAATCCGTGGCCGTTTGTAATCTCTTTATCTAAAATCATTCTCAACAGACATTAATGCCGATTTCAAGTGATGATTTACTGTCAAAGATTCAAGAGAAGATCAGATCTCTCATACCAAAAGAATACGATTCTCACGATCCTTTCTCCTTCATCGTTGATGAAAAAGCCCTGGCGACTGCCAAAGAAGGAAACTTCGGGATAGGTGTTTGTTTTGCGCGGAAGGAGACAGGGGAAGTGATCTTGAAAGATAAGCATTAAGTAACTACTTCGCATAGCAAAGTGTTCAGCAGCATATCTCAAGGGTTCATGATTATGTCCTATCACAAAAAATTGCTTGAAGAATTATTAATATCTAGAAATGGGCTCGAAGTAGATTCAATTCATTTTGTATCTGATGAAATATACCATAAAGACGAAAAGGAAAAGCTGATAGCAATTGGAAAAGGAACTTTTGAACCCATTCGCTTCTCTATAAAAGGTCTTCAATATCCTGAAGGAATGGGTACAAAATCATCATGTAATATGCGTGGCGCTAATATTTGCTACAGAAATGGTTTGGCAATAGTTAATGTAATATTATTGCCATATGAGAAATTTCCTCAAACGGATGTGAATTCCATGTTGCAACTGTGCGCCCTACTTCACGAACTAGGCCATGTAGAGGACATGCAAAAGGAAATCAACTTTTCTTTTTTAGAAATTCCCACAGTACGACTTGTTGAAGCAGAGGTTTATGCACATATATATACATTGAATCATCTTAAAAGAATGGGTGCCATAGATGCGCGTAACATCGTTGCAAGTGCATTATATAAGTATAAAGATTCAGCAAATATTTTTGAAAAAAGTCTTTATAAGGAAATATCCAATTCAATTGGAAGGGGACGCATTAAAAAATGGGTGAGATCATAGAAGTATTAAGCTTCAGTAAGCCATTACCTTCCGCCGGATCCGGACAACGGAATTGTAGGGCTTCGGGATAAATTACCTCCCGTATGGCAGGAGATAGCGGACAGAGGGATTTACAGGGAATTTGATTGCTACGAGAATTAAGAAAGATGGCATTGTAGATATTAAGTATTCAAAATAGATAATACGTAGATATTTTACAATATTACAATATATTGTAAAAATTAGTTTTAGCTATATTGTTTCGGATTAAACAGATGGATACAATGCAAATTATTTACATATCTCTAATAACAATAGGTATAGTTATACAAATATTAGATAAATATTATACTGCATACAAGAACCGGATAAAAAACAATCCTATTTTAAGAGCAGTGTTGCTATGTTTATCAATAGTTCTAATAACAATAAATGGTGTCCTTGTTTTAATTCCAATATGTGAGAGTCAGAGATATGAGGTATATGCATCGCCATCAGAGATAAACGTCAGACAAAGAACAAATAAGGATTTGGTATTAAAAATTACGAACAATAAAGATTATGCAATATATGACGTTAGTGTGAGTGTTTGCATAAACGATATAAACGTTAATCCAGATATTATTGATATTATGCCAGCTGAAGTGAAAGAAGACCCTAATATACCTTTCATATTAGTGGGATATGTTCTATCAAATGGGTGTTCAACTTTTTCATTTCATTCAATTAGTCCTCATTCAACAAGAGATTTTCATATTAGGGTAAAACATGAAAATAACATAGAAGACCATAAGATAGCATTTATTGTGTATGACTGGGCATTAGAACCATCATTATTCGACGTACCAATTACAAATGAACAATTCAGAAATATACCGAAAAACTTTCATGAATTTTATGAAAAGAAAGAAGAAGGTATTGAAAACAGAGGTCATGCATGGCTTCAACGAATTAAGATACCTCAAAATCCATACTTTCCATGTAACTTAGAAACAAAATTGATATCTGTTAGATATTATAAAAGATAAAAGCAAAGGTCATGAGCACAGAGACGAAAAAATATTTAGGAAATTTAATGTGCAAAAGTTGGGCACTTCCCGGCCAGTTAGTCTATCTCTGAATATCAGAGAATCGTTGTTTCCGGGATCCAGGAATCCTATCACCTGGTCCCGGATCCGGACAGTGGGATTGTTGGTCCGTGAGGTAATAGGCTACGTTATTTACGATATTGTGAAAGGTAGAGCCCCCTAGATATGGCGAGTAGTGAAAATATATATTTATATTACATGCATATAATCAAAATAACAATGTTGTAGGAGATGGCTATGTCTATAGATATTAAAGAAATATCATATATAGTAAAAGAAGTAATTCTACCGTTAATTACCCTTGTCTTGATAACAATGACTTTTTACATAGCATGGAAGAAAGGTATATTTGATATAAGATCGGAGAAAAGAGATAAAAACGATGGTATAGTCGAAATGTTAAATAGTAATAACAAAAGCATTAGATTGACTCCATCAGTTATGCAGACATTAGCATATGATGAAAACAGATTTTCAGAATATCATCAGCAAAGCATTAATCAATCACGTATTAGTTTTTGGTTCAGTTTAGTATTCGCAGCTACAGGCTTTCTTATTATTGCAACATCAATATTTACCTATACTGACAAGACTGGTTACATAGGTATAATTGCAGGAACAATTATTGATGCGGTATCTGCCTTATTTTTTATACAATCAAATAAGGCGAGACAGCTTATGTCAGATTTTTTTGACAAGCTTCGTCAAGATAAAAAACTAGAAGAGTCACTTAAACTATGTGCGTCAATTGATAATGAGTTTATGCGAAATGCATTAAGAATAAAATTGTCACTTTATTTTTCCGGCCTAGAAGATAGCTATAACATAGCATCTGAAATAATTAGAATAGAAAAAGGGGAGCGTTCAAGTGATAGTGATAAGAGAAGTGGTGAATGACAAAGGAAAGGAGAGTAAAAAATAACAAGAATTATCAAAAGAATATCGTATCATATTTAAAAATACATATTTCTTTATGCAAATTAATGAGCAGTTATTTAAATGCATTTCAGTGATTCAAAAAATCATAGTAAAACATGGTCAAATTCAGTGACCAAATTTTGACCGGTTGCTCCGAAAATGACCAAAAAATAGGTAAGGCATCGGAAATTGAAAACCACTTAAGTACATGATCTTCCTTTCCAATGCCTTACCATGGTCTGTTGCTTAAAACACCCTCAAGGTTCTACGAATCCAAATGCCGGAGGTTCGAATCGAACCTTGACATCAGGGCGTTTGCGGCGTTCCTGAAATGACTTGTGATGATAGGCGTTTGGAAAGGATACTTTTTCGACCCGCCGGAAAACTTCTGTGGATGGGTCTTTGCAGACCGCGAAATTTGACTTTTACAGGGCCAATTCCGAAAGGGCCTGTAGGTTTGTATAGGGCTTATTCAGTACTTTGCGATGAATGCTTGCTTTCAACTGCCGAGTCAACAGGTTCCGGGTGCGGGGATCATTGAATCCTATCGACCGACTCCCGTTGCCTCAATGAATGGATCGCCGGCACCCGGAGAAAATGCAGGTTTTCGGGGCCAAGTTGCAACAGCACTACTTTCCTTGCAAGAGAGCCTTTAGCTGCTGTACCTCTGCCCTCAAGCCGGCCAGTTCCGCCTGCTGTTCCTTGACGGCCTCCACGAGCACCCCGACAAGGCTGTCGTAATTCAGGCCGGCCGCTGTACCAGTCTTTCCCTCATGAGCCACAATCTCCGGAACCACTTCCTCCACTTCCTCCGCGATGAGACCCACCGACGGCTTCCCTGATCCCTTCCAATCGAACCGCACCCCACGGAGACGCTTCACCGTCTCCAGGGCGTTCCCATATGTCCGGACGTTGGTCTTCAAGGCGATCGAACTCGAAGGGTAAAATCCCGTCGCAGTCACCGACCCCGTGAACTCCGCATCCCCGGAGTTGTCAATCGTCATCCGACGGTTACCGGGACCCCCGACCGCATTCCCCAAGTCGTTGATGACGAACTCCCCGTCGTTCGACCCGGAGGCATTGGTCCCCACGACGAAGGTCTTCAGGACGGCCGTGCCGGCGAGATTGGTTCGCACGATCATGAAGGCGGAGGTGTCGGTGCTGCGGTCCATGCGGAAGACGGCGTTGTCCCCCTTGAGATGGAGCTGCCTCGCCGGGGCGGATATCCCGATGCCTACGTTCACATTGTCTGTTGCGTAATTCACCCCTTTGATGCTTCCCAGGACCAGGCTGTTGGACTGGGAGACGTAAGCTTGGTAACCAATGGCCGTGGCGTTGGTGAGCATATGTGTTGCCGGGTCGAGATCGGAACGGCTTCCGATGAGGGTGTTACAATTCTCGACGGTGCTAGACCCACCGGAAGATGCACCAAAAAAAGAGTTGAAATTACCACTCGTGTTTTCGTCGCCGGAGAATGTACCAAAAAAGGAGTTGTCGTCTCCAACTGTATTGTCGTATCCCGATTCTGTTCCAAAAAAGGAATTGTAATGTCCTGTCACGTTCTTATAGCCGGCAGATCTACCGAAAAAGGAGTTGTAGATCCCTTCCTCGTTGAAATGGCCGGCGTTCCCGCCAAAAAAGGAGTCCGAGCCTCCTGTGGTCGATGTTCCCGCCCCGTCGCCAAAGAAATTGTTGAGGGATCCCTCCGTGGCGGCCATCGCCGGACCGGTCGAAACGACAAGACTGAAGATCAAAAAGATGCGTGCGGCAAGGACAATCAGATCGATGCGGCGCCATCTCAATCCCGACACCCGTGAGAGAAACCGGCACGAAACCTTTTGACATGAAGTCCCCCCGATACCGAAAGACCTTGAACGATCCTTCTTCATGTTCTCCTTCCTCCCATCCCTATTTTCTATCTTGACATCAGACCACTCCATGGCCGGTCCAGACAAATACCTTTAAAAGAACCGGGGATCAGCTCTTGACCTGTTGATGACAATTTGCCGATAGGTTTTTTATTTCGAGGCAAGACGATCAAAAAGTCAACAAAATTTTATCGTTGCATCTGAAAGGGTTGATATCCATCGAAATGAACGACTGCCTGACTGCAAGAACAGTATGAAATATTCTCTGGTATGCAAAAAGATGGACCAGCTTTTTCCTACTTCGGGCAGAGTGTCAGAATGCCGATGGTCCCTATAAGGAGATCCCCGTCCGTGTCCTGGTTTGACAGATCGATGTAGATGTTTGAGAAAACCTCGTCCTCAGAAAAACGTTCCCTCAGATCGATCTCGATAACTCCCTTTCCCACGGTCTCTGCTGTGAAACCCGGGGGACTGGAGGGATACCCTTCCGACATCCCGAGCGGGTTCATGTAAACGACGAAGGTATGGACCACAAGTCCCACAGTGATCCGGACCCAGACCCTGGCGATCCCGTGGTCACAGGACCAGCCGGCATCGTTGCAGTCGATGTTCCACCGGAGAATCGGGTTGTTCTTCATGATCCCAGTGCCTGGAAAGATGATCTGAACCCATTCATCCTAATGAAGCAAAAAATGGAGGGTTTCGTCCGAGAAGGAATACTCTTGCTCATCCGCTGGATCCCGGTTGACCACTACGGACGACTCGCCATATTTGAACTGGTTTCCGGCGAAGGTTTGATCTGCCTCCTCAATGTAATCCAGAATTATGCCTCAAAACTAGCTTAAATTCTGGACCAGATTTTGGGGGGCAGGTCACCTAGCCCTGCCTCCTTGAAATGATCCAGAATTATACCTCGAAACTAACTTAGAATCTGGACTGGTTTTGTAGGGGGGGAGGTCAGTTTTGCCGCTCAATCTCTCTGCTTTTTAAATGTCCTGCTCCGTCATTACACGATTTCTCCCGGTTTGTTTGGCCCGGTAGAGCGCCCGGTCAGCACGGTTGATAAAGGTATCCGGCAGTTCGCCGGGACGGTAAAGAGCCACCCCTACGGATACGGTTACTTTACTCAATGGTGTTGATGCATTCACGGCCTTGAGAACTGTCTTGGCGAAAAGCTTGTTGATGCTCTCAGCCACGACCTGTGCGCCCTTGAGCGGGGTTTGCGGCAGTATGACGGCAAATTCCTCTCCACCGAAACGGGCGAGAAAGTCTCTTCCCCGCACTATTTCCTTTATCTTCTTTGCTACCAACTTCAGAACCTCATCGCCGATCAGGTGTCCATGTTCATCGTTGAACTTCTTGAAATGGTCTATGTCGACAATGAGAAGTGTCAACTCTTTTTGTTGAGAGGCGGCTTCATTCATCTGTTCGATAAGTGTGTCATGAAAGGCCTTTCTATTGGCCACGCTGGTGAGAAAATCAACGGAAGCCTCTGTCTTTACCCGCTCAAAATCCTCCCGTAGCGTCTGCAGCGCCTTTTTTGTCTCATTGAGTTTGAAGCTCACTCGTTTTCCAAACCTTCCCAGGGTTTTCGTCTTTTCTATGATCTGAGAGATCATTGCCCGGATCTCTTCAACGGATGGATCTCCCGTCAATGCATCTATGGAGCGGGTGACAAAGGACTCATACTCTTCAGACTGACCGGTCAGCTCAGTAACTTCCTTCAGAATGGTAACCAGAATGTGGCGCAAATCGTCGCGGAGCTTCCTCAACTTACTCTCATCCGTGTCCGCGCAGAAGCGTCTGTAAAGGTCTTCATTCGTCTCATCTGAGAACAGGCCTTCTTTTTCGCGCAGCGCATCGATGGCTTTCGCAAGTTTCGGGTCCGCACCGGAGACATATCGATACCACACAGTGTAGTTGGGAGGGGTTACGGGTATGTTGTATTTCGACATAAGCGGGAGGGCGAGACGGATGTAGCCATAGCTCTCACCCATCGGTCTGATCGCATCCATACGTTGTCTTTTCCTCGCTTTGTAAACTGATATTTCAGGCACATAAGTATGAAGTCGATCCGGGAACATGGAAGTAAATGCAGAATGCAGCGTGGTCAGTTGTCGATACGAATGTGCTTTTCGCGAGGGAAATACAGTAAGAGTGGTTGTATGTCAATGATAATCGATGATCCGCCCCCTCAATATGATCCGGAATGATGCCTGATATCTGATTTAGAATCTTAACCGATTTGGGGGGGCAAGTCATTGGATACAGCGGTTCAAAGGAAAGTGGACAAATGCAGGATTTAGCCAAGAGACGGTTTCAGGTTAAGATCATCCGAAGAAAGGGGAAGCGAATGACACCTGAAACCCAGGAGGGCACGGAGTCTTCAGTGAGGGAAATCAAGAAAAACACCCGCCGTAAAATCACCGCAGGGGAACAGGAAAATTGGGTTTATTAAATAACGGGAGCAGATCATTGAAACACCGATTTTTTTGAAATTGACATCAACATTGCATTCTTTTAAATTTAACGCATAAAGAGACAGGAAAATAAATGAAAAGATGACTCTCAAACCTTTAGTGATATAGGATGCAGGTAATATCGAGTCCAGATTCAATAAAAAAGAGGGGGCCATGAAGAAGGAAGACAGGAAAGAAACGAAGAAGGCGAAGTACGAGAAACCCGTGCTGAGGAAGTTCAAAAAGCTGACGGACATCCTGGCGCAGGGATCGCATCAACCAGGATAAGAAACATGCCGGAGTAAGGGAGAGCGGGGGGGATTCCCAAGGCAAAATGTGCTATCTTTAATCATCTTATCTTCAAAGCACTCTAATTTTTCGTATTTTTTTTTGTTTGCCATACTCAGAGACGTCAATTTTTACGTCTGCAAAGAAGCCTGTCATATTCCAAGCTCTATGATCTGCACTTGAAGAGTGAGACAAGAATTCATCTTTGTTGAATACACCATCGATACGATGGCGTTCCCATAGAGAAAGAAAGAGGGTATCCCGGGCACGGTGACTTATAAAATACGCCTATCCGTCATCATCCTGTTTCTCATTTTCGTCACCGGAACCCTCGGCTATCATCTTATCGAGGGGTGGTCGTTCCTCGATTCCTTCTACACGACCATCATCACCATCGCTACCGTGGGGTACGGGGATTTCCATCCGATAAGCCTTTCAGGCCGCCTGTTCACGATTTTCCTTGTTGTCTTCGGTGTGGGTGCCATGGCCTATTCGGTCACACTGGTCATGGAAAACCTCGTGGAGGGCCGACTCAAGAAAGTCCTCGGGAGGGGTAAATTGGAAAAGAAAATCAACTCGTTAAAAGATCATTACATCATCTGCGGCTTTGGGAGGATCGGGTACCTCATCGGCAGGGAGCTGGCCCGGGAGAAAGTTCCTTTCATCGTCATAGAGAGAAGCCAGGAAGTCATTGAAAAAATCGAGGACGAGGGCCTCATGTACATTCGGGGAAGCGCCACGGAAGACCGGTTTCTCCTGGCCGCCGGGATCGAAAGGGCCCGGGGGATCGTCTGCGTCCTCCCCACGGATGCGGAAAACCTCTATGTCATCCTGGCCGCCAAGGAACTGAATCCCCGGATTTTCATCCTCTCGCGGTCGGTGGACGACATTTCGGAGCGGAGGCTCCTCAAGGCGGGAGCGGATCGGGTCATGTCTCCCTACACCGAGGGCGGCATGAAGATGGCCATGGCCATCCTCCGGCCGGCCATGCTGGATTTCATCGAAATTACGACGAAACGGCAGAGCCTCGAACTCCGGATGGAGGAAGTGGACATCGGGGAGAATTCCCCTCTCCAGGGTACGCTGTTAGGGGAATCGGGAATCCGCAGCAAGTACGGGCTCATCATCGTGGCGGTGAAAAAAGAAACGGGTCGGATGATCTACAACCCTTCGGCATCCTATGTCATCGAGAATAAGGACAAGCTCATCGCCCTCGGCGAGGACGGGAACCTCATCCTCTTTTCCCGGGAATGCGCCACATCCGGTCAGGAGAAATAAACCCTTCCCGGAGAATCACAGGGGGATTCCCGGTGACATCCAACAGGGTCTACCCTTTCCCGCCGGGTGAGCCGCCGTTTTGGGGGGAGAAAATTGCATTTATGCAATTTATCGTGCCAAAAACCCGGCGAAGCGAAGCCTGGAGGGGGTTGATGGCGTTTTCAGCGCTTTCTATCAAAATACTTCGCCAGCAGCGTTTTCCACTCGGCTATGAAGGCGTTGTATCGGGACGAGGAAAAGCTTGAAACAAACCTGTTACCCGCCACCGACAACCCTATGTATTCGTAGGTTACCTGCACCCTGGTCCGGGACTCATTCAGTTCGAAACACCTGACTTCAATCACTCCGACCTTTTCGCCGGGCTCCACCTTGTAGTACTGCACCAAATAATCTTCAGGTTCATACCTCTTGACCATCCAAACGGCATCCGATGCAGCATGATCATGGCTCCTTGTCATGAAAACATAATCTTCATGCAGATCCGTGCCTCCCATGATGTTCTCGTAATTCCAACCTGGCGCCCACAGCTTTTCTCCCTCCGCGCTGAATAAAGGAAACAGCTCCTTAGCAGGCTGGCGAATTTCAAACGATGCGGTGTGTTTGACCGTGCTCATTGTTCTTCATGCTCCTGCGGCGTTCATGAAAAAATCAGCCGGAGCGCAATGATCGGCTGTATCAATTTGGGCACCCTTGTGTGTGTGCAATCAAGGAACCGCTACAATTCTTCAATTCTCTTTTTTGTGTGTCTATTCTTACATATTTTGTCAATCTTTGTATATATCGATCCGCCCTCTTCAGGAGGCCCATTCCAATATAAGCACTCCACATCTCGATATTTTATCCATGCTCTTTGCGCAGCCCCAAGACATTCCTTTTCAATCCGCCGGAACACTTTGATGGACGATCTTTTGCGGACCGCGAAAATTGCCCTTTACAGGGCCAAATCCGAGCAGGCCCGGAAGTCTGTATTGGGTAGATAGGACAATTACAGATATCCCGGTCAATGAAATCAGGCCGCCTTGAACTGAAATCCATTTTCCCGGAATAATCTCAGACAGGTATCCACGACAGAAGCATCGTACAGGGTGCCTTTGTTCTTCTCGATTTCTCCAAGGGCCGCATCAATTCCCAGGGCTGGACGATAGGGCCTGTGGGAGGCCATGGATTCCACTACATCGGTCACTGCCAGGATGCGGGCCTCCATAAGAATTTCATCTCCCTTGAGATTTCTTGGATATCCCGAACCATCCATCCGCTCATGATGCTGGTAGACAATCTCCGCCAGTGGCCAGGGAGATTCGACATCTTTAAGAATTTCGTATCCGATCCAGGCGTGTTCCTTCACAAACGAAAACTCGACGGCTGTCAGCTTTGCCGCTTTGGACAATATTTCGGCCGGGATGGATATCTTTCCGATATCATGAATAATACCCGCAATCCGAACGCCCTCTATTTTCTCCGCGGGGAGGCCCATCTCCGAGGCAATGGCCCGTGCGAGTTCGGCAGATCGCATCTGATGGCTGGCCGTATAGGGATCTCTTTTCCCCACGGTGGACATCATCACTTGAATGGTTACTCCAACCGCCCTTCTGAGACTGTCAAGGGTGTTCTGGAGCTTTTCCTCGACCCCCTTTCTCTGGGTAATATCTTGAACCCTTCCTTCAAAGTAATCGATGCTGCCATCTTCATTACGAACGGCTCTGGCATTTGCAAGGAGCCATATCATGGATCCATCTTTTCGATATGCTCGGAATTCAAACTCTTCGACAAGATCATTGACACTTAATAGGTCTAATAACTTCAATCGGTCCTCAGGGTTTACATAAACCTGTGAGGCAATATCAATAATGGAGCCGATCAATTCTTCCGGTGTCTTGTATCCCAGAATTTTTGAAAATGCGGGATTAACAGAGATATATTTTCCGTCAGTTGTTGACTGATAAATACCTTCGATAGCGTTTTCAAAGATCGCGCGGTATTTGGCTTCGCTTAAAGAAAGGGCTTTTTCCGCATGCTTGCGGTCGGTGATGTCATGAACAACGGAATGAAGAACAATCTTTCCACCAACCGTGATTCCACTGCTGAACACCTCTACGTCTCGGATCGCTCCGTCAGCTTTCCTGTGACGGAACTCGAAGCGAAAATTTTTTTTGCTTTGGACCTGTCTCATTGCCTGTAGAAGTTCCTCGGGTGAAACCGTGTTGATCTCTGAAATATTCATCCGCTTGATCCGTTCAATCGACCATCCATAATATTTGGTAGCCGCTGTATTGGCGTCCATGATGTTTCCATTGTCCGGATCGATTATCAGCTTTACGGCGGCATGGTCCTCGAACAACTTCCGGAAGAGCGATTCGCTTTCTCTTCGTTTTTCTTCCGACCTCCTGTTTTCCTGAAGGGTGTCCTTTCGCTTGAGTGAGGTGATCACGGCGGGACCCAATCTTTTCATGTGCTCCTTGATGACATAGTCCCAGGCGCCGGCCTTCATGCAGTCCACTGCTGTTTCTTCGTTCATGGAGCCGGTGATGATGATGAAAGGCGTCTCCGGGACACGCTCCAACGCCAGTTTCAGCGCTGTCATCCCGTCGAAGCTGGGCATTTTATAATCCGACAGGATCATATCCGGTTGAAAGGAGTCCAGTTCCGCCAGGTAATCTTCCCGTGTCTCAACGCACCGAAAGACGGAATGTGGAAAGATTTTCTGGATCTCTCTCTCGCAGAGTTCCGCGTCCGTCGACAGGTCTTCAACAATCAGAATGCGCAGTGCCGCACTCATTTGTTTTCTCCTCCTTCTCAGACCTCAGGAACCGATCATGCAAGAAAGTCCCCTCTTGCCGGTTTACTTGACCGGTGGCTGGTTTACCAGAAGCCAGTATAGACCCAGGCTGCTCATGGCATCCAGAAAAGAATCGAAATCAACCGGTTTGATCACATAACTGTTCGCACCCAGTTCGTAGGCCGCCTTGATGTCCGGATCTTCCCGCGACGATGTTACGACCACCACCGGAATGGCCTTTGTTCGTGCGTCCGACTTGATCGTCTTGAGAACTTCCAGACCATTCAACTTCGGCAGCTTCAAGTCCAGCAGGATTACCCTCGGGAGTATCGAACGATCCCTGTCTTTGTATGCACCGCGGCAGTATATGAAATCCAAAGCCTCCGCACCATCCTCCACCACGTGAAGGGGGTTTGCGAAGTTGCGCTTTTTGAGCGCTCGGGTCGTCAACTCCGCATCACGCGGGTTATCCTCCACAAGCAGAATGTCGACGATTTCAGTGTTTCTCATGATCACTCTCCTTTAGTGTCCTTTACAGAGGCGATATCTATGGTTGAGAGATGCCTCATGCCCCCATTGTGAAATAAAATGTTGCCCCTTTTTCCGTCTCCCCTTCCGCCCATATACGGCCGCCATGGCGAAGAACGATCCGCTGTACAATCGCCAGTCCCACACCGGTTCCAGGAAATTCCCTGGAGCTGTGAAGGCGCTGAAACACGCCAAAGAGTTTCTGTACATACCGCATGTCAAATCCGGCGCCGTTGTCCCGAATCATGTACACAATCTTCCCGTCCTGTTTCACCGTGCCTATCTGGATGACGGCCCGCTCCTTTCTTGCGGAGAACTTGACGGCATTGGAAAGAAGGTTCACCCAAACCTGTCGAATCAGAGTCGGGTCGCCATGGGCTTCAGGCAGGGGGGTAACTTCAAAATCAATTCGCTCCCTGTCCTGCTGGGTCGTTACTTCAAAAAAAATGGATCGCGCCAGGGTTGTCATGTCTATGATTGAAGACTCCATGGCCTTCCGGCTGATGCGAGAGAAGGCCAGCAGGTCGTCGATGAGCGTGCCCATTTCCCTCGCACTGGTGCTGATGACATCGCAGACCCGCTTTCCGTCCTCGTCGAGGTGAGGGGCATGGTCTTCCATCAGGATACGGCTATAACCGTCCACGGCCCGCAATGGTGCCCGCAGGTCGTGAGACACGGAATAAGAAAATGCTTCCAACTCCCTGTTTGCGGCTTCAAGCTGAGCCGTGCGGTCGGCAACACGCTTTTCCAATTCCTCGTTGAGCTTAAGTATCTCCTCCTCGTCCTGTTTGCGTTTCGTAATATCTATGATGAACCCCTCTAAAGCGCTTGCCTCCTCTGTCCTGGTTAACCGGCCATTGAAGGATGCCCAGAATATGCTGTCGTCCTTCCGTTTCACCTGACATTCGAAGCCTTCAATATGCCCTTGTTCCCTGAAAAGGCTGAGGGCTCTCCTTCTGTCGTCCTGACTTGCGTACAGTTGTCGGCCGATATCCGTCACCGTCTCGATGGCCTCCTCCGGCGATGCATAGCCGAACATCCTGCAGAAGGCCATATTTACGCTGATTAACCGGCCCTCCAGCGTCGACTGATATACCCCTTCCAACGCGTTATTAAAAAGATTCCTGTACTTTTGCTCGCTCTTGCGTAACTGCTCCTCCATTTGCCTGCGCTCGGTAATGTCCTCGAAAAGACCGAGTACGGCGAATATTTCTCCCGCCTCGTTCCTTATGGGCACCTTTATTGTACGAACCCAGTACTGTTTGCCTTTTGCCATATAGGGTTCCTCAACATCCTTAGGATTTCCCGTCTGTATGACATCCCGGTCATCCGCTTGGTATTTCTCGGCGAGTTCGGAAGGAAAGATTTTGAAGTCGTCGCATCCCACGAAATTGTCCGGGCTAAGCCCGACGCTGCCCGCATACTTCTCATTGACAATGATGTAAGCAGAGTTTCGATCCTTGAGGAACAACATCTGCGGAATACTCTTTACGATTGTGCGATTAATGGCAAAACTCTCACGCAGCGCTTTTTCCGTCGCTCTTAACTGTTCATTCGATGCCCTCAGTTGCTGATTCGAGGCACGAAGCTGCTGCTCCGTGGCTCGGAGCTGTTGGTTCGCAGCCCTCAGTTGCTGATTTGCAACATCGATACGGGCGGTGTGTTCCCTGACCAGCTTTTCAATGTGCTGATGAGGCTTTACCGGCCCATCCTCGACTTGTTTTTCCTCAGTGATGTTAACGGTGATATCCGGGGCTTCCGGTTCGTTGATGCGCTTTTGGAGTTGCTCGACTTCTTTCGGGAGATCCCTCTTCGTTTTTCGTTTCATGTGTCCCCACCTCTTTTCTATCCCAGGTTGAGGATCAATCTCGATATTCCCCCGCAGAATCAGGGACGGACGCCTTGTATTCCCAAATCTTGCGTTCCGCGGAATCCCCGACTTTGCAGGTCACGCAGCCGCGATCAACGTCAAGGGTACAGCTTCTCCTCTGTCGGCCGCCTACCTCCATCGAAACAGGCTCAATACGCATCCTGTGCAGAATTTCGGAAAGCGACCGGACGGTCTCAGGGCCGGGGCTGTCATGGCCCTTGCCCATGAGATTGCCGCCGCCGATAAGGCATACGCACAGGTGGGCCTTTGTTGAACCGAGATTCGCCATTTTTTGCATCATCTCCTGCACGGCATCTTCAGCATACTTCGTTCCCCCTGTCGGGTCCTGGTCTCGCGAAGCCCCCGCAAGCATGACATGAGCCATACCGCCAACGTGACAGTCCGGGTCATATGCCACAACCACCACACAGGATCCGATCGCACTCGCCTGAAGGACCCCATGTCCCTTGCAGGCCGCGACTTCACCGGAGTCTACGAAAATCTCGTTTTTCATTCCGCCTCCGACGCAGCGATTCGCCATCAAAGTATGACGGTTTCTCAGATCGGTCTTCTGTGTCAGATGTTGATTTCCTCATTACTGCCGTCCCGTGGCGATGGCCCGGCTGGATGCATATAAAATGCGACAGTAAGGAGAGAGACAAGAGCGAAGAGATAAAGAGAGGGAAATGCCGATGCTTTTCTACCGGAAATAGATCGGAAATTTCTTCCTGGGAATCATGAATTCCTTTCTAAGGCTATCCTGCAATGATCACCGGCATTCGATGCAGGACAGAAGCCGCTGGAACATTCTTCCGAACCTGAGAAAGTCGCACAAAATATCTGATCTCTGTAAAAGAAACGTCTCTCGGTAAATCAAACCTGTTATGGATCAGTCTATGCATTAACCCGCCCCCGGGATCAGGCAGGGGCAATGGGTGAATACCAGGATTAGATCGATTCGCTTATTCGCGTTAATTATAAACGGATCTCAATATAAATCAAATCATTTTTCATTTTCATATGTTGCCTGCTGTATCAAAACATAAACTTCTACTGACTCTAGACCTGCCCCTGAAATCCGGACCGGCTTTTGGGGGCAGGTCATCCAACTTATTCATGGAAATCGACAACCTGTCTTGCCGTCCGTTCGAGATTAAGGTATGAATGTTTCTGTACCTGCAAGAGGGGGACTGCCATGAGGAAGGCGTTTTTTGTATCCGTTGTTGCTGGATTCGTCTGTCTGTTCCTTTTACACACCAATAACTTCATCGGAGCTTCCGAACCGCCCAAGGAACCTTTCCTGCGGATTGAGACTGGAATGCACATATCCGCAATCAAAAGGATCGACGTGGATGCAGAGGGACGGCGCCTTGTGACGGCCTCGAACGACAAGACCGTCCGGGTCTGGGAGCTGCCATCGGGACGTCCGGAACAAATCATCCGTCCCCCCATAGGGAACGTCAATGAAGGCAAGCTTTACGCTGTGGCAATCAGCCCGGATGGGAAGACCGTTGCCTGCGGAGGGTGGACCGGTAAATGGGAACAGGGCGATACCGTCTACCTCTTCGACGCCGACACGGGATGCCTTGTCCGGCGGTTGTCGGGGCTGCCCAATGTGATTGAGCACCTCGCCTTTTCCCGGGACGGCCGTTTCCTCGCTGCCGTTCTGGGCAGAGGGCAGGGGCTCCGGATTTTCCAGGTTGCCGACGGCCATGAGATTGCCTCAGACAAGAATTACGGCGGGCAGAGTTACAGCGCCGATTTCGACGTTCGGGGCCGTCTCGTGACGACCTGTAACGACGGCTATGTCCGTCTCTATGACCAGGGTTTCCGCCTGATCGCCAAAGAGAAGATCCCTGGCGGGGAACGACCTCTTGCGGCCCGTTTCTCTCCCGATGGAAAGAGGATTGCCGTGGGTTTTATTGACTCGACCAAAGTCGCCCTCCTGTCGGGCCAGGATCTTTCTTTTCTTTTCTCTCCGGATACAAGGGGGGTGGACAGGGGGAATTTAAGCAAGGTTGCCTGGTCCGCCGATGGGAAATCCCTTTATGCGGGGGGGAGGTACCATCAAAGAGGTAAACATTTCATCCGCCGCTGGTTCCAGGCCGGCCATGGGGGCTATGAGGATCTAGAGGTCGGAGCAAGGGACACGATCATGGATCTTGTCCCCCTCACCGATGGGTCTGTTGCCTTCGGATCGGCAGATCCCTCCTTTGGAATTGTATCCCCCTCCGGCCGGGTTACGCTCTTCACGGGGCCGGTCATAGCCGATTACCGGGGCAATCGGGAAGGTTTCCTCATCTCTTCCGACGGCGGAACTGTCCAGTTCGGTTACGACTACGGAGGCGCCCCCCTCGGTCGATTCACCGTTTCCCGCAGATACCTCGAGACGAATCCCGGGGCTTCAGCTTCTCTCACCCCGCCCCGGACGACGGCCCCGGGCATGAATATCACAAACTGGAAAGACAAATATGATCCAAAGTTCAACGGACGCCCTCTTAAGCTCGACCAATACGAAACCTCGCGGAGTCTCGCCATCGCAGCCGATGGTGAAAGTTTCCTCCTTGGAACGGAATGGCAGCTTCGTGCCTACGACCGGTCCGGAAGCGAACGCTGGCATGTCAATGTCCCCGACAGCGTCTGGGGGGTGAATACAGCCGGAAACGATCAGGTCTTCGCCGCGGCTTACGCGGACGGGACGATCCGCTGGCGCAGGATAAGGGACGGGAAGGAACTTCTCTCCTTCTTTCCCCACAAGGACCGGAAACGCTGGGTCCTGTGGAGCCCCGGGGGCTACTACGACGCCTCGCCCGGGGGAGAGGAACTGATCGGCTGGCATGTGAATCGGGGAAAGGACCAGGCAGCCGATTTCTTTCCCGCCTCACGGTTCCGTTCCACCTATTATCGGCCCGACGTGATTGCCAGGGTCCTCGAGACCCGGGACGAGAAGGAAGCCCTTCGCCTGGCCGATGAGGAATCCGGGCGCACGCGCCGGGAAGTGGCCGTCAAGAAGATGCTCCCGCCGGTCGTAACGATCCTGTCCCCTGCAGACGGCTCCACCTTTTCCAGGCCGGAAGCGAGGGTGTCCTATTCTCTTCGCAGCCCCTCGGGGGAACCGGTCACGGCGATCCGCGTCCTCGTGGACGGCAGGCCCGTGTCGGCACAGCGGGGCATCGCCGTCAAGGCCGAAGGGGAGCCGGCACGGACGATCCAGGTGACCGTCCCGGAACGGGACGCCGAGGTTTCGCTCATCGCCGAGAACCGGTACGCCGCGAGCGTCCCTTCCACGATCCGCCTGCGCTGGCGGGGCAAAGAGGAATTCGTCGTCAAGCCGAAGCTGTACGTCCTCGCCATCGGGGTGAGCGACTATGAGGACCGGAGTCTGGCGCTGGGCTTTGCCGCCAAGGACGCCCGGGACTTCGCCGGATCCATGGAAGGACAGAAGGGGGGACTCTACCGCGACGTGACGGTGCGGGTCCTCACGGACCGGCTGGCCACGAAGGACGACATCCTGGACGGCCTCGACTGGGTCCAGCGGGAGACCACGAGCAAGGACATTGCCATGGTCTTCCTGGCCGGCCACGGCGTGAACGACCAGGCGGGAATCTACTATTACCTGCCCGCCAACGCGAACACCGAGAGGCTCAAGAGGACCGGCGTCTCCTTTTCGGACATCAAAAACACTCTGGCCTCCCTGGCGGGGAAAGCCGTTCTGTTCGTGGACACATGCCACTCCGGCAACGTGATGGGAACGAGGCGGGGAGGGGCGGATATCAACGCAATCGTCAATGAACTGGCCAGTGCCGAGAACGGGGTCGTCGTCTTCGCCTCGTCGACGGGCAGGCAGTATTCCATGGAAGACACGGCCTGGGGCAACGGGGCCTTCACCAAGGCCCTGGTGGAAGGGATGAGCGGCGAGGCGGACTACCACGGCAGGGGCAGGATCACGATCAACATGCTCGACCTCTACCTCTCCGAACGGGTGAAGGAACTGACCGGGGGGAAGCAGACCCCGACCACGACGAAACCCCAGTCGATACCCGATTTCCCTGTGGCGATGAAGCGGTAGCCTGTTCATTCACGAACAGGGTGAATCGTGCGCGGCATTGTTGAGAAAGAAATGTTTGCGTGCGTGTATGACAGTCTGTGTTCATCGGCTATGCCGCGTAGGGTCGAACATGAGGTTGACAGGTGTTCCAAAGAGGACCTGAAATGGGCGGGAAGGCAGGCAGAAATGGATACTTTGAAGGCAAAGGTTCGGAAACTCGAAGAACTGTTACCGGAAAGACAGGATTCAGCGCATTGAGATGAAATTGATCGGAAGTCCTCCAAAAACCCTCAGGTTCTTTTTGATGTCGGCATTCGTTGCGGTCTGCTCTCTCGCTGTCGTATCCGGCATCGGTGCCGAGGACAAGGCGGAAAAGGTCCGGGTGAAAGCCCTGGATGGAATTCCCGAGGATCTCCACATTGTTTATGGTACCGGTGCCACGCATGCGGAATGGGGAAGAACCACATACGAAATTTCAGCGGACGGTACGGTTGTGTATGAAGAAAGCGGGGGGAGGGGAAATGAGGGCTCACGACAGACGAAATATTATCGTCTCACGGAGAAAGAACTGCAGATCATCGTCAGGACCATCCGGGAAAACAATTTCTTCGGCCTGAATCGACATTACAGCCATCCACATATCATGGACGGCTGGTCGAGCAGTGTTTTCGTGACCCTGGATCACAAGACGCATTCCGTGTCGGTTATGAATTTTCACAAGCAGGAGTTGGATGCAATCGCTTGCGTGATTCAGAGCATTATTGACAGGAAGAAACCGATAAAAAACTTGAGGTGATGAATCCAGTTATATCGATATGCTGTCACGGTTCGACGGTGGGATGCGCCGATCCGGCAGGATGCCGCTGAACCACTCGGCCGATAGGAAATTTCATTTCCTGCCGGGACCGATAAGCTCGGAAATGGTTACACATTGGTACCCCTGCAACGTCCATCCGTCGATGAGGTCGGGAATGATTTTATAGACGGGATCATGATTCCTCGCGCCGAGATGAAACAGTGCTATTGCGCCGTTCTTGTATCGGGACGACAACATGCGTCTCTTAATTTGCCCCGAGGAACGGAAACGGTCGGAGCCCGGATCGTCAACCCAGTCCGATGAGTCGAAATTTCTCCCGCAGATTCTGCCGGACGTCCAGAAGACATGCCTGAAGCCCTGGTTTGCGGCTATCTGCCAGAGCGCGCCGTTATACTCGCCGTAGGGCGCCCGCCAATAAGGCGACATTATACCACCCGTGACCTGATAAAGGGCTTCGGCGGTTCTGACCAGTTCACTTTTAAAGGTCTCTTCATCGATGGAGTCCAGGTGGGGATGGCTGAAAGTGTGATTGCCGACCTCGTGCCCGCAATCCACGATGTATCGGGTCATATCGGGGTAATTCACAATAAATTGACCCGTCAGGAAAAAAGAGCATGTAACCTTCCTGATTTTCAGTTCTTCCAGAATTGCTTTTGCGGCGTCCGGGGAAAATACGGCCGATCCCCCCGGATGACCGTCAAAAGTCAGAGCGATTTGTTTCCGGGAAAGCCTGCCTCTGGCGATATTGTATTTGGGCCGCAGAAGCGGTTTTCGCAAACAGCGTATCCGGTGTATCAGGAGAGAAAGAATGTCTAGCATATTTCTTCCGTGGTCTGGTTCAGTCCCCACAAGGGTTGAGCGATACGGTTGCGTCCTGTCATGATTCCGATGTTTCTGTTCGATTGATGTCGATTTGCCATGGGGTCTTTGGGATGTTCCAGGTGAAGACAGACCAATTGGGTGGGCTCATGGTGATACCCGATATATTCGGCCCTTGTTATAAAGTCTTCGTCCTCTCCGCCCCAGCCGTCGAGGGATTCGTCGTAGCCCTGCAGCTCCTCCGCCATGCTTCGGGTGAAGGTCTGAAAGCTGAAAGGTTTGGTTTGTTTGTGCCGCATGAACCTTTCCGAAAAAATATAGCCGTGAACCCTCCTCAGGCATTCGTCGTCCACTCTGGAGTTGTCGAGCAGGTAGCCGTGCAGGGTCAAGGATATGATCGGCTGGATCCATATGCCTGCAAGGGAATGATGCCCGGCTTCCCGAATGATATCCGCCATGGTCATGCGGCGCTGCCGCACGCTTTTACCGGGGATGCAGGAGGACAAAAGAATCGATCGAAAATACGTGCGGAAGTTGTCCGGTGATGCGACGTCGAACAGACGCTTCGTCGAATGGATCAGGTCGAAGATTTTTTCGTTGACGGGCATGGCGCCTCTTTTGACAAAATGCGCGAAAGAGCCGGAAAAGAATATCTTCCGATCCCTGTACGAATGGATCATTCCGCACAATTTGGCTAAATAATGACGGTCAATGATCGTGTCATTGCCTGAGATGCATATCCACCCGTTCCGCGCGTATCTTATTCCGACGTTCCTGGCTTTGGATATGCTGAACGCCCCTTTGACGCGGACGCATCGAATGTTGCGCCGCCGGCAATAGTCAACGATCTCATCCGTGCTGCTGTAATCCACGACAAGGATATCGAGATCCGCGAAATTCACCTGATAAAGCAGGCTTTGAATCTTCAGCGCAAGGTAGTTCAAGCGATTTTTATTGATGACGACGACGGAGAGCATGGTTCACAACCCTGTCCGATCTTCGATTGTCGACCCAGTCTTTTCCGATAACATGCCGGATCCCGGCGCGTTCCCGGGTCGGGCCGGACAACGGAAGCATTTCATATTCCAATCTTTTTTAAAATTGACATCGATGCGGTCTTCTTCTAAGTTCAATATTTAGAGAATCGGGAAAAAAATGTAAATAGAGTGGAGAAATTATTTTTATATAAGTCGTGTTTGAAAAAATGATCTGCAAGCCTTGATCATTCAGGACATGACTGGCGCGAAACGAGTTGGAATTGCGTCCGGATTCGTTAAAACAGGAAATGGAGGAGGGGGCCATGAAGAAGGGGGAGATCAGGGAAACGAAGAAGGTGAAATACGAGAAGCCCATCCTGACGAAGTTCCAGAAGCTGACCGATGTGCTGGCGAATGGATCGAAACAGCCGGAGTGAGAAATTCGAGCACACCATTCCTGAAATCAAAGAAAAGACGGAAAGGTAAGTACCCCGGACTTTTTACGGATCGTGCCGCTCTCGAGAAAGTTGTTCCGAAAACGGGCCCCAAAGCGGTCGGGCATTGAAAATCGCGCATCGGACAAGTCCCCGATCTTCCTTTCCCGTGTCCTTCCGTTTCATATTGAATTTCAACCACTCGAAGTTCTGCGAAACCAAATTCTGAAAGCCTCGATTCTTCAACGAATCATGGAAGCGAATCCCGCACAGCTTGAAAGCCGGGACAGCCCTTGATGAATAAACTCGATTCTCTTCAAAAAATCGGGTATTGCTCGGAGAACTTCAAATTCCGGAGAGGCCGATGTTTGAGGACAATCGCAGCAAGAGAATCATGATCGTCGCGCATTGCATCTTGAATCAGAACTCGATTTCGGATGCATCGGCGAATCTTCGAAGCCAATTTACCGAGATCGTTGAACGGATCATGAAAGAGAACATTGGTATCGTCCAGCTTCCATGCCCGGAGCTGCAATGTCTCGGACTTGACAGGGAGGACAGGCTGGGAGGCATGAGACCCGTACTGGAAGAGAATACGAGAATAAGAGAATCGATGTTAAGGGAAGGCAATCTGAAGCTGCTCGAGCGCGAAATCGAAAAAATTGTATTTCAAACGACGGAATATCGAAAACACGGATTCGAAATAACGGGAATCATCGGAATAAACCGTTCCCCGAGCTGTGGTGTCGAAACGACGACCGTGAAGAACGAGGAGGTGGAGGGAACGGGTGTTTTTATGGAGATGCTTTCGGAGGCATTGACGAAAGACGGACAGACCATCAGGATGATCGGCGTGAAAACAGGCGAAATTCAGGAATCGCTGAATCGGCTGGAAGCGCTGTTGAAAAAAGCGTATAAGGCCTGAAAGCAGCCTCCCGGCAGCGACAGGTCAATACATTGTCTCGGCTGCAGGAATATTCTCGTTCCGCTCAACGAGGGATATGGCGCCGGCTGCTTCCCCGGCGGCGGGCGTGATGGCCGGTTGAGGAAGCCCCTCCCGGAGAGAATCACGTTCTTCCTTCTTTTTTACCTGACGCAACCCGATGCCGCCTTCAGGGGAGGTCCCCGGGACGCATTTCATCTCCGAAGCGAGCATTGACGCCCCGCGTCATGCCTGGTGGCACGTAATTATTCCTTTGACACGCCCGTTTGTTTTCTTATATTGTCCAGGCAGAAAGGGAGTTCTTGTCAACCCCGCCACGAACCTTTTCAGGCTCAGGGACTTACCGGGTTCCTCTGTTCAGACCCCGAAAAGACAGATTCATGGAGTCGCGATGACGGATTTCAGTTCGTGTAAACGTATCATGGAGAATATGTCACAGGTGATTGTGGGCAAGCAGTCCGCCATGGAACTGCTTCTCGTGGCCCTCCTGGCGGACGGGCATATCCTGCTGGAGGACGTGCCCGGTCTGGGGAAAACCCTGATCGCCAAGTCCCTTGCGCGGAGCATAGGGGGTGTCTTCACAAGGGTTCAGTTTACCCCGGATCTGCTCCCGTCGGACATTACCGGATTCAATGTCTACAGCCAGAAGAACGGGAACTTCACCTTTCAGCCCGGGCCCGTCATGACCAATGTTCTCCTGGCCGACGAGATCAACCGCACCATTCCGCGCACTCAGTCCAGCCTCCTCGAAAGCATGGAGGAACGGCAGGTCACCGTGGACAGCCGGACGTTGATTCTGCCCCGTCCTTTTTTTGTGATGGCGACCCAGAATCCGATTGAACTGGAAGGGACGTTTCCCTTGCCCGAGGCCCAGCTCGACAGGTTTCTCCTCAGGATACGCCTGGGCTATCCGGATAAAAAAGAAGAAATCCTGATGCTTGAACGCTTCCAGGAGCAGGACCCTCTGACGCTTCTGGAAGCGGTGACGAATCCGGAAGAAGTGACCCGGCTGCAGCAGGCCAGGAAAGCGATCCATGTCTCTCCTCCCGTACGTGAATACATTGCGGAGATCGCGGGGGCAACCCGACGCCACAAAGCTCTGCGTTTCGGGACCAGTCCGCGGGGTTCGCTGGGCCTGATGCGTGCCGGTCAGGCGCTCGCCGTTCTCAGGGGGCGCGATTACGTGCTTCCAGATGACATAAAGTATCTCTGCTTCCCGGTCCTTGCCCACCGGATCATTCTCCAGGACGAGGAGCGGCTGCGGGGGCGGCTTCCGGAGCAAATCCTGGAAGAGATCACCGCGCAGGTACCCGTCCCCGCTCCCATGGACTGAGACCTCCGTATTCCATGCACGATCAGAACGGAAGAGAAGCCAGCCTTTTCGTCGCCCCTCTGATGCAGCTTCTGATGGGGGCCCTCCTTTTTGTCGCCGTCATGCACTCCCAGAGGACCCTCGTGATTGCGGCCGTTCTCATCCTGGGCCTGACGGGGCTCGCAAAGATCTGGAGCGGACTGAGTTCCTCCCGGGTGACCTGTCTTTTCACCGTGGACAAGGACAGGATCTTTCCCGGAGAGAACTTTACGATGGGGCTCAGGGCTGAAAACAAGAGCTTCCTTCCAGTTTGGGTTCAGGCCGGCCCCATTTCGTTTGCCGGTTTGATCTCCTCCCCCGGGGAGGGCATGCCATCGGTCAAACAGAGCGGCCTTTTGGGCTATCAGGGGGTCCGCTTCCAATGGGCGCTCGCCGCCTGGAAGCGGGGCGTTTACCATGTGGGGGCCCCCCGCTTGAGGGTAGGGGATTTCCTCGGATTTTCCCTCAGAGAGCACGCAGGGGTCGGGCCCATCGACATCATGGTGTACCCCCGTTTGATCTCCCTGAAACCTCTCTCCCTGCCGCATCGGGATTTGTATGGTGCGCCCGGTGCGGAAAGCCCCGTGCGGGACCCGGTATATATCCTTGGAACGAGAGACTACCAGCACAATCAGCCGGCGAGGCACATTCACTGGAAGGCCAGCGTTCGTCACGACCGATTGCAGGAAAAGGTCTTTGAGCCGACAGCGCAGAAAAAGGTTCTCCTTGTCCTGGAAGTCGGCCAGTTTGCGGAACGGGGGGCTGACGTTGAATTCGAACACACCCTGGAAGTGATCGCCTCCCTTGCCGTTCAACTGGATCGAAAGGGGGCTGCCGTGGGGCTCGCCACAAACGGAATGCTGACCGGTGAAGGACCCTCCTTCGTCCCCGTTGCTGTGGCACCCCTCCATCTTTCCGCCGTCCTGGAGATCCTGGCGCGGGTGCGGATGGTAAAAAAATCGGATCTCGTCGATGTGCTGCACAAGGGCCTGTCATTGACCTGGGGCGTAAGCTGCATCCACTTTTCCCGCCATCTCGATGCCTCCGCCCGTATCGCGGAGAATTACTTCATCATGCGGAAGGCCATGCCCCTCTTTGTCGTATGCCGGCCCGACCCGGAGTCGCTCGAGGATGAACATCGAATTCAAAGCAGGACCTGTTCACTGGATGATTTACGGGTGGAACGCACAAAGGAATGATGACGCGGCGCAACGATACTCTCCTCTTGACGATTCACGGGTGCATGGAATTTACCTGGCGTTACGCCTGGGCCGGATTCGTCATGTTTGCCATGGCCGGGAAGCCGGTCCCTCTCCTCGAGGCGCTGGCCGTCTTCGCCCTCGCGGCCGTCGCGACCCTTTTTTCACGGGGCAGGGGCTGGCGAATCCTGTACGTCATCCTTCTTCAGGCGATGTCCCTTGTGCTTGCGGCAGGGGTCATGGTTCATGCCTTTTATTATCGATCCTTTCCTTTCTGGAGCCACGGATGGATCGGGGAATTTTTCACCTCCTCCCGCACCACGCTGGAATGGATCGTACTGCTCTTCTTTGCCTTCTGGATCCTCATCCTCTGGGCCGGCGGCGTGATCGTCACGAGGAAACCTCTTCAATATGATACGATCTGCGCTCGTTTCGACGCCGGCCTGGTCGCTTTCCTTGTCCTCTATCTCCTCGAATGGCTTTTTCTGGAAAGGGGGGGCATTCAGACACAGGATCCCATCGCGAGGTTTCTCATCTTCCCTTATTTTTTATTCAGCATTTTCGCCATCGGCCTCGCCCGGAATCGCGACAACGAACGAAGCGAAACCCTGGCGGATTATCGAGGAGCCAGGACGATATCCACCATCGTCGTCACCCTGGTCCTCGTCGGGACCGCCTTCTTCCTGCTCCTCCAGCCTTTCTTCGCCGGTGTTGCCGAGACGGGATATGCCTTCATGAAAGAGGCTGTCGGACCCCTGAGACCCGTGGCGGTCGGGATCCTGCGATTTCTGCTCATCGGTCGCAGAACCTCCGGCTATGACGGTGCTTCATCCGGAGCGGCGGGGGATTCACAGCCGCCTCCCGTCTTCACAGGCGAGACCGCCTGGTGGGAGGAGGTCCTTGAAGCGCTGGTGCGCTGGGGATACATCGGATTGATTGGAAGTGCCCTGCTCGTTCTCACGGCGGTCGGTGTATGGGGCCTGGTCCGATGGCTTCTTTCGCGGACCGCCCCGGGGGGAACCGGGAAAGGGAAGGGGGTCTTCCATTGCATCTGGATTGAGAAAATATGGGCGCTTCTGACCGGTCTTCGAAAAAGGATTCATGCACGGGTGTGGGGGCCTCGGCGGGCCTCCCGTCTCTTTGCCCGGCTCCTCGCCTGGGGAAGAAGGAGCGGCGTATTCCGTCTTCCAGGCGAAACTCCCGGTGAGTACGGAACCCGGCTCAAGGCACGGTTCCCGGCTCTCGAGGAACAGATCGAAGTGATGATCGATCTATACCATGGGGAGGTCTATGGAAGAAGAAAGATGACGGAAGAGCAATGGGTTGCTGCCGGATCCGCATGGCGGCAATTACGGAATCCCGTTTACTGGCACTCCCGGCTGCGATCCTGGATTTCCCGCCCTGGAATCATGACAGAGCCGAAGCATTAGGCGAAAGCCGGCAACTCGAGGACAATCACTCCCCAAACGTATCCTTCCTGCGGCGGATCAATGCATCAAAATTCCCGGGCGAAAGATTTCTTCAGCATCCTTGACAGGCGAACGTGAAACCTATATGCTCGTACACAAGTAAATATTGACGGCTTCGTAAAAAGTCCATATGCTGCGTTGCCCTTCATCCCTCCTCCCTGCGGCGTACCGGAAGTACGCCTCACTCGTCAGGAATCGGGCGCCTTGCCTATGGAGCTTTTNNCTTTTTCCTTTGCCGTTCGAAGAAGTGTTGATTCGGCTTCTTACGAGTTCATCAATATTGACGGCTTCGTAAAAAGTCCATATGCTGCGTTGCCCTTCATCCCTCCTCCCTGCGGCGTACCGGAAGTACGCCTCACTCGTCGGGAATCGGGCGCCTTGCCTCTGGAGCTTNNTTTGCCGTTCGAAAAAGTGTTGATTCGGTTTTTTACAAGTTCATCAATACTGTCCGACCGGAAAGTCAGGAACATTCATGAAGGCCGAGGATTGCATTTTCTTTCAACTCTCAAAGGCAAGTCAAGCCGGGACGCGTTTCTGGCTCCAGAAGGTATCCGGGCTTAAATTGACCGCTGTGCAGGGCATGGTCATCCGTTTTCTGTATGATGAGGATCGGGTCGCCTCAAATGACCTTGGCAGAAAGATAAACATCGACAGCGCCACGTTGACGGGCATACTGGATCGTCTTGAAGCAGGGGGATTGATCGAGAGAAGACAGAATCCCGATGATCGGCGATGCATTCGAATTCATTTGACCGGGAAGGGCAGAATGACGGGGGAGCGGGTCGCGCGATTGATGGAAGAAGCGAATACGGAATTTCTACATGGATTCAACGCATGTGAAGTGGTGGCCTTGAGAAGTCTTTTGAGCAAAGTCAGGCAGTCGGGATAATCATTTTTTTGCCGGTTTTGCTCGTATGCGAATAACTAGTATAAAAGTAAATATTGGAGTTGCACCGCTTCATGGTTTCCTAAAAATGCAGATGTGTCCCGTGATCCTAACGAAGGAGGATTTGTAATGGATAAGAAGGTTTTAACGGCACCTTGCGGTCTGGACTGTTTCAACTGCGAACTTTTCCAGGGGAATCTGTCTCCTGAATTGTCCCGGGCCATTCATGACAAGATGGGTGTTCCAATGGATGAAATCGCCTGCCATGGCTGCCTTCAGCAGGATGGGAAGCATTTCCATCTGCCCAAAGAGGGGTGCGCGACACTGGATTGCGTCAAGGCGAAGGGCGTGGCTTACTGCTGCGATTGTGCCGATTTTCCCTGTGCCTTCCTTGCACCCACGGCGGATCAGGCGGCCCGGTATCCCCACAACATGAAGGTATACAACCTTTGCAGGATCAGGAAGATCGGTATCGAACGCTGGATCGAGGAAGAGGCCGGCGGCATCCGGAAGAAGTACTTCAAAGGCAAGTTCGTCGTGGGGAAAGGACAGGCGGATTAAAAGCATCCATGATTCTGAGACATGATGGATGAAAATCGACGGTGTTCCTGCCTTGCCGTCATCCGTCTCCCGGATGCCATGGACATTTTTTCTTGCGAAAAAGGAGGTCATGGGAAAATGCGGGAATCGATAAAGGGCAGCAGAACGGAGAAGAATCTGATGATCGCCTTTGCCAGCGAAGCCATGGCAGTGAGTCGCTACAGGTATTTTGCCGATGCCGCCGGACAGGAGGGACATGAAAAAATTTCCGGCATCTTCCTGGGTGTGGCTTCCGATGAAGAATCGCATGCAAGGATATTTTATGGTTTTTTTGAGGGCGGCAACGTGGAAGTCTCGGCAACGTTTCCGGCGGTTGCGGTCACCGATACCGGGAGCAATCTGGAGGCGGCGATCAGGGGCGAACGTGCAACCGGGACGATTCGATATGTCGATTTCGAAAGAACGGCACGGGAGGAAGGTTTTACTCAAATAGCCGATATTTTCAGGGGTATTGCAATATCGGAAAAAACACATGAAAAAAGATTCGAGGAGATCCTCGGAGATTTGAAAAATCCGGAAATTTGAAAGGAAGAAAGAACGACGTATCGACTGCGAATGCATCGGGGATTTCCGACACTCGAGTCGCACCGGGATGCAACGACAGGAGCCGGCTTGACAGGATCTCCCGGCTCTCTCCTTCAAAATTGACAAAATCGTAAAAAGACCAAATCAACACTTTTTCGAACGGCAAAGTAAAAAGCTCCAGAGGCAAGGCGCCCGAATCCCGAGGAATGAGGCGTACTTATGGTACGCCAAAGGGTCGAGGGAAGAAGGGCAACACAGCATATGGAGCTTTTTACGAGGCCGTCAAAATTGACAAAGCATCCCGTATCAGCTAAAATATATCAAGAAATTTTCATAGTTACATTTTTCCCATCCTGTCCGGCCCATCTTCATGACCGCCCATTTTCCGGGAGAGGACGAGCATGCGTTTCATTCATGTCATCCCCGGAGTATTGAAGATGACGGTTTTCAGGCATTTCCCCGGAGACAGGGCCGTTTCCCCGATATGATCTTTAAGGGGGAATACCGGCAGGTACGTTTCGTATGACCTTCAGGAGTGTGGACCTCGAACGATCGAAAGGAGGCATGGATGGAGTCGTTGACGACCCTGCTGAAAGAAAGCGTCCTCAACAACACCGTTGAAAAGTGGTTGATCGCCCTGGGCATCGCCATAGCGGGGACCGTCGCCCTGAACATTTTGTTGGGGATTCTGGGCCATACGCTTGCGGCGCTGGAACGCAAATGGCCGGGGGATATCGCTCAGACTCTGATCCGGATGTTTCGTGGAACAAAACGCTACATCCTCTTCATCATCGCACTTTACGCGGGCAGCACGGTCCTGACTTTGCCGAACACGCTGGCCGCGTTCCTGCGATACGTGGCGGTCATTTTCGCCGGCATCCAGATAGGGGTTTGGGCCAGCTTCCTTGTCACCAGGCTCGTATCGGAATACATCGTTCGCACGACCGGCGATGAGGAGGCGCCGTCGGGAACGGGAATCGCCACCCTGATTGCCCGGATCGTCATCTGGGTGTTCATTGTCCTGCTCGTTCTCGACAATCTCGGATTCAACATCACGACGCTCGTCGCGGGGCTCGGTGTCGGCGGTATTGCCGTGGCCATGGCGTCCCAGAGCGTCCTCGCCGATCTCTTCGCCTCGCTCTCCATCCTGTTGGACAAGCCGTTCAAGGTCGGGGAATTCATCATCGTGGGCGACATGATGGGTTCCGTTGAGAACATCGGCCTGAAAACGACAAGGGTGCGCAGCCTGGGCGGGGAACAACTCGTATTCTCCAACGCCGACCTTCTGTCCAGTCGGATCCGAAATTACAGACGGATGGAGGAACGCCGTGTCGTGTTCACGATCGGCGTCGAATACAGCACGCCCTATGAAAAACTGAAAAGAATCCCGGGGATGATCAAAGACATCATTCTCTCCGTGGATCACACGCGCTTCGATCGTTCCCATTTCATGAACTACGGCGATTTTTCCCTCAACGTGGAGACGGTCTTCTATGTTCTTTCCTCTGATTACAACCTCTATGCCGATGTCCGGCAGGAAATCAACCTTGCGCTGTTCAAGAAATTTGAAGACGAGGGGATCGTATTCGCCTTTCCGAGCCAGACCGTTTATCTGGCCGGCGACGGCAAGAAGTCGCTTTAACGAGTGCGCGCAGAAACCGGGACGCCGCATCGATGTGAAGAACGCCGCGTTCATGAAGTTCCCGGTGTCGTTACGGAAAGGGATACCCTTCATCTTTGCCCGCCGTTTCACCCTTGTCACTGCGGCCGGGTGCCGTTTGGGGTTGCCTTGCCGAACCCTCTGTCAGGCGTGGCCGATTGAAGAGCACAAAATGGCGGAACTTCGACTTGAAATGTGTTACATCGCTCGGGGGCGGGCCGCCCATGGATCGAAGGAACAAGGCCGGGCCGTCCGGCGGAACGGCATGCCGGAGCACAGGGCATGGGAACCCGGGGGGTGAATCTCATGGATCGAATTCGTTGAAACAGGGACGGACCGCCCGCTTGCAGCCTCTGTCTGAAGTCAGTCGCGGAACAGCTCAACGGAGATTTGAAATGAAATTCCTGGATCGAAACAAACCGATTGCAACGTGTTCATCGGAGGCATGCGACGGCTGTGAAGTTCGTGAAACACTGCATTGCCATTTTACCGGGATCGATTTGACCCATTTCCTGTTGATCGCCTCTCCGTCTTTTATTGCAGGCGGAGCCGGCATCTATCACATGAGCGGATGGTTGCTGATCCCATGGCTTCTCATCGTTGCCGGGTACTTCGGTTTTGTCGAAATCAGAGTGATGTGCTCTCATTGTCCTCATTACGCCGAAGAAGGAAGTTCGCTGACATGCTGGGCCAACTACGGTTTGCCCAAGATCTGGAAATATCGGCCCGGGCCGATGAACTTATTGGAAAAAATCGTTTTCTTCGCAGGTTTTGCGCTCGTCTGGGGATACCCTCTCTTTTTTCTGATTTACGGCGCGCAGTTGCTGCTGCTGATTCTTTATCTTGCAACGCTGGCGGGTTTTTTCATGACACTGAGAAGGTTTCTGTGCACCCGGTGCATGAATTTCGCGTGCCCGTTGAACAATGTGACAAACGAGGTGCGGATGAAATTCCTCGCGCGCAATCCGGGAATTGCCGAAGCATGGACAAAACGCACCTAGCTTTTCATGCGGAGCGGGCGGGCGATTGCGAAAACCCCGCCTGTGCCGGTTCCGGGTCGATCCTGCCGCCCGCCGGCAGAACCGGTCGCAGGTCTCGGGAGAGAGGGCATCCGATGGTTCGGTATCAAGTGAAATTCGACGAACTCGAATGGCAGACCCCTGTCGAGGGAGTCAGACACAAGTACATTGACCAGGACAATGTGCGCATTCGTCTGGTCGAGTACTCCAAGGAGATGCCGCTCCATTGGTGTGAAAGGGGGCATTATGGCTATCTCATTGAAGGCCGGATGGAAATTGAATACGAGGAATCAAAAATAATCTATAAACCCGGCGACGGCATCTTCATCCCGGACGGCCCCGATCACAGACATCGAGGGAAAGCCCTGACCGAAAAGGTATTGATTTTCTTCATTGAGAGAGTCTGATATCCGGTCTGAAGCAATCAGGCCTTCCAAACAATCGCCTGCGCTCCGGTCGTATGGTCTATCCGGAACGAGATTCGAGTTGACAGTGCCCGCTGCCGCCGGGCGGCGTTTCCGGGAACATTCCCCGCGGCGAGGGATGTTCCTGCGAGGACAGGTCCTTCAACCGGACCCGGTTGCGGCCTTCCTCCTTGGCCCTGTACAGCATGCCGTCCGCCTCCTTGATCAGGGCAATAGGAGTGAAATGGTTTTGTTGGGGTTTGACGGTGGCGACTCCGAAGCTGACAGTCACATACGAGGCGACTTGCGAGGAGGCGTGAGGGATCCGAAGGACCTCGATGGACTTGCGCATGCTTTCCGCAACGTGCGCCGCGCCGGCAAGATCGGTGCCGGGAAGAATGACGGAAAACTCCTCCCCCCCGTAGCGGGCCACGAAGTCCGCGGCTCTTCTGATACCCGTTTTGAGGGCGTCGGCCACGCGGCGCAGGCAATTGTCACCCGCCGCGTGTCCGTAATGATCGTTGTAGCTTTTGAAATGATCCACATCCATCAGAATGAGGGACAGGGGATTCTCTTCGCGAATGGCCCGATTCCACTCAATGTCGATTACCTCGTTGAATTTCCTGCGGTTGAAGATGTTTGTCAACCCGTCGAGGGATACGAGCTGTTCCAGCATGTCCGTTTTCATCTTGAGGTCCAGACAGGTCTTGACCCTTGCCCGGACAATGGGCAGGCAGAAAGGTTTCTTGATGTAATCGACGGCGCCCAGGAGGAGCCCCCTGGCTTCATCCTCGTCCTCGCTCATGGCGGTAATGAAGATGACGGGGATGTTTCTGGTGGCATCCTGCTCCTTCAGGCGCCGGCAGACCTCATAGCCGTCCATTTCCGGCATCATGATGTCGAGGAGAACCAGGTCGATCCGGCTCTTCTCGATCCTCTTGAGGGCCTGCTCGCCGCTTTTCGCCAGGACGATATGATAGTCCTTGCTGAACTCGCTGGAGAGGATGTTCAGGTTGATGCTGTCGTCGTCTACGATCAGGATGGTTTGTTTTTCGGCACTCATTGTCGCATCTCGATTTTCAGGGCTTCGACAACGCCGGGCAGGCAATCCCGGGCGTCGTCAAACTCATAGTCCTCGATCAGGGATTCCATTTTCTGCAAAAGATCCCGCGCTTTCCCGTCCTCCACGCACGGGAAGAGGGACTTCACCTTTTCCAGCGCGTGATAGCTTCCCGTGTCCAGCATTTCATTCAGTTCGTTCAGAAGGTCCTTCAGCGCCTTCTCGTCGAGTTCCTTTCCCCCGTCCGGTTCCTCTTCCGGCCGGTCCGGCGCCTTTTCCAGCTGGAGACTGTCAATGGACTCCAGTACCTCGTCGAGAGCGGTCCTGTAGCGGTCGAACAGGGCGTCCCTTTTCTCGATGTGCCGGTTTTTCGCCGTGTATTCTATTTTCCTTGCCGCATCGAACAGAACAGAGGCCCCCATGTTTCCCGCCAGACCTTTGATGGTGTGTCCCAGCCGTTCCAGCAATTCGGTGTCGCCCTCTTTATCCGCCTGAAGAAGCATGTTGTGGCTGTCGCGGTATTTCCTGCGGAATTCGATGACCACCTTCCGGTAAAGGCCTTTGTTCCCGCCGAGTTTTGAAAGAGCCGCCGCGATGTCCAATCCCGGAAGACGTTCGGGGAGATCGATGGCCGCCTCGGGCTTCTTCTCCGGGGACGCCTGGGGGACAATCCTTTCCCCCGGTTTGATCCACCGGATCAATGCCGTAAGAAGCTCCCGCTCGTCGATGGGTTTGGGAACATAGTCGTTCATGCCCGCCTCGATGCAACGCTCTTTTTCCCCCTTCATGGCCCTGGCGGTCATGGCGATAATGGGAACGTGCCCGACCGGCGGCGGCAGTTTCCGGATCTCTCCGGTCGCCGTGTACCCATCCATGACCGGCATCTGAACATCCATCAGAACGGCATCGTAACCGCCTTTCCGGACGGCCTGGAGACCTTCCTTGCCGTTTCCGGCCACGGTGACCACGAAGCCCGCCTGCTCCAGCAGTTCCATCGCCACATGCTGATTGATCTCGTTGTCCTCGACCAGAAGGAGCTTCGCGCCCCTGATGGCTTCCAGTTTTTCGGTCTTCATGCCCGTGAATTCGCGGTGCTGCAATTCTCCTTCAATCTTTCCGCCCAGCACTTCCATGATCGAATTGAAGAGCAGGGACGGGTTGACGGGCTTGGTGAGAAAACCGTCCACCTTCGCTTCATCGGCCTTGTACATGACATCGTCCCGCCCATAGGCGGACACCATGAGGATGGCCGGTACCTTCCTCGTGCGCATTTCTTCCTTCAGCTTTTTCGTCGCCTCGATCCCGTCCATCCCCGGCATCCTCCAGTCCATGAGGATCAGGTCGAAGGGCTTCTCCTCCGTCACGGCGTTCCTGATTTTCAACAGGGCCTCTTCCCCCGAACGGGCCTGAGAGACCCGGAACGTGAAGGAGGTGCAGATTTCCATGAGAATCTTTCTTGCCGTGGGGTTGTCGTCGACGACCAGTACGCGCAGTCCCCTGAGATCCGGGGGAGGGGATTTTTCCCTGTCCCCGACATCCTCCGCGATCCGCAGAGGGACTGTGAAGGAAAAGGTGCTTCCCACGCCGTATTGACTTTCCACCCAGATCTTCCCGCCCATCAGCTGGGTCAGATATTTTGAAATGGCGAGTCCCAGGCCCGTGCCGCCGTATCTCCGCGTGATGGACCCATCGACCTGACTGAAGGACTGAAACAACTTGCCGATTTGTTCCTCCGTCATCCCGATTCCCGTATCCCGCACCGAGAACCGGAGGAATATCGTGTCGGAGGACTGTCCGGCTTCCGCCGGCTGAACCTCCGTCTTGATGATGATCTCCCCTGAAGGAGTGAACTTTACCGCGTTGGTGGCCAGATTGGTCAATACCTGGCTGAGCCGCAACGGATCTCCGATCAGGTGGACGGGAACGTCGTGGGCCGTATCGAAAAGAAGTTCGAGTGCCTTTTCCTCGGACTTGACGGAAATGATGTTCGCGATATTGTTGAGAACGTCCTCCAGATTGAACGCCACGGACTCGATGTCCAGCTTGCCCGCCTCGATTTTGGAAAAATCGAGAATATCGTTGATGATCCCCAGAAGGGAATGGGCCGAGGAGGCGATCTTGCGGAGGTAGTCCCGTTGCTTGGCGGTGAGATCCGTTCTCAACGCCAGTTCGGAAAGACCGATGATCGCGTTCATGGGCGTGCGGATCTCGTGGGACATGTTTGCCAGGAACTCGCTTTTCGTTTTGCTGGCCGCGTCCGCCGCTTCCTTGGCGGCGTGAAGCTCTTCCAGGGTTTTGTTCAACTCCCTGGTCCGTTTCTCGACAATGTCCTCGAGAAGGATGTGACGCTCGAACAGGAAATAGGAGCTTCCCGTCGTGTCCGTGCTCCGTTCCACCTTTTTCATGAGGGTCGATACGATCTTGTTCCGGGCGGCAAGTTCATGTTCCAGGTCGGCGATGCGGTTCCGGAGTGTTTCGGCGCTTTCGGGAAGGCGTTTCGCAAATGCCGTGTCTTCAATCATGGATGATGACTCCCGTGAGGGTCTGGTTGACATGGATGGAATTGAACTGCTCGCCGTACGTGCTGAATCCGACGACGGGAAGGCCGGCGAGAATCTCGTTGAAAATCGGTTTCAACGATTTGTCTTCGATTTCCAGCTTTCTCAGGATGCAGTCGCTGAAAACGGCGAGGCAATTCCCATGGGGATCTTTCAACAGATCATGAATGACCTGCTTCAGGTTCTCCACCATGTCCGAGCCTCTCCCGATCGTGAGGACGAGGCCTTCTTCAATCGCGCAATAGAGGCTCAGGCTCAAATCGGGATTGACCTTCTGGATGGAACGGACGTAGTAGTCTCCGCCCAGGCGGATCATCACCGGATTTTCGGAAAACACCGTGGGGGTGAGATTCTCGACCTTCAATCCGAGCAGCCTTGCGTATTCCACGGCGGCGGGATGGCCGTTGATCTCGTAAATGATCCGGTTTCTGGAATCCGCCTCCGTCACCACGATCTTCAGATCCGTCGGTTCAAAGTGCTGTGTCTTGAATATGGTGAAGGGCAGGGAGGTTTCAAACAGGATGAGGACCGCCGCATCCTTTCGGAAGCCTCCGTCGGCATAGATGAAGGTTTCCTGGAAGCGGAGATCGTCTCCCGCCGATCCCCCGATGATGGGAATCCCCTCGAGGTTGGAGTACAAGGATGCGATGACCTCGTCTTCCAGTTTCGAGAGCCCGTCGATCAGCAGGAATCCGAACATGCGGCTTCTATCGAATGTAGCTCCCGGAGAGAGGTTTTTTTTCAGATCCAGTGCAAGCGTCATGAAATCGGACGCTTTCCATTGAGACAGAGGGGAAAGAAGCCGCACATGAGCCTTCAAGTCGGGAGATTGAATGGATGCCGCGACGATTCCGCCCTCCTGATATCCCGCCGGGGAGATCTCGCCGGCTGACGTGCACCCGACGGTGGGACATCGGAATCTTTCCGTCAACGCCTTTGACAACTCCGTCCTGGCATAATCCGACGAACAGAAAAAAAGCAGAAGATCGGGATCCGACACCCCCATGGCCTGATGGAGTTCCAGTACGGCTGTTTTCGCTTCCTTCTGCAGGGATCGCCCCCAGCGGACGCGCAGGCGTTGCCGGTTCACAGTTTCTTCCGAGGAATCGTTCATAAACACTCCTTGTCGATGTACGCAAAAACCAGACTCTACCCGGGGATCGGTTCAGGGCGTGCCGGACGCAATGGAAATTTTTTGCGCATTTAATAGAATTTTCGGCAACGGCTGGTAAAACTTAAAAGTTATTTTATATTCATATCTGTATTTTACCGTTTTTTTTTCGACGGCCGTCCTTTTCAGTTCCCCGAGGCGGTATGTGATAGAAATATTTCCACTGATCAAGGCTGGAAGTCCGTCTTTCCCGTCCCCGGATTTCAATCGAATCATGGTTGCATTGATGATAATATGAATAAAAAATATGTTTACATTCCTTTTGGATATGGTAAGAGGGGCCGGCTGCAACATGAACGGTTTTTGATTTTTGGACATGAGAAGGAGGTAAGCATGACCTGGAAGCAATCGCCGGGAACCGAGAAGGAGCCTCTCCGACAAGAACCTCTCGATTATCAGGACATGCTGATGAATGCTCCCATAGGGGCATTCTCTTCCACGCCCGGCGGCAGGCTGATTTACGCGAATCTGACCCTGGCGCGGCTCTTCGGTTATGGTTCCCCGCAGGATTTGATCGAATCGACAATCGATATCGGGACGCAGCGCTATGCCGATCCGAATGACAGGGAAAAAATCAAGCGCCTCCTGGACACGCACGATGAAGTGCACCATTTTGAAAGCCGCTTTGTCCGCAGGGACGGCTCCCTGTTCTGGGCATCCTACAGCGTACGGGCGGTGCGGGACGGGAAGAGAACCATCGATCATTTCCAGGGTTTTTTCTTTGACATCACCGAACGGAAACGGGAAAGGGAATCCCTTCTGAGGACGCAGTTCACCATGGACCGCGCGCCGGACAGCATCGTATGGATCGATGACGAGGGGCGCATCGTTTACGCGAACGACAACGCATGCGCGTCAATGGGATATGAACGCGGGGAATTGCTGAAAATGAAGGTTTTCGAAATCGATCCGGACTTTCCGCAGGACCGGTACTGGCACTTCAAGGAGGAGATGCGGCGGCTGGGAAACCTGTCGTTCGAATCGCGCCACCGCACTAAAGACGGGCGCATCTTCCCGGTTGAGGTGAACGCCAGGTATTTCGACTTTGACGATCAATTCCTGGCTTGCGGCTTCGATCGCGATATCACCCGGCGGAAGCGGGCCGAGGAGGAACTCAGGGAGAGCGAGGGGGTCCTGAGGAGCCTGCTGGAGGCGACACCGGTGGGGGTGGCGCTGCTGAAGGACCGGGTTTTCAAAAAGGTGAACAAGGCGCTGTGCGGGATCACAGGATACACCGAAGAGGAAATGATGGGGATGATGACGCGCATCCTCTATCCCGATGAGGCGGAATTCGAGCGTATCGGCAGGGAGATGTACGGGCAGATGGTAAGGGAAGGTCTGGGCGTGAAGGATTCCGTGCTCAAAAGAAAAGACGGTGAACTGATCGACGTGGTTCTAAGCCTGAGTCCGTTCAATCCCGATGACATTTCCGCAGGCGTGTGCGCCACCGTGCTGGACGTAACCGAACACAGGCGGGAGGAAAAGGAGCGGGAGAAGCTGAAGGAACAGCTTGACCGTGCCCAGAGGCTCGAGTCCATCGGAACCCTCGCCGGGGGCGTGGCTCATGATTTCAACAATCTTCTCATGGGGATACAGGGAAATTCCGCCCTGATGATGATCGAACTCGATCCCTCCGATCCACACTATGAACGGCTGATGCATATCGAGGAACAGGTCAGAAGCGGCGCGGATCTGACCCGTCAGCTCCTGGGATTCGCCCAGGGCGGCCGGTACGCCTTGAAACCGATGAATATAAACGACATCATCGAAAAAACCGCCACCATGTTCGGCAGAACAAAAAAGCAAATCACAATCCACAGGAAGTATGGGAAAGACCTCTGGACCGTGGAGATTGACGGGAGCCAGATGGGCCGGGTTTTCATGAACCTTTTCGTGAACGCCTGGCAGGCCATGCCCGGCGGCGGAGAGATTTTCCTGGAGACGGAAAACCTCTTCCTGGATGACGCGACCGCGCATTCCATCTCAGTTTCGGGCGGGAAATGCGTCAAGATAACCGTCACCGATATCGGCACGGGGATGGACCCCAAAACACTGGAACGGATCTTCGATCCCTTCTTCACGACGAAGGGAATGGGACGCGGCACCGGTCTCGGCCTGGCAACGGTATACGGGATCATCAAGGGCCACGGGGGCGCGATCAATGTCATAAGCCGGCTCGGCCACGGGACGACGTTTCACATCTATCTGCCGGCGACGGAAAAGTCAGTGATCACGGAGAAGGCCTCTGAATTTGAAGTCTTGAGAGGAACCGAGACGATTCTTCTGGTGGATGACGAGGCCATGGTTCTGGAGGTAACGGACAGGATGCTGCAATCCCTGGGGTACCGGGTCCACTGTGCGAGAAACGGTCGGGAAGCGGTGGCCCTTTTGCGTGAAAAGAAGGGCGCCATCGACCTGGTGATTCTGGACATCATCATGCCCGGCATGTCGGGGAATGAAACTTTCGACAACCTCCGGAAAATCAATCCCGAACAGAGGGTTCTTCTTTCCAGCGGTTACAGCGTCAACGACCAGGCCGCGGAATTGCTTGAAAAGGGGTGCAACGGTTTTCTCCAGAAGCCTTATCTGATGAAAGAACTGGCTCGGGAGGTGAGGGTCGCGCTGGACGCAAAGGAATGATCCCCGGGGGACGGGGGGCCGCGTGTTCTCCACGAGCCCCCCGAACCTCACGGTATCGATTTCGGCCCTGACGGTCCGCTTCTTCGGTTGTTCCGGTCCGTCCCTTGTGCGGTTATTTCTCCCGGGGGAAGGGCCAGGCCATGATACCTCCTTCCATGACCTTCACGTTGGTCCAGCCGTTTGCCTCGAGGAGAAGCTGGGCTTCGTAGCCTCTCAAGGAAATCTTGCAGTACGCGATGATCTCCTTGTTTTTGTCCTGCGGAAGCTCGCTGAGCCTTTTCCTGAGGGCGCCGAGGGGAATCAAGGTCTCCCCCACGCCAAGGCGCATCTGTTCGAACTCGTCGGGGCCCCGGACGTCAAGGAAGAAGGGGTTCTCGTTGCGGTCCAGCTTCTTCTTCACCTCCAGGGGGGAGATTCCCTTCATGCGCCCCTTCATCTTGTTTTCCATGATGTGGGCCGTGGCGATGAAATGATCGATGGCCAGGGAAAAGGGCGGCGCATAGGGAAGATCGGAATGAACCAGATCCTCCACCGTGAGCCCTCCCTGGATGGCCAGGGCCCATTGGGCGATCTGCTTGCTCACGTTTCCCGGGCCGATGCACTGTGTTCCGAGGATCCGCCCCGTTTTCCTGTCGGCAACGAGCTTCGTTACCAGAAGAAGGCCGTTCATGAAATTGGGTTTGTCCGTGCTGGCGTTGATCACCGTGATGACGTCCTCGAAGCCGTTCCTTCTTGCCGCTGTCTCGCAGAAACCGGTGGACCCCGCCGAGAAATCGAAGATCTTGCAGATCCCCGTGTGAATGGTTCCGGGAAAGGTCACCGTGTTTCCCATTGCGGCATTCTCGCCGGCCACCCGTCCCTGGAGGTTCGCCTGATCGCCGTAAGGAGAGAGGGTTTTCAGCCCGGTGAGCCGGTTCACCGATTCAATGCAGTCCCCTGCGGCGTAAATATCGGGATCGGAGGTCTGGAGGTGGGCATTCACGGCGATTCCCCCCGTTTCTCCGATTTCGAGGCCCGCCGCCTTCGCGAGTTTGACGTTGGGTGACACGCCGACGGCGACCACGGCAAGCTCGCAGGGAAGCTCGGTGCCGCTTTGCAGCTTCACGCCCGTAAGCTGTCCGTTTTCGCCGAGAAACGCAGCAATGCCGTTTCCCGTAATGACATTCGCCTTGGTCCGGACATGGTTTTCAACGATTTTTGCCAGCTCCCAGTCCAGGAAGGTCAGCAACTGGGGCAGGAGTTCCACCACCGTGATTTCCATCCCCGCGAGCTGAAGCGCCTCGCAGGTTTCGATGCCGATGAGCCCGCCTCCGATGATGACGGCTTTTCGGATCGATTTCGAATCCCGGAGTCCCCGGAGAAAATCGGCGTCCTTCATGGAATGCAGGGAGGTGATGCCCTTGAGGCCCGTTCCGGGAACGGGGGGGATCTTCGGAACCGATCCCGTGGCCAGGATGAGCTTGTCGTAAGACAGGGACCCTTCCTCTCCCGTCTGGAGGTTCCGGTAGGCGATGGCCTTTCCCGCACGGTCGATGGACAGGACTTCCGCTCCCGCCCGGGCCTCTATCCCCTTTGCGTTGATGTAGAACTGTGGATTTCGAACGACCCCCGTGGGCGTGCTGAGAAGCATGTTCCGATCGTCGAAGAACCCTCCGACGTAATAGGGATATCCGCAGGAAGCCATGGAAAGTTCGGGATCTTTCTGGAATATGATGATCTCTGCGTGGGGATCCACCCTTCTTGCCTTGGCCGCCGCTTTCGGACCCGCGGCGGAACCTCCGACAACGATGATCCGTTTCGCCATTTCCGTTCTCCTTTCAAACGCGCTGCTTATTATTTATTCACGGTTTACGGGTTTGGCAAGTCATCCCCGGAGCCTGGGCGCACGTGGGGACGCGACGGCCGATCGCGGCATGGTTCCCCGCGATCGGCGGCGTGAATGTGATCGGGCACACGACGAAACAAGATACCTGTGGACATTGTCGGAAAAGAGGAGTAAGAGAAATGCGAAAATGGTGGGAATGTATCTTTGATCCTGATTGCCTGAGGATACAACCGCAAAGGGGGTGATGGAAGCCTCGTTTTTCGATTCGGAAGAAGCGTATCGTCCTGCAGGTTAATCGACAAGGCAAAAGAGGTTACATTGATTCGCATGACATGCCGAGCACTTTTTTCTCATGGCTGATTTCTCGAAAAGGGAGAATCATGTCACATCATATCCATCCGCCTTTTCTTATTCCCGACACAACCTGAAAACGGGTTTTTCGGATATCCGGGGATCGATCCGGTTCTTCAGGGGTAACTTTCGGCTGATGGGAATCATAGTTCTTACGGACGTTTGGATAAAATGGAGCATTGGTGTAACATAAGGGATCCACTGATCTGATGTCAGGAAACGATCGACAAACAGGGGAGAAGATGGCCGTGGAGGGATACGACGTTGCCCAGATTTGTCAAAATGGTCACGTGGCTAACAAGTTTACGCATCGCTACCCGGAGAACAACCAGGATTTCTGTCAAACGTGCGGAACGGCCACAATGACCATATGCCCTGCCTGCCACACCCCCATTCGCGGGGGGTACTGGGACCCGTTTGTGGACAGATACGAGGTTCCCAAGTTCTGCATCAACTGCGGCGAACCGTTTCCCTGGACGGACTTGAAAATCAAAGCGGCGAACGATCTTGCCGGGATGCTCGAATCCATCGATGACAGCGACAGGCAAATGCTCGAGGAAAGTATTGCAGAGTTGACAAAAGACACGCCCGCGATTCGGGTTGCCGCGGTCAAATTTCAGAAGGTCATGGCCAAGGCCGGCAAAAACGCCGCATCCGCGTTCCGCGACATCCTTATCGACGTCTTTTCAGAAACCGCCAGGAAGATCCTTTGGCCCTGAAGAAGCTCCCGCGGATTCATGCGGGGCATCGAAAATGAAACGTCGTGTAAATCTCCCGTATTCATTCTCATGTCTTTCCTTTTTCCAAAGGCCTGCAGGTCCGAACGGGCGCTTTTCCCGCTTTTTCGGGCGGAGGCTCAGTCGCGTCCCGTCTGATCCTCGCCGTTTGTCGGGCTCAGAAGCTCTCCGATGAACAGGGAGGAATTCTTCACGAAAAAGACAACGGGAAAATCGTTCGCCAGGTCCTCCAGCCGATCGACATAGGCATCTTCCCCGCCTTCTTCCGGCGTGGCCAGACCGAAAATCACCACTTCGGCCCCTGTGCTCTGTTCGTGGATCATCTGGCTGATGCTCTTGTCTTTCTCCCGGATCAGCACACGGATGTCCGCCTGGATGCGGATTTCCGGAATGAGCCTTGCCAGGTTGCGTTCCGTATGCGATCTCGCGATCTCACTGGAGGCGATGCTCATGATCTTGATCCGGGAGTTGCGCCATTCCCCGTTCTGTCGAAGGAGGTAGGCCAGAAGGAGCATCAGATCCCCGTTGCGTTGCAGCCCGCCCCACCAGACGTGTATCGTTCTCTCGACGCCTTCCCGGGGATAGATGTAGCGCGGCCGGATCCGTCCGATAATGAAGGACTTGGCCAGTCTTTCCATACGCCGGATGAGACGCAGGAAGTCGATGAAGAGTTCCCTGTCCCTGGGCCAGCCGACAAGAATCGTGTTGCTCTCGATCCCGGCGATTCCGCCGGCCTGGGACACGTTGGTGATCCCTTCGACAACATCCTTCACCACGTTGACCTCGGCGAACACGGGAAGACCTTCCCCGTCGAGCATATCCTGCATGTTTTTCCGGGCCGAGATCACGTCGATGTTTTCATCGAAAAGGTCTCCGACGATGAGGTGGCAGGCTGTGACGACGCCCCGTCCCTGGCTGAACCAGTTCCCGAAGCGGATGAGGTCGAGATGAAGTGTCGGATCTGACACGAAAACGAATAGATGGGGGCGCCAGTTTCTTGCGTGCATGGGCCGGACGGTGAGCCGGAAAAGAGCCCAGCGGATAAGGGTTTCGTAGATCCCTCTCCGGGCGTCGCCCCAGCGGGCCTGGTTTTCCCTGCGGGAAAGGATCATCCAGAGGGACAGTTCAAGCACGACGGCAATGATGCCCGCAAGGGCGCTGAACAGAAAAATGACGGCGACGCAGGCAATCCCGCCGGCAAGATTCACATACCAGGGGATGCGGATCTTAGGCCGCCAGGAAGGGTCGCCGCTCAGGGATTCCAGCGCGGCGGCGATGTTCACCATGCCGTAGGTGGTAAGGAAAAAAACGGTGACCACGGAAGCCACGGCATTCAGGTTTCCAAGCAGGACGGCTCCCAGAGCGATGAGGAGGGAAAGGATCATCCCGGGGGTGAGTTCCTTCCAGTTCCCCGTTCTTCTCCCGAAAAAGCCGGGGGCCAGTCTGTCCATGGCAAGGGCCTGGAGGGTTCTCGGGGCGCCCAGCATGGAACCGACGGCGGAGGAGAAGATAGCCCCCCAGAGGCCGGGAAGGATCAACCAGGGTCCGAGGGGGGCGATTTTGAGCCAGACCAGGGTGTCCCCTTTCAGGTCACTTTGCGAGGCCCCGAAAATGAGGACAAAAGGGACGGCGAGATAAACGACGAAGCCCGTAAGAACGGCGGCGATGGCACCCCTCGGAATGGCCCGGCCGGGATCCCGGAGGTCCCCCGACAGGCCGAGACCCGCCATGACCCCGGTGACCGCCGGGAAAAAGATGGCGAATCCGGACCAGAAGGGGATGTCTTTCGTGGGGGGAATCAACGGAAGAGGGGTTCCCCACGAGTGGTGTATCGCGCCCGCGGCTAGCGCCAGGATGGAGACGGCGATGCCGATCATGATGGGGATCTGGGCTTTCAGGGCGAAACGGGCTCCGGGGATGGAGAGCCCGCCGACGAACAGGACGATGAAGAAGACCGCCTCCCGAATGGGCACATCCGGCCACACGAAACGGATGGATTCCGCCAGACCGTAAGCATAAAGAGTCACGGAAAAGGTCTGGGAAAGAAAAAGGGGGAGACCGATGGCCCCGCCGATTTCCAGTCCAAGGCTCCGGGAGATAATGTAATAGGCGCCGCCCACGCCGACGCGGGTATTGGTGGCCACGGAGGAAAAGGAAAGGGTGGTGATCAGCGTGATGGCATTTGCCAGGATGACGATGAGGATGACCTGGTAAAGACCCATGTGTCCCACGAGCCACCCAAGCCGGAGATACAGAATGACGCCGATGATCGTGAGAATGGTCGGCGTGAAGACTCCCAGAAAGGTTCCTAACTTCCCGTCGCTGTTCTGATGTGCCATGGGCGTTTATGCGTCGTACATCGCGTTCCGCTGTACCGCGGACCAGCGGTTCCGTTCCGATGCCGCTTTCGGAGGATCCGTCCGGGAATTGATATCGACCGGCGTATGTCAAGGATTCGTAAAGACATCCGTGGAAAGATGTAGCAGCATTCGGGATCAGATTCTACAGATATTTTCGAAGGCGCGTCCTTTGCGGGCGGTCATGTTTCTCTTCGTCATTCTGTTTTCCCGGTCGTGCCCGGAGAAGTTCGGGGCCTTTTCCCGTCCGTGAGACCGGCGTTCAGGCCGATCGTGACGGTCGTTCAGGTTCCCCTGCATCGTTTTCCGCTTATGGAAACGGTTTCGATGATTCCGCGGCGGATCTTCAGGCGGCGGCAATCCCTCGGTGCCATGCCCCCGGAGCGGCCTTCCGAGGGGATCTTTCATTACCGTCTTTCAATAAACGGCGCTTACTATAACTTATTTTTATATTTATTTCAGTTGACAATATAAAACGTATAGTATATCGTCTATTTCATTCATCCCAGGAGATAGCCCCGATGCAAAGGCTCCTTAACCTTTGCAACTCATGGAACCCGGCGGGGTTATCTCCAAGGTATTATTGTCCGTATTTAGAATCAACCCTTTTCCCCCCGGGATTTTGTCGGTTCGAACAGGATCCCGGGTTTTTTTTGCCGCGGTCTCCGGACGATTCGGTTCTTTTCCTTTGCACTTTCACATGACCCGTGCGGGCGATTTCCTCGGCAAGGACCCAGCAGCGGATCGATGGCTGCGATCACGGGATTCCGAGATCCGGATCCCCGATGGTATCGTCGTCCGTTCCGAAGAAAGGGACTGTTTTGGGAATTGACATTGCCGTTCCCGTAGTATAGGATAAAGTTATAAAACGTCCACGGAGATAACCTCAGGAAAGGGCCCCCTCCCAATGCTCTTTCCATTCCCCTACGGGGTTATCTCCATGGCATCATCCTGAAGCACCGTGGCGTAGGGGGCTCACCCCGGCCTGAACAGTCACGGACGACCGGCATGTGAGCCATGCCGGTCATCCCCCGTTCCCCAAAAATCCCGCAACCTTCTCTTCGACCGATCGCCCCCGTCCTTCGGGGGGTTCCTGCCGGCCGGTTTCCGACTTTCCGTTATTCACGATGACGGCGGAGACGATCTCCAGGATCCCGGGTTCTTCCCCGCTGTCGGCAAAGAACCCGGCGGCGGATCCGGCCGGATCATCCACAAGCCTGTGGATAACCCTGTTGAAAAGGTTGTTGATATGTCCGGTAACCGGTCCGAAAAGCAATGAGAATCTTCGGATTGTTCAGTTTTTGGGCGATACATTGTGCAATGATAACTATTGGATAATAAATTCGGTTCAGGTTCGGGGGGCTTATCAACAACCTTTGAATATTCCTCCAGGAAATTGGTTTGATCGTGACCGGTGTCACAGGATCGCCTGTGTCCTGGCGGCTTTTCATCGATCGCCTCCGGTTCGTTTGGCTTGCTCCTTTTCCGGCGCCCCGGCGTTCGGAATGACGGTCCTTTACCGGGATGCCCCGGTCCGGGGCCGCTGCGGAGCGGGGCGGAAGGCGGACCGGAGGCGCGCCGACCCGAAGTGTCGGCGGTGTTCCACCGGAGACGGCGGGTTCTGCGAACCACTCGTGGAATTGCGAAGGGAAGCGCCTTGGGAAATCCTCGAGGAAATATCGCCTGTTGAGAACGGACAAAAGCTCGAAGCGGCGGTCACCGCCCTTTGGCTCGTATTCCGGGAGGCGGCGTTTCTCCCGGTCGCCGGTTCAGGGAGAGAGCGGGTATTTCCGCCCCGGCGCTTTCAAGGCGCCGGGGCGTGACAACCGATTCTTCCGGACGTCGTCCTTGACGGCTTCGTAAAAAGCCCATATGCTGCGTTACCCTTCTTCCCTCGTCCCTTTGGCGTACCATCAGTACGCCTCATTCCTCGGGATTCGGGCGCCTTGCCTATGGAGCTTTTTACTTTGCCGTTCGAAAAAGTGTTGAAATGGCCTTTTACGACTTCATCATGCGTCGATGAACGGCTTATGCGAAAAGAAGCATGGTCGATGTCTGATTGATGTGCCCGAAAAGCTCCTCGCCGTAAGTGCTGAAACCGACAGTCGGAATATCCTTGAAGATGGCCGCGTATGGACCCACCTGGTTTTTGCTCTTCAGCTCGAGCGTTCTCAGAATGCAGTGGAAGTTGATGATCCCCGAGACGGAGCCCATGCCGTTTTTCATGTCGGCAACCGCCTTTTGCGTGTCCGCGACGATATCCGTCGACTCCAGGAGGGAGAGTTCCATGCCTTCCAGGATGTTGCAGTAAAAGACGATGCTGTTTCCCTCGATTCTCTGCGGGCTTCTCACATAAGGATCGCCGTCGATGACAAGGCCGATGGGATAACGCATAAAGGCATCCGACGCTTTTTCGGCGGGCACTCCCACGGCTTCCGCATAAGCTTCTACGGCACTTTTCCCGTTGAATTCGATCACTTCGCGATATTTTTCGTTGACCTTTGTCGCCACAAGGGTTTTGTCAAGGATTCGGAAGCTCTGGGTCTTCAATATCGAGAAGGGTCCGGCCGCTTTCACCAGGGCGAGAATCGCGGCGTTGGAATAAGCCTTGCCGTGGGCGAACACGAATGTTTTGGCAAACTTCAGGTCGTCTCCGGCCGATCCGCCGATGATGTTGATGTTGGTGACGTTGCCGACGGCATCCATCAGGATTTCTTCCGTGCCGCTCAGGCCGTCGATCAGGATCAGGCCGACATACTTGTTAAAATCCATTTCCGACAGGGGTATTTTAAAATGCGCGTGAAAGGCGTCGATGGCCTTGTTCAGGGCGCCTTTGGCGTTTCCTTTCACGTCTTCCAGAACCTCCACCCGGAGATCCTCGATGATGCCGCCGGTCATCGCCATGGCGACGATGGAGTTTTCCGACATGAATCCCGAGCATATCTCTCCGGCGGTGGTGCAACCGAATACGGATACGCCGGGGAAAGCCTTCTCCATTGCCGAGGCCAGTTCATCCGGCGGAAAGGCGGATGAGGCAAAGAACAGGACCGCCTTGGTCTCCATTCCGGAAAAATCCGATTTCAATGCAGAGACGGCCGCATCGGTCTGCTTTTCCGTGGTATACGAAACTTTGATTTTCATTGTCTGTCCACCTCCCTTGAAATTAGAGTTTTATGCCCATCTCTGCGGCAATGTTCCTGACCTTGTCGACTACAGCCGGATCGTCATCGGACTGGCCCGTGAATTTGTTGGGATTCAAGCCTTTCAGGATCAGTTTGGTTGTCGTGGCAGCAGCCAGGGTGGGATTGCCTCCCGATTTCGAGGCGATGATCGTGTCGAGCATCTTCTTGATCTTGCCAGCCATTTTATACCTCCCGATATTTTACATTTGACGAACTCGTAAAAATGCCTGTCGACACTTTTTACGAAGCCGTCACATTTTGTTTATCCTGATACATGCTGCCCCGGTGCGGACGCCACCGTCGATCGCGGCACCGAGGAACCGTCCGCGCGAGGAATGCATCGCTGATAAAGAGCAATCGCCATACCAGGACAATCGATCTATAATAAGTTGTTTGATTCTCTATCCTTCGCAGGGAACCGGTTTTCGGGTGGTGTCAGCTTTCCGTGTAACCGGCCCGTCAATTTTTCCCCTTTTCCCCGGAGGAAATCCCGTCAATCCCGTTCGTCCCGTCCGTGGGGATTGCAGGGGCGCCCCCGGCGTATCGCTCCGCAGCTTTCAGCCGGCCGCTATCGGAAGGGCCCCGGCATTTCCGGATGTGTCCGAGTGCTTTGCGGAGGATAAGAATTCCCTGCGGCGCTTTTTCGCGGATCGGGAGGAATCGGATGGGCCCGGGCCGCTGCCGCCGCCGATGACGGCAATGAGATCATCCACATAAGATTTCATCTGGTCCGCCTGGGCGTTCAATTCTTCGGATGCGCCGGCCGATTCCTCGGCATTCGCCGCCGTCGACTGGATCCCCTTGTTCATCTTCGATACCGCGTCGTTCACCTGGGAAATTCCCCCCGCCTGTTCCTGGGAGGCAACGGCGATTTCATCGATCAACTTGGCTATTTTTAAGGATATTTCCGTATTTTCCTGAAACGCCGCCTGGGTCTTCCGCGTCAACTCGCTCCCTTCATGAACGGCCTTGATGGTGCTGTCGATCAGTTCGTTCGTGTTTTTGGCGGCCTCCCCGGCCCTCATCGCCAGGTTTCTGACCTCGTCGGCGACGACGGCAAAGCCGGCACCGGCCTCCCCGGCGCGGGCCGCCTCCACGGCGGCGTTCAACGCCAGCAGATTGGTCTGAAACGCGATCTCGTCGATGGTTTTGATGATCTTGCCCGTATCTTCGCTCGTTTTGTTGATGACGGAAATGGCGTTCACCATTTCATTCATGTGCGCGTTGGCCTTGTCCACGATCTGCCTGGCGTCCGACATCATCGTTTTTGCGTGTCCCGCGTTGTCGGCGTTCTGTCTGGTCGTGGCGGACATCTCTTCCACGGAGGATGACGTTTCCTCCAGGGATACCGCCTGATCGGATGTGCCTTCGGCCAGATTCTGACTGGAGGAGGATACCTGGTTGGCAGCCGCCGCGACCTTCTCGGCTCCGCTTCGCAAGCCTTCGATGACCCGGCTCAGAGGACCGGTTATGGACCTGATGAGGACGAAGCTCAGGACCCCCATGATCACCAGTCCGACGATGCTGATCATTACAATATTGCCGGCGATGTTGCCGCTGATCTCATCGTAGCGCGTGTTGGGCACCCCCACATAAAACATTCCGATGATCGCGCCTTCGGCGTTCCTGATGGGTTCATAGGCGGTCTGATTCCATGTTCCGACGACATTGGCCTTGCCGATGTAGCGCCTGCCGCCGGTGAGGGTTGTGTCGATGACGTTCTGCGACGCTTTTGTTCCCACCGCGCGTTTGCCGGAAGACATTTTCACGTTCGTGGCCACTCGGGTGTCGCCCTGGAAGAGGGTCACCGTATCCCCGGTGAGTTCTCCGATCGCATCGACGACGGCGAAATTGCCGCTCATTTCGGTTTCCCCCTTGAACAGTTTCCCGTCGCGGATCGACCAGACTCCCGGATACTTTTCGCTCAGGAGCGTACTGCCCATGGCCAGATCGCCGGCCAGTTTCTCCCGGGCGGTGGTGATGACCTTGCTTTTAACGATCCATATCGTCGAAAATCCGATGGCCACGATGATGAGCAGAAAAACAAACACGAACGAGAGAATCTTCATTTTCAGATTGAACTTCATTTTCATTTCCCCCTGTAATGATGATGGAACCGCTGCGACAGGCGTGCAACCCCCGTTCGACGCCGCGGGCACGATATCGAAAGACATCGGGACGGCGCCGTTTCCCAACGATTGCGGGAGTCGGTGCTTCTCTTGAGAAAAGAAATTTCCGGAAATCGGGAATGACGGCCGCGCAGATGCCCGATGGCGGCCGTGCGGCGAAAACATTCGGAACCGCCCCTCTCCATGAGGGCCGCGGCATGTGCATGGGAGACATGGAACAGGCGGGAAGGCCGGCGAACGCGGCGACAAGCCCGTCGCCATCTCCTTTTCGCGCGTGTTTTGCGGAGGTCCTCAGGCCCTTTGAGGCGCTGCCCGTCCGGGAACGGTTCCGCAAAGGATCGATGAAAGGCTTTTCCTCAGGCCTTTCCCGATCGGCAAGGGTTTTTTCCATGTCAAGTCGCCGGAACTTCTCCATTGTATATCCGCTTGCGATGTGCGTGGTCTCGGTTAGAAGATCACGATCCCTCAAATGCGTTGTCGGTGCAGGATCTCCGGCCCGTCATGGAGTCTTATCGGTGATCTTGGAAGATCACTTTAGTTTTTGATTCATGAGATGGTTATTCACTTGACGGATGAGACAGGGGAAGGGTGTTCCTTTGAACGGCCGCCGATTGCGATCTTTGCGCGGGGGAGAAACGCCGTGGTACGATCAGGGGGACATCGCGGCCCGATGCTTTGAGCGGTGCGTCGGGTCCGGTTGCCTTTCTTACCGGAAACCGGGCCAGGCGGCGATCATGTCCAGGTCCGTTTCGATGTTCCGCCCCGCCGTGGTCAGATAGTTCCCGATCATGAGGCCGTCCGCCCCGGCATGAAAGATCCAGGACTGGTAGTCCCGGAGGGTCACCTCCCTCCCGCCGCAGACGAGGATCTCCCGGCCGGGGAGGATGAACCGGAAGAGGGAGATGCATTTGAGCGCCTCCAGAGGGGGCAGAAGGGGCCGGCCGGCCAGGGCCGTTCCTGGAACGGGGTTCAGGAAGTTCATGGGCACGCCGTCCACTTCCAGGTCCCGGAGCGTGAAGGCCAGCTCCAGCCTCTCGGCCCAACCCTCGCCCAGTCCGAAGATGCCCCCGGAGCAGGTCCTGAGGCCCGCCTTTTTCGCGATCCGCACCGTTTCCACGTCCTCCTCGTACGCGTGGGTCGTGCAGACCCTGTGGAAGAAACTCCGTGCCGTTTCCAGATTGTGATGATAGGTCGTGACGCCGCTTTCCTTCAGCGTTCCCGCTGAGGCCTCGGAAAGCATCCCGAGGGAGGCGCACACGGCGAGGTCCGTCCGTTCCCGGATGAGCCGGACCCCCCGGGCGACCTGATCGAGTTCCCTTTCATTCAGGGCGACCCCGCTCGTGACGATGGAGAACCGGGTGGCCCCCCTTTCCGCCATCTCGACCGCCCGCCCGGCCATCCGTTCGGGGGAGACGAGGGGAAAGGTCTCGACGCCCGTCCGATGCCGGGCGGACTGGGCGCAAAAGGCGCAGTCCTCGCTGCAGAAACCCGACTTGGCGTTCAGGATGGCGCACAGCACCGGCGGACCGGACCTCCCGAACCGCCTTGCGATCCTGTGGGCGAAATGAAAAAGATCGGTGGTTTCCCCGTCGGGAAGGGCGGCGAGACGTTCGGCTTCTCCGGGGGAAAGTTCCCGTTCTCCATATTCCAGAATGCGGTCCGCCAGGGGGGCGATGAGGGGATTTGTCATGGGTCCATGGTCCTTTCGCATAGAGAGACTTTCTCATAACGAATGAGAGCCCATTCGTCAACCATAAAAAACGGATTGGTTTACAGTAAAAGGGGTCCTTCGAACGCGGCATCCCGATCCTGACAGGTTTTGCCTTTCCCTGCCGCGCGCGACGGGAAGGAAGAACGCGGGAACGATCGGGATGATGGAGACGAAATGGCCGGCCGTAATCCCGGCTGACGCCGGTTCCAGTGCTTCCATTGCGGGAAGACGGACAAAGCGTGGCGATGGCGAAAAGAGGATGAAACGGGAACGGCCGGAAAGGTGATGTGAATTCCGGGCCGTTCCCGTTCGTGATCCGATTTCGTTTCGCACACGCCGCAGGCGTCTCTGGGCTTTCCGCCCTCTTCCGGTTTTACGGGCGCCGCAGTTTCATCAGCTCCGGATCGGGTACCGCAGGCGTATAGGGAAAGACCTTGAATCCCGTTGCCGACACGACCGGCGCAGGGGTGGAGACATAGAAGGTGAAGTACCTGTTCACGCCGGGCACCAGATCGCTCCCGCTCAGGGGATCCCCGGTGACGCCGCTCACCCCCGAGAAACTGATGCTGTAAGTGCCGACGTCGTCCGGAGCTTCGATCCCGGCGAGCATGGCCGTGTGGACATCGGCGGAAAGGTCCATGTCATAAGTTGCGCAATAAGCCCCCGGACTTGCGTAGAGCGTTCCCTGGTAGCCGCCGTCCACGTACAGGGCGAAGGCGTCGTCTTTCAGCCCCCCGTCGTCGCAGACCGTGATTTTCACCTTTCCTTCGGCCACTTCGTAGACGACGGGATTGGACCAGTCGCCCCAGGTCCCGTCGAATCTCACCCGTGCCTTGACATCGTACTGCCCCGGCTCCAGGTCCGGTATCACGATCCCGAGGGCCGTTTCCGAGGCTGTTGTTACAGGTGCGGCCTTTGTTCCCACCATGACCGCGTTTTCCGAGACGAGGGCGCTGAACCCCGCCCCGTAAACGGTTGCGGGGGCGTTTTTCCCGCCCTTCTCCGGTTCGATGGACGAAAGTTCGACGTCTTCCACGAGGATCACCGCGGGATCCTTCTCCACCTTGCAATCCGGCTCGCTCTTCGGGTGATGGACGATGACCTTGAGCGGTCCCTTGGTGTTCTTGTCCAGCCACCAGCCGGGCACGGTGACGGTCATCCGCTTTCCGTCCGGAGCGATCTGCGTCGCGTCGATCACGTACTCGTTCCCGTTCCTGTCCATGAAAACGACTTCGGGGTAGCGGGTGATGCTCCAGGAGTACAGGGCGTTTCCCCGTTCTTCCACGATGGGGCTGAATCCCTGCCCCTGAATGATGAATGCCTTGTTCTTCCCGTCGGCCTTCACCTTTCCCGGAATCACGGCATCGATGTCCAGCGGGAAGTCCACGTCGAACTCGATGACGTTGTCAGTGGTGGTGATGTCGGTCACCGTTTTTCCGACGGTGATCACATTCGATGCAATTCCAAGGATATCGATTACTCCGAGAAGCCCTCCGATCGGGGAGAGCCTGGCGGCAACCTTGGCCGACAACCTTCTGATCATCGTACCGACCACGGCCGAGGCGGCGGATTGGCTCGCCTGCGTGAAAAGCGCCTTGGCGATGGGACCGCACTTCGAGAAATCGGCCCACAGGAAGTAGATGAATTCTTTCACGCCCCCCGTCACGTCCCCGTTGGAGAAGGACTCCAGGCTGCCGCCCAGATCCGTCGAGTCGGCGAGCACCACGGTTACGATCTTTACGGGGACGAATTTCGGACCGAGGTCTTTGAAGGACATGACGGTGCCGATGACGGGCGAAATGATCCGCTCGATAACGGTGCGAGAGGTGATCCACTTGTAGGCCGGGTGTGTCCAGGGTACCTTCCTTTTCGGGTCGAAGTGCGTGTCGCAGCCGGGAGTGATGATCTGAACGGTGGAATCCTTCCTCCGGGGCTGGTTGAAGTCGGACTTGACCCATGCCCCGCCCAGGTATCCCTGGGGGGGCACCATTCCCCAAATGCCGGAGATATGGGGAGTCAGGATTTTCCCGTCCCTGGAAGTGATCTGCACCGACAGGTACAGCATGCTGTCGTTTTCGACGGCGATGTTGCCCGAATTGCCGTCTTCGTATACCTGGATGTCGTCGACTTCCTTGGGCGTGATGTCCGCGCCCTCTGTCGACAGGAGATCCTTGAAGGTCGGAAAGGCCGGGGGAGGGGTGAAACTGCCGGAATTGAGTTCCCCCTCAATGGCGGCGGCGGCGGCGACGAGGGCGTCCGCGGCAGTCCGGGCGAGATCGGCATCGTCCTTGTTCCTGAGATAGGGATCCGATGCGAGCTTTTGTTCCAGCTTTTCGCCGAGGGCCGTTACCTCGCCCAGCCCGTTGATCAGGTCGCGGGCATCGCTCAGGTCCGATTCGGAGACGAGGGCGTGCACGGAGAGCGCGCCCCACACCATGGCGAGGGCCGTGCCGCGGCTGTCCATGACGACAAATGCGTCGTCCTGCAATGCAAGGGCTTCGAGAAAAACGGCGTATTTCTCCGAGCCGTCCGGCGTCGGTTCCTGGATCAGCGCCGTGACGATCGTGGGAGCGTTCATGTCGACCCTGGTCGAGAAGTTCCCGGAAGCATCGGGATATCTCTCATTGTCCGGGTGAACGGACCACGAGACATTGAGGGCCGTCACATCCACCGGGGATCCCGCCGGCAGGGCGACCCGGCCGCTGATGTTTTTATAAAGCTCGATGTAAATCACGTTGGAATCGCCTCTTGAGGACGAGACGAACACCGGTCCGGTGACGGTTCCCGCCGGGACCCACACCGTAACCCGGTCCGCGCTCCCGGTGCTGTTGTCGTAAACCGTGCTGCTTCCGGTGAAATTGACGGTCAGGTTGGCTTTCAGATTGAAACCGTACAGCGTGGCCCTGGACCCGTCAAAATCCGCGTTGTTGAGTATCGGTGCCGTACCGTCCACGGCCAGGACATCCAGGGGATCCGTGACGCAGCCGCCGCCGGCCAGTGAGACCAGGACGGTGCCTCCGTGAATGTCCGGAGGCCAGGTGAAGTGAAGGCCCTCCTCGTCGGCCAGATCCGGCGTCAGGTTCAGCACGCCGATTTCCCCTCGGATGATCATCACGGCATCCTCCGTCATGGAAGGAAGATTGTGGCCCGAAAGGGTGACGGCGTCGCCTGCCCGGGCGACATCGGTGATCCCAAGGGTATCGTTTATGAAATCGCGAAGCATCATGGGGCCCTCGGGGGTCGACAGGCTGTCGGCATTGTAGGACGGCGCAAGAGGTGTCAGACGGTCCGCGTCTCTCGAGTCCACAAGCCCGTCGTCATCGTCGTCCGTATCCGCGAAGTCGGGAATCCCATCGCCGTCACTGTCCAGGGGGTCGGTCGGGTTCACCCCCGCCTCGACGGGATCGGGGATACCGTTCCCGTCGCTGTCCGTATCCAGAAAATTGGGTACGCCGTCCCCGTCCGCATCGTTCAACAGACTCAGTGTTTCCGGCGTCAGGTCGGGATGTTTCTCCGCCGTGAGGAATTCCACGCCATCCGGAATTCCGTCGCCGTCGGAATCGGAATCCCACCAGCCGGGCATTCCGTCCCCGTCGGGATCGCTGTGGCTGGCCCAGTCAAGAAGCGCTGGACTTATTTCCACGCCGTCGGGAATCCCGTCGCCGTCGCTGTCGGAAGTGAATTCATTGCTGTCCAGGGCGATTTCCAGTTCGTCCGGGATGCCGTCGAAGTCCTGGTCCGCGAAGATCCGTACATGATAGTTCCATGCCGGATCGCTCGTTCCCGACGCATCCGTAATGTTCAGGTAATAGTCTCCGGGTGCCACGATCATCATGGAAACGGCGGTCGAACCTTTCGAAAAGGGCAGGGCCGTGGCCGTCGCCACAACGGATTTGCCGGAAGCAAGGAGAACGGCGAGGACCGGATGCATGGCCGCCGATGAACCGTTCAGGACTGCGGTGTAGCGACCGCTGCTGTCGAGAGTGATTTTGAAGTAATCGATGTCCGGTTTTGCCCCATCAGAATACAAGGCCCCCGTGATGCGTCCGGGCATGACACCGGCGTCCTCGGAAACGCTGACCCCGTCGTTCCGATTCGACAGGCCCGATTCCTTCGACTCGGCATACACGACGTATTCCTGCTTTTCCGGCGTAACCGCGAAATCGTCCTCGACATCGTCGACGCCGTCGCGGTCCACGTCCATCGTATAGTAGTTGCCCGTGCCGTCGCCGTCGTCGTCATAATGGGAGGCCCGGTCATCGGGAAAGCGGTCGACGGCGTTGAGAAACCCGTCGCCGTCCCTGTCCATGTCCACGTCGTCCTCAAGGCCGTCGGCATCCCGGTCCATGACGAGACGGACGGAAACCGTATCCGATAGCGTCGTTCCCTGCCCGTCGCCCACCACGAGAGACAGGGAATATTGTCCCGGTTTGTCGGCATAAAAACCCGTGGCTCTGGTGTTCCTGGATGTGAGCCGGAATTCGGCGGAGGGATCTTCGGCGGAATCGACGGACCACGACCATTCGATACCGCCGCTGCCCGGCGCGCTGAAAAAGATGATTTCCTCCGGACGGGGCGCGGCCATGTTCCGCGTTACAATGCCCGTCCGGTCCGGTCCGATGTCGGCCGTGGGAGCGTTGGTTCCGGCGGGCGCGTTGTCTCCGGCCTCGGACCCGGCATCCGAACCGCCGCTGCATCCCGCCATCAACAATATCCCGAATAACAAAGCACAGACGGCTTTTTCAAGGAATCGTCTTTCCATGGCGATTTTCCTCCTTTCGGACGGACTGTCAGCTGTCGTTCATATCGATCTCCTGCAACATGACGTTCTTCCCCCTTCATCGAGGGGGGTAACCCGGCGGCAGACAGTTTTCTCTTGAATGGAATGGACTTCGAAAAAAGGATCACGAAGGCAAGAGGGGAGAAACTTGACTGCTAAAAAAAACATAGCATGAAACGGTTTCACATGGCCAGAACCAATCGAAGAAACTCTGGAATCCATCGAATGCCCGCCGTCGCCGGCATGCCTGAGACGCGGGATTTCCCGTTCCGTTCAGGAACCTTTCAACGGCCGGGCGCCGGACGTTTTATTCACCCCTTGTCGCCGGCACCCCGCAATTCATGGATCCTGCGGGAAAGCTCACTCAGCGACACGGGTTTCTGAATGAAGCCGTTGCCGCCCGCTTCGAGGATTCTTCGGGCCTGTCCTTCCAGGGCGTAGCCGCTCAGCAGGATGACCTTGACTTCGGGATTGATCTCACGGAGCATCCGGAACGCCTCTTCCCCCGACATCCCGGGCATGATCATGTCCAGAAGGACAAGATCGATCTCCTTTTTCTTTTCCCTGTAGAGATCGACGGCCTCCCTCCCGCTCTGTGCCGCCGTCACCTTGTATCCGATGTGTTCCAGCATGCGCTGGATCGTCTGCAGCACCTGGGTCTCGTCATCGACCAGCAGAACGGTGCCCGTCCCCCGGATGATTTCCGGAGAAATCGAGACGTCCGGAACGGCCTCCTGTTCGGAAGCGGGGAAGTAGATGTTGAAAGTCGACCCCTGTCCGGCTTTGCTGGAGAAATCGATGAGCCCCCTGTGGACCTTGACGATCCCGTATGCCATGGAAAGACCGAGGCCCGTTCCCCTTCCCCGTTCCTTCGTCGTGAAAAAGGGCTCGAAGATCCGTGTCATCGTGTTTTCGCTCATTCCCGAGCCGGTGTCTGTCACCGAAATCTTCACGTATCGCCCCGGCATGGCCGATTGCGGCCTGACGAACGCCTCGTCGAGAAAGACATTCCCCGTTTTCAGGTACAGGTCTCCCCCTCCCGGCATGGCCTGACCTGCGTTGATGAAAAGGTTCATGAAGACCTGCCCTATCTGGTCCGGGTCCACCTCCGCCGTCCACAGATTCTTCTCGAAGTTCCTGTGGATCCGGATATCCTTTCTGGTCCGGGCGAAGATGAAAGCGGCGTTCTCCATGATTTCACTGATGTTCGAAGGCTTCGCGTCAAAATGGCCGCTCCTGGACACGCCGAGAAGCTGTTTGATCAGGTTCGCGGCGCTTCGGATCTGAATCTCGATGCTTTTCAGATATTCGTTGTGGGGATGCTCCGGCTCCAGTTCTTCCAGCATCAGGGAGACGTTTCCCTGCATGCTCATGAGAAGGTTGTTGAAGTCGTGGGCGAGCCCTCCGGCCAGGGTTCTGACGGCCTCCATCTTCTGGGCGTGGACGAGCCTGGCTTCGAGATTCTTCCTTTCCTCTTCGGCCCGTTTGCGGTCGGTGATGTCCAGGCCGAGGCTCAGAATGCAGGGTTCACCGGACAGTTCGATCCTTTCCCCGGAAATGAGCATATTGGCGATACGGCCGGTTTTATGCCTGAGTTTGAACTCGTAATTTTCCACAACGCCCCGTTCTTCCAATATTTTCAGGTACCGGGCCCGCTCCGCGGGATCGGCCCAGACGCCGAGTTCGACAGGGCGGCGGCCGACAGCCTCTTCCCGCGCCAGGCCCGTAACTTCGAGCCATGCGTCATTGGCATCCTTGATCTTGTTGTCTTCGAGTCCGATGATGGCGATCGAAACGGGGCTTACTTGGAAGATGGTCGAAAAGAGCTCCTCGCTTTTCCTCAGGGCCTCTTCCGCCTTCCGGCGCTCGCTGATGTCCCGGACGATCATGCCCGTCTTCAAGTTGCCGTGGCGGTCCCTGAAGATGGCGGACGAGATTTCACCGGGAAACGGCGTGCCGTCGTTTCGCAGGAAGGTGAGCTCTCCGCGAAACTTGCCGGTGCGCGCCCGCTCTTCCAACGCCCCCTCCAGGCGCGGATCCTTTTCGTCCAGCAGGCCCGCCATGCCGATGCGGCAGATTTCCTCTTCCGTGCGCCCAAAGGTGTTGCATGCTTCCGGGTTGGCCGCCAGGATTCTTCCGTCCGGTGCCGTGAGAAACGCCGCATCGAAGCTGTTCTCGAAAAACGCGCGGTACTGATCCCCCTTCTCCTGCTGTTCCGACTGCATGCGCTCGCTCCGCAGCCTTCTCACCATCAGAATCCCGAGCAGGGCGGTGCCGAGCGGATTGATCAGCAGAACGGGAACGGACAGTTTCGAGAGAACGTCCACGGCGGTTTTCCAGGGCAATGTGAACATGATTGCCAGCATGGCCAGATGAATCACCATGCCGAAGACGTAGAGCTCTCCGAATGAAAGGTCGGCAAGAGACCGGCGGCGGAAACGCCTCCAGACGATTCCGATGGCTCCCGATGCAAGGATCACGGCGATGCCGGTCCAGGCTCCGAATCCGCCATGATGAAAACGAAAGATGGATGTCATGGCCATGGCGATTCCCGTGGCGATCGGTCCGAAGAAGAGTCCCGATATGCCGATCAGCACCGATCGCATGTCGAAAACGAGCCCGGGTTCGAATGTCCAGTGCGTCATCATGACGACGATGCCGACGGCGCCGATCACGAAACCGACGGGCACCTGCTGCAGCGGTGTTCGTCTCCGATGCCAGCGGACTTCAACCACGTCGAACAGGAATGCCAGCGAAAGCAGAAGCGAAACGTTCAAAATCAGGCCAAGCACGACCGAGTCGTTCATGAAAGCTCTCCCGAAATCATATGAGACAGGATCTTCGATATTTGTCAAATATCATTTGACGAACTCGTAGAAAGCCATCCACGGGGATTTGCCCGGAACGGGACGCCGGGTTCGAAGCAGGGGGACGGCGGGTTCACCTGGCCGGGGATGAGGGGTGGATGGTGAGAGCGTCCGGATCCTTGCCGCGGGGCGGACGCCCGGTGCGGGACATCGTCCAGCCCGCCGGCGGAAAGTCATCGAGAGATGAAAAAAAAAGGAACCGGGCGTACCCGATTCCTCCAGGCGGGTCGGTCGGCGGCCCGGCGTTACCCGTTTGCTTCTCCTCCTTCGCAAAGGAGGCACGCCAGGGCGATTTCCACGACCCGGTTCTCCGGGGAGATGAAGGGGAGATTCAGGATCACCGGACGGGACGTTCCCGCCACGACGCCCGCGGTCTGCATCCTGCCGATGAACACCAGGGCCTGGGCGAGAAGATATCCCGTGTCGATTTCGGGGACGAGGTAGATGTCCACATCGCCCGTCACGGCGCTTTGAAGTCCCTTGCGTTTCGCCGCCGCCTGGCTCAGGGCGCAATCGATGTCGAGCGGTCCCTCCACGACGGCCTGTCCGAACTGACGGCGTTCCGCCATCTTGGAAAGGATCGCCGCATCCAGCGTCGACGGGATCCCGGGATTGACCTGCTCGATGGCGGCCAGGACCGCAGTTTTCGGCGTCTCGATTCCCATGAGGCGGGCCAGTTGCAGCGCGTTGGTGAGGATCTGCTGCTTTTCGGCAAGGTTCGGCTGGTTGTGAATGTAAGTGTCCGTGATCAGGATCAGTTTCTCTCTTTTCAGAAGGGGAAAAACGGAAACGTGGCTGACGCCGCCGCCCGCGGGAAGAAGACCCGCATCCCTGTCGCGAAGAGCGCGGAGGAGATCTTCGGCGGCGATGCCGCCCTGCATGAGGATGTCCCCGGCACCGTCGCGGACGGCCGCCAGGGCCCGGCCGAGGACCCGCTGCGGGTCGTTTTCCTCCAGGATCTCGTATTCCCCCTCCAAAGGGAAAGACCCGCCGGCCAGGGCTTTCAGGGTGCCGCCGTTTCCGATGAAACAGGGGCGGATCAGCCCGGCGGCGGACGCCTGGGCCAGAACGGGGAAATCCGCCGCAACGGGACGAGGGACGACCATTTTTTTCCTTCCGCCCCGTTTCGCCGCTTCCAGGATGTCTTCGAAGGAACGCATCATCGTATTTCCCCTCCTTGTTTTCCCATGCGATCGGCCAGGACGACGCTCATGGCGATCTGAAGGACGATATTGTCGCTGAAGTCCGAACGGGCGGGGATGCAGACCGGCCCCCGGGAAGTCGCGACCAGGGAGCTCCGTTTCACGTTGAGGAAAAAATCGAGTTTGCACAGGATGTTTCCCGTGTCGAGACAGGGAACGAGGAGGATGTGGGGCATTCTGTCGCCGCGGATTCCGCCGCAATGGTTCCGGCGGTTCCCGCCGCCGAGGAAGATGTCCGTGAAGGAGGTCGCCTCCTCGATGTCGCAGGAACCGAAATCCCCCGCTTCGGCGGCCTTCCGCAGTTCCTTGAAGTCTCCGTAAGAAGGGAGTTCCCCTCCCGCATCCCGCTGCCCGGACAGTACGGCGATCCTCGGCCGGGGAATTCCCAGGAGATGGTATACAAATACGGCGTTTCTCACGATTTCCCTCTTGGCCCTGAGATCCGGCCTGATGTTGACTCCCGTGTCGGTGAAGGCGACGAGGTGGTCGATCCCCGGCACCTCCCAGAACGTCACCACGCTCACCGTCATGCCCGAGCCCGCCTTTGCCTCCTCGCGAATGATGGAACGGTAAATGTGGGATGTGGGGATCTGGCCCTTGCCGGCGATGGGCGCCTTTCCGGAAAAAAGCATCCCGATCCCGAGGTTGGAGATCTCCCGGGGGTCGTCGCTGGAGATTTTCTGGAACGGGCCAATGTCGAAATCGACTTTCCCCGCCGCCCGGGCGATCTTCTCGCCGTCGCCGATGAGGATGGGTTCGATGTAGCCGCGCTCCCGGCTGATCCTGACCGCCCGCATGAACTCCTCGTCCTCGGGTGCCAGAACGGCCATCTCCTTCGGTCCTTTCTCGCGCGCCAGCCTTGAAAAATCATTCAACGATGCGATCATATCCGATCCTTTCCTCCTTGGAACGATCCCCGGCGGGTGAAACGGCGCTCCGGGCGCCGGGGATTTTGCATGATCCATTGACTCGGACGAGAGGGTAGTATAGGTTAACTGAAATTAAAAATATATTATTTATCTCAATACGATATTTTTTAAGAATCAATGGAATTGAGACATCTCGCCTATTTCATCGCCGTCGCCGAGGAGCTTCATTTCGGGCGGGCGGCGAAACGGCTGAACATTTCCCAGCCGCCGCTGAGCGTGCAGATCCGCCAGTTGGAAGAGGAAATCGGCGTCCGGCTCTTCGACCGGACCCGCCGGCGCGTGCAGATCACCCCGGCGGGCCAGGCGTTCCTGGACGAGGCCAGGAAGATCATGGCCCTGTCGGAGGAAGCGGTGCGCAGGGCGGTTCGGGCGGAGAAGGGGGAGATCGGGCGGCTGGCGATCGGCTTCATCGGGTCTGCAAATTACAGCGTGCTTCCCCTCGTCATCCAGGCGTTCCGGCAACGGTTCCGGAGCGTCGAGATCTCGTTGACGGAGATGAACACGAGCCATCAGCTGGAAGCCCTGTGCGACGGAAGGATCCAGGTGGGTTTCCTGCGCCCGCCCCGGGGAATCGAGGGCGAGGGGTTGACGGTGGAACCGGTTTTCCGGGAACGGCTCGTGGCGGCCATGCCCCGGAACCATCCCCTGGCGGGGGAGGCTTCCGTAGCCTGGCCCATGCTTGCGAAGGAATCCTACATCATGATTCCAAGGCAGCGGGGTCCCGGTTTCTTCGATCACATCATCGCCCTCTGCCAGCGGGAGGGGTTCAGTCCCAACATCGTCCTCGAGGCGTCCCAGTTCCATACGGTCATCGGTCTGGTGGCCGCCGGCATCGGGATCGCGGTGGTGCCCGCCTCCATGCAGCGTTCCCGCATCGAGGGGGTCGTCTTCAAATCGATTTCGGGAGGGGAGGAGACGGTCCTCCACATGGCCTGGCTTACCGGAAACCCCTCCAGGATTCTCCGGAACTTTCTCGATGCCGCCCGGGAGGCGGCCCGTTCGATCGTTCCCGGTTCGTGACCGTGGAGAGGGGGCCCTGTCCGGGATTGTCACTCCGGTGAAAGGGGTGTATCATACGCCGTCCACGGGCGGGCTGGCAAAAGACGGATGAAGCGTCGATTCTTCCATATCCCGGTTCATGCATCGTTTACGGGGCTGTTTCTTGCCGTCCTGGCGGCGACGTGCGGATGGGCGGCCACAGGCCGGGACGTGCAGAACCGTCTGGACGCGGACATCGACGGCGGGCGGCCCGTGGTGGTGCATGTCGTCGTGGCGCTTTGCGACAATGCAAACCAGGGGATCGTTCCCGTTCCCGGAGCGCTCGGCGACGGGCGGAAACCGCGGACGAACCTGTACTGGGGCGCCCTGTACGGGCTGAAGACCCATCTGGCCGGGGCCGCGGGGTGGGGACGGATCGGCGCCACGAGGCCCGGGGATCGCCGCATCCTCGAACGGGTCCTCCTGAAGACGCGGGTTCAAAGGGGAGAGCGATCCGTTCCCGTGTACCTGGTCGCCGACGCCTGGGACGGGGCATGCATCCGAGAGGCGATCGAGGCCTTCTTCCGAATGGCGGCGGGCCGGTCCGTGGAAACGATCGAGGGGACGGACGGTCGGGGTCCCGCGGCGTTTTCCGCCGGGGGGGCCTCGCATCTCCTCGTTTACCTGGGCCACAACGGACTCATGGAGTTCGAAACGGAGAGACCCGTTTCTCCGGACGCGGAATTCCCGGCGAGAAGCGCCGCGGTTCTCGCCTGCTCGAGCAAACGGTATTTTCTCGACGGTCTTGAATCCGCGGGCGTCCATCCGCTCCTTCTCACGACTGGATTGATGGCGCCGGAGGCGTATACGCTGGACGCGGCCGTCCGCTCCTGGATCGGAGCGGGAACCACGGAAGCCGTCGTCCGGGCGGCGGCGCGGGCATACGCCCGGTATCAGCATTGCGGGATCGGGGCCGCCGCAGGGCTGTTCTGGGGCGCGCCGTGACCCTCGTCCGGAAAACCGTTCCGCCGCGGGGACGCGGTGGGTTGAATGGGCGCCGTGAAGGTGGAACGTCGAAAAAAATCGGAAAATCGGCCGGAAAGGCCCAGGGAACCATAAAGGAGGGGAATTTTTTCATGAAATCGATTGTCTTCAAGAAACTGAACGCTTTTTCCGCGAACGGTTCCTCCGGCAATCCGGCCGGTGCGGTGTATCTGAAAAACCAGGGGGACCTCAGCCCCGGGGAAATGCAGGAAATCGCCCGGGAGTTGAAAAGTTTTGTCAGCGAGGTCGGTTTCGTGGCCGGGATCGATGCCGGTCGTTACTGGATCCGGTACTATTCGTCGGAAAGAGAAGTCAATTTCTGCGGCCATGCAACCATCGCCATTCTGTATGACCTGATCCGGAACAGTCCGGAACTGCTTGCAAGGAAAGAGGTCTTCATCCACACGGCGAAGGACGAACTGGCCGTCGAGAACCGCATTCCGACGGAGGACTGCGTGTTCATCCAGGCGCCCCGGCCGGCGTTCAGGCCGTTTGCGGACGACAGGGAAGGCCTTTCCGGGGCGCTCGGCGTGGAGACGGGGGACATCCGCGGCGACCTCCCCGTTTCCGTCGTCAACGCAGGCCTGGAGACGCTGATCGTTCCCGTCGTTTCCCTGAAGCGCATCCTCGCCGTTTCGCCGGACCTGGAAGGATTGAAAGCCTATTGCATCGCAAACGGGATCGACATCGTCACCCTCTATTCCGGGGAGGTGTCGTTTTCGTCCAACCGTTTCCGGACAAGGGTGTTTGCCCCGACCTTCGGGTACCTGGAAGATCCCGCGACAGGGTCGGGAAACGCCGCCTTCGGCTATTATCTCCTTGCCAATCGAATGACGGACGGGAAGCCGCTTTCGATCGAACAGAACGATTCACGCGACCGGCCGAACATCGTGAAGCTTTCCGCCCGTGAGGACGAAGCGGGACGATACCACGTGTCGTTCGGCGGAAACGCTCTTGTCAAATTCGAAGGAACATATTATCTGTAGGTTACAGACGAAATCCGGAATGTTCATCTCCCGACGTCCGTTCCCGTCTTTCCGGGGGCCAGGCGGTCGGAGAAGGGGGATTCGTGAAACCTTCCATTACGATGGCGATCATCTTTCTGGCGGTCGTGTCGATCGCGCAGATGACCCGTTTTTTCCTCCAGATTGAAGTGCGTGCCGGAGGGATCCTGATTCCTCCGTGGTGGAGCCTGCCGGCGTCCGTTTTCACAGGTGTTCTCGCGATCTGGCTCTGGCTGGAGAACCGGAGCAAAAAGCGGTGACCGGGGGATGCGGTGCCGGCCGCATCTGGCTTGAGAAGCGGTATCGAGGGGGGATCCCGCGGGATCCGCCGGTGACTGAAGGAGGTCGTCCATGACTCGGGCATTGCTGCTTGTCGACATTCAGAATGATTATTTCCCGGGCGGTGCCATGGAACTGCCCGGAAGCCCCGCCGCCGGGGCGAAAGCCGGGATGCTGCTCCGGGCGTTCAGACAGAAGGGACACCCGGTGGTTCACATTCAGCACATCTCGACGCGCCGGGGCGCGACCTTTTTCCTGCCGGACACGCCGGGGGTGCGGATTCACGAGTCCGTGGCTCCCGCACCGGGTGAAACGGTGTTTCAGAAGAACCATCCGAACAGCTTTCGCGGCACGCCGCTTCTCGATCATTTGCGGGGGAACGGAGTGACGGAACTGGTGATCGCCGGCATGATGACCCAGATGTGCATCGACACGACCACCCGTGCCGCCGCCGACCTGGGCTTCCGCTGTCTTCTGGCCCATGACGGGTGCGCCGCGTCGGCCCTGGCCTTCGGCGGCGTCGCCGTTCCCGCCGAAACGGTGCACACGGCGTTTATCGCCGCCCTCAACGGCATCTTTGCCGGGGTGCTTTCCGCAGACGACATCTGCAAGGACCTCTGACGTCCTGTCGCGGCGGAACACAGGAAGTGGAGCGTCCCGCCGTCCGCCGAAAACTGTGTTTGACGTTCCGGCGGTGCCGTGCGGGGATGGGAAGCTTGCCGGCAGGTGTTCAGGAATAGAAAAACAGACGGGGTGCCATGGAAAAGGAAAAAAATACAGCCCGGACCCTATGGGCGGCGTTTCTCATCGTTCTCGTGTTGTCCGCGGGCGTTCTTTTCATCCGCTTCATCAGCCGTTATGGAGAGGGCCTCGAGAAGGCCCGTCTCCGGGCCCTTGCCGACACGGCGGCGGCGTCATTCGACATGGATACGGTCGGGGGGCTTCGGGGAAGCCGGGAAGATGAGGGCACGGATCGTTTCAACGGAATCCGCGATCAGCTGGCAAGGATCCGGAAAGCGGACTCGAGCGCGCGGTTCGTGTACCTGCTTGCGGCGAGAAACGAAAAGATCGTTTTCCTGGCCGATGGGGAATCCCCCCTTTCCGTCGATTATTCCCGTCCCGGGGATATATACACCGATGCGCCCGAGGGTGCGTATCGAGCCTTTGCCGGGAAAGTTTCTCTCGTCGAGGGTCCCTATGTGGACAAGTGGGGGAAATGGGTTACCGGCTTCGCCCCTCTCGTTCGCGAGGGGACGGGTCAGGCGGTCGCCGTTCTCGGGATCGATTTTTCCGCGAAAGGGTGGCACGAAGCCATTTCCAGGTACAGAACATTCGGCATCATTGTCACGATCATGAACGCGGTGATCGTGATCCTGCTGATTTTCGGGAATTATAATCAACGCGGGTACAATCTGCGGATTTCCCGCCTCAACGAGGAACTCCGGGAAGAACTCGGCAGGCGCAGCCGGATGGAGGAAACGCTGTGCGAAAGCGAGGAAAAGTACCGGACCCTCATCGAAGTGTCGCGGGAACTGATCTACACCACCGACAGAAAGGGGATCCTGACCTATGTGAATCCCAACATGGAAAAGATCCTGGGTTTTGAACCGGGCGAGCTGAACGGGCAGTCCTTCGCGCGGATTGCCGCCCCCGAAGGCCTCGATACACTGCGGAATCTTTTCCGAAGGGCCATGGAGGGGGAGCACATCCCCGTCTATGAGGCGGACCTGATCCGCAAGGACGGGACCAGGATTCCCATGGAGTTCAACGGTGCGACGCTTTACGGCCGTGACGGCGAACCGGTGGGGCACTACGGCAGCGGCCGCGACATCTCGGAAAGGAAAAAGGCGGAAGACGAACGCCGCGGATACGAGTCGAGGCTTGCGTCCATCATCGATTTCCTTCCCGACGCCACGCTGGCCGTCGACAGGGAAGGCAGGGTGATCTCCTGGAACCGGGCCATCGAGGAGATGACCGGGGTCCCGGCGGAAGAGATGCTCGGGAAAGGGGATTATGCGTACGCCGTTCCCTTTTACGGGAAAAAACGCCCCATCCTTGTCGATTTCGTGTTTTCCTGGAACCCCGATCTGGAAAAGGAGTACAGCTTCATCCGCAAGGAGGGCGACACCCTCTACACGGAGACGGCGGTCCCCTTCGTCCGCGGGGAGAACCGGATCCTGTGGGGGAAAGCGAGTCCTCTTTACGATGCCGCGGGGAACGTCGTCGGGGCGATCGAGTCCATCCGCGACATGACCGAGCGCAAGCGTTCGGAAGATGCCCTGAAACTGAGCGAGGAGCGATACCGGACCATCCTGGAGGAAATGGAGGACGGCTATCAGGAAGTGGATATCGAGGGCAACTTCACTTTTTTCAACGAGTCGTTCCGCCGGATCTTCGGATACTCCCGGGAAGAGCTTCTGGGTACCAGTTTCAGGAACTACGCCGCCGACGAGGACACCGCGGACAGGATCTACGAGGCGTACAACGAGATGTTCCGGACGGGGAATCCCATCAGGCGCTTCGAATGGGACGTTCTCACAAAGGGCGGGATGCGGCGCACCGTGGAATTTTCGGCGTCCCTCATGCGGGATTCGGGAGGACACCGGCGGGGATTCCGGGGGGTCGTCCGGGACGTGACGGACCGGAAGGTGGCGGAGGAGCAGTACCGGGTCATCGCCAACAGCTCCCCGGTGGGGGTCTACATCGTCCAGGACGGCAGGATATGTTTCGCGAATCCGTATATCCCGGCCTACTCCGGGTATTCCCTCGAGGAACTCCTCGGCTCGAGGATATTGAACTACGTGCATCCCGACGACAGGGAATCGGTGGCGAACAACGCCCGCAGCATGCTCCGGGGGGAACTCACCTCGCCCTACGAGTACAGGATCGTGGACAAGCGGGGAAAAGTCCTGTGGCTCATGGAAACGGTGGTGTACATTTCCTTCAGGGGCGGTCCGGCCGTTCTGGGAAACACCATGGACGTCACGGAACGCAAGGAGGCGGAGGCGGAGAGATCCCGGCTCCGGGAACAGCTGACGAGGTCCCAGAAGATGGAGGCCATCGGGACCCTGGCGGGAGGGATCGCCCACGACTTCAACAATCTGCTGACAGGCATCCTCGGCCACGCCTCCCTGATGTCCATGGGGATGGAGAAGGATAATCCTTACCGTGAAAGGCTGGAGGGAATCGAGGAGCTGGTGCAGAGCGGCGCCAACCTGACACGGCAGCTGCTCGGTTTCGCCCGGGGCGGTCGCTTCGAGCTGAAGCCCATCGACCTCAACGCGGTTCTCGATAAGACCTCCACCCTGTTCAGCCGGACCAAGAAGGAGATCTCCATCCACCGGAAATTCGAGGAGGGTCTGTGGGTCGTCGACGCCGACCGGGGGCAGATCGAGCAGGTCCTGATGAACCTCTTCGTCAATGCCTGGCAGGCCATGCCGGAGGGGGGGGACCTGTACCTGGAGACGCGGAACGTCCTTCTGGACGGGAAATATGTCCAGCCTTACGACCTGCCCCCGGGAAAATACGTGAAGCTGTCGGTCACCGACACGGGCGTCGGGATGGACGAGAAAACGATGGGGCGGATCTTCGATCCCTTTTTCACGACGAAGGAAATGGGCCGGGGGACGGGACTCGGCCTTTCCATCGTGTACGGCATCGTCAGGGGGCACCGGGGAATCATCACCGTGTACAGCGAAAAGGGGCACGGGACCACGTTCAGCATCTATCTGCCCGCATCGCGGCAGGTGGAGACCTCCCGGGAGAAGGACGACGCCGGAAGCCTTCTCTATGGAAAGGAGACGGTCCTTGTCGTCGACGACGAGGAGATGGTCGTCAAGGTCACGAAAGACATGCTGGCAGGTCTCGGGTACCGTGTCCTGACGGCCCGGAGCGGACCGGAAGCCCTGAAAATCTTCGAATCGACTGCAAAAGGGATCGATCTGGTGCTTCTGGACATGATCATGCCGGAGATGAACGGCGAACAGACCTTCGAGAAGTTGAAGGAGATCCGTCCGGACGTCAGGGTGATCCTGTGCAGCGGCTACAGTCTCAACGGCCAGGCCGCCGGCATCATGGCGAAGGGGTGCAGGGCCTTTCTTCAGAAGCCCTTCCTCATCTCCGGCCTGTCCCGGGTGGTCCGGGAGGTGCTGGACGGGAAGTAGGACGGGGTCCGCCGCCGGGTCGACCGGCGGCGGACCCGGGGAATGCTATGGGATGACGTCCCCGAACTCTCTTCTCAGGTCGTCGAGGATCAGGTCCGCGCACGTCATGGCGCTCCGTGCGGCGCTGTTGATGGCCAGACCCCGGCCAAGCCAGGTGTCGCCGGCAAAGTAGAGGTTGGGGATTCCCGGCGCTTTCAGGGCGGGCTTGAAATTCCCGACGAGCCCCGGCTGCCGGGCGAGCCCGTCGCAGCCGTCGACGTAGTAGGGAAGCTTCCATTCCAGCTTCTTTTCGATTCCGGGGAACATTTCCTTCAGGTCTTCCCACAGAAGGTTCAGAATCCTTTCCCGTTTGAACTTGTCGGACGCCTCGGCGTGCTCGCACACGATGTCCGTGTGAAGCAGCTGTTTGCCCGGGGGTGCGACGCGGTCCGAAAAATTGGATGCGGGGAAGGCCTGGAAGGGGAGCCCCGCGTGCTTCGTTTTGAGGGCCGTGAGGAAGCATCGTTTCCCGGGATCGACGACGGGCTCGGCGAGCCCGATCATGAAGCCGACGAGCCCCGTGATTTCGTTGCGGATGTCGGTGATGCGCTTCAGCCACCACCGCGGCAGGGGACTGGTTCGGGGATCGAAATCGATGATCCGGGACAGGCTGTAGATCGGCAGCGCGCAGACCACGCGGTCGGCGAGTAGGGATTCCGTTTCCGTGATGCGGAACTCCTCCTGGTAGGGGTGGTTTTTCGACGGGACGCGGACGCCCGCGGCCCTGCCGTTTTCGATGAGCACCTCCTGTACTTCGCAGTTGGTCCGGATCTCCCCCCCGTTTTCCAGGATCGCCTCCACGAGACCCCGGGTGATCCCCTCCATGCCGTCGACGGGATAGCTCGCCTGGAGCACCTGGCGCGTTTTCCGGAGATTTTCCCGGGCGATGTAAAGCACTTCCCCCGCCGCCATGTCGATGGCGTTGGGGATGGTGGTCATGATCATGCCGAGGTCCGTGAACAATTCGCGGACGGCGGGCTGGGGGATATGCTCCGTCATCCATTCCTCGAAGGAACGGTTGTCCCAAAGCTCGATGTCTCCGTCGATCATCTTCGAGATGCCGGCAAGTATCCCGGCAAAGGCGTTCCGGTCCTCCTTCGTCATGGGAACCAGTTCGGCGATGTTGACGAACGCTTCCCCGTTCCAGATGTCCACCGATTCGCTGAAGGGGGCCCACGCCACCTCCTTCCCGACGCGGGTGTTCAGCGCCGTGCAGCAGGACTTCTCGCCGAGTTCGACGAAATGCAGGCCGGTATCGATCCGCCACCCCTCTTCAGGGAGACCCTCGTAACTCATCATTCTGCCGCCGGTCATGGGGAACCGCTCCAACACGAGAACTTTCCGCCCCGTTTCCGCTGACACGATGGCCGCCACCCCCAGACCGGCGATACCGCCTCCCACGACGATCACATCGTAGCTCGTTCTTCCCTTTGACATCCTGCCGACGCCTCCTTTCGATATGCCGGACCGGGGGGCCTCGGGAGCCCGCCCCGGTTCTCTTCGCTTCTGCCCGGTCCTTAACCGATCCTGGACTTCCTGTCCACCCCCCGGAAGCTTTCGAAGGGTTCGGGAGCGGTGAAAATCCGGACCTTCCCGGAGACGCGCACGGAGCGGAGCAAGCATGGGACGGCGCTCCGGCGCGGATAGGCAATGCTGCACACCAACCGGGGCCTGGAAATCTTCATGCAAACCGATGGTGCAACAATGCACAACAGGCCCTCGGTGTCCGAAAACCGGTTTACATCATGCTGGACCGGTTTTCAAGTCCGTAAAGATCCGCACATGACGTCCGGGAGAGCGGGAGCTTTGCACAAGAATGCGTCTTTGCAGGACTTCCTTGGCATGAAGGGTGTCGTTTTTCCTGAAATCGGTCGGCACGGGAGAGGAGGATCGGGAGAACGACAGATGAAATTGAATTATGATATTTATCAGAACAATTCATTTGAATTCTATGCAGCCTCGCCTTAAGGTTGACAAAATCGAAAAGGACAAATCAACACTTTTTCGAACGGCAAAGTAAAAAGCTCCGCAGGCAAGGCGCCCGAATCCCGAGGAAGGCGTACGGATGGTACGCCAAAGGGTCGAGGGAAGATGGACAACGCAGCATATGGACTTTTACGAGGCCGTCAAGGATGGGAAAAGCCGAAAGGAGAACTCACGATGCTGGATCAAAACGATGCCGGAAAGATCGAAAGGAACATGGGCGATCTGAAGCGGGTCCACGAAGCGTTCACGTCCCGGGATTCAAAATGCTATGAGCATTACGTGAAATTGCTGAACCATGCCATGAAGGAGAAGCACCTCACCCGGGCGGCCAAGGAACTCATCGGCGTGGGAATCGCGGCCTACGTCTACTGCGAACCCTGCCTCACCTGGCACATCCGGGAGGCGCTGAAGGCCGGGGCGACGGAAGAGCAGGTGGTGGAAGCGGTGGAAGTCGCCATCGAAATGGGCGGCGGCACCGTGGTGGCCCGGGGCGCCGTTTACGCCTTCAAGGCTCTCGAGTATTACAGGGAAAGGGGGGTGGGACGGAAGGGCTGACGGTGTTACCCGTTCAGCGTCCCTTCTCGATGCGGGCGTACGCGCTGTGGTTGTGGATGCTCTCGATGTTTTCCGCCTCCACGCAGTACCACGTGAAATTCTCGATCCCGTTGAGCTTCTCCGCCACGGTACGGACCACGTCCTCCACGAACATGGGCCTTTCGTAAGCCTTATCCGTGACGTACTTCTCGTCGGGCCGCTTCAGGAGGGAGTAGACCTCTCCGCTTGCCGATTCCTCGAGGAGACGGATCACGTCCTCGATCCAGAAGAATTTCCGGAAGCGGAGACAAAGCCGGATGATGCTCCTCTGGTTGTGCGCCCCCATGGCGGAAAGCTCCTTGGAACAGGGGCAGACCGTGGTCACCGGGACGGTCACCCCCACGAGGAAGTCCTTCCGGTCTCCGCTCATTTCCGCGGAAAAACGGCACTCGTACTCCATGAGGCTTTTCGCCCCCGATACGGGGGCCGTCTTTTCGATGAAATAGGGGAACAGGATGTCCATGTGGGCCGACCGGGCATTCAGACGATCCCGCATGGACTCGAGAATGTTCTGGAACGTTCTGAGATTGATCTCCCCCCGGTACTCGTTCAGGATCTCGATGAACCGGCTCATGTGGGTGCCCTTGAACTGGTGGGGGAGGTTGACGTACATGTTGACCGTGGCGTTCACATGCTGGACGCCGTTCTTCTTGTCGAGGACGATGATGGGGTACTTGATGCCCTTGACGCCCACTTTCTGGATTTCGATGTTCCGGTCGTCCCGCCGGTTCTGGACGTCCACCATCAGCCGTTCCCCCGGAAAGTCGCACGGGCGTTCTCCGATTCCCAGACGGTGACTTTGGACACGGTGAGGGACGTGCCGGCGAGATTCTTCTTCATTTCGTCGAAAATGAAGCGGGCGATGTTCTCGGAGGAGGGATTCCGGCCCTGAAAAGGGGGAACCTCGTTGAGAAAGCGGTGATCGAGCCGGTCCAGGACGGCCCCGGTCCACTCCTTGAGCACCCGGAAATCGAGGAGCAGGCCCTGTCCGTTCAATTCCGGTCCCGCCACGGTGACCTCCACGGTGAAATTGTGGCCGTGGAGGCTTTCGCACTTTCCTCCGATTTCCGACAGGGCGTGGGCCGCGGAGAAGGTTTTTTTGATGGTCACTTCGTACATCGTTTGCTTCCTACCGGAGAATATCCGCGACTTCCCGCACCCGGGGAACGACGATGTCCGCCCCGGCCTCCCGCAGCAGCGCCTCGCCACCGTATCCGGTGAGAACCCCGACGGAAAAGGTTCCCGCATCCTTCCCGAGGCGCATGTCCATGGGGTGGTCCCCCACCATGGCGGCCCGCTCCGGCCTGGCTCCGAGCATCCTCAGAACGATCCGGAGGTGTTCGGGGTGGGGCTTCACGAGGGGGGTGTGCTCGCGGGTGACGATGCATTCGCAGGCGTCCTCGGCCCCGGGGAAGAGTTTCCGGACCGACTCGATGCAGTTCCGGGTGACGATGGCCGTTTTCCGGTTTTCCCGACGCAGCCTCGCGAAGAGTTCCCGGACGCCGGGGAAAAGACTCCCGCGGTCCGCCCCGTCGATCTCGACGGCCCGGATAAGGGCCTCCGCACGGTCCGCGAATTCCGCGGCCCGTCCCTCATCCCGGGAAAGCATCCATTTCCGGGCCTCGTCGATCATTTCGAGGGCGAAGAGATGCCTCAGCCCGTCCAGCGGCATGCCGTACGACGCGATCAGGTCGAGAATGCCCGCTCTCATGGCGGGAAAGTCGATGTTCAGGAGGGCCAGCGTTCCGTCGAAATCGAAGGCGACCACATCGATGGGCCCGTTCAATTTCGCGGGCTGGGTCATGGTGTCTGTCGTCATGGGGGGAGCCTCTTCCTCCTGCATCATCGAAAAGACATTGAAAATTACCTTTTCGGGGCATCCTTGTCAAGAAGGTTCCATGTTCCCGAAGGGCCGCCGAAAAGGAGCCGGGCCATTCCCGCCTCGACGGCCAGGGTGACGGCGGCGAGAAGGGCGCTGAGAGACAGCCCCACGGCGAAGACGGCGAGGGTGACGGGAGTGAGGCGGCCCGTTTCCCTCAGTTCGAGAAAAAGTTTCACGGCGTCGTCGCTCACCAGACGGCCCGCAGGCGTTCCCGGCGCCAGGGTTTCCACGAGGGGGGACGTGAAAAGGGAGACCGCTTCATAGTAATCCCCGGGGATGGCGATGACGGGCATGAAGGCAAGGAGCACCGCCGGACCGAAAAGGACCGGCCGGTTTCTCCGCCCGGCGAGGCGGACCAGCGCAACGCCGAACAGGCTCGGAACGTAGGGAAGGAGATCCACCAGGAGGTATGAAAAACGGCCGGGAACGGAGAATTCGGTGAGCCGTCCCGCGTATTCGGAACCTGGCGTGATGAAAGGGAAGATTTTCTTCAGAAGGCCGGCTCCGTACCAGGGCTGCAGGGCAAGCTCCCGGACTTCCCCCCCGGAAAGGACGCACCCGGCGGCGTGGAGCAGCTCGTGCGCGGGGACATAGAGAAACCAGAAGAGAACCATGGCGGCGAAGGCGGCCGCGAGCCCAGCCCCGCCCTTCCGGGACAGGAGCGCCTCCAGGGTGTTCATGGTGATCGTCCAGGGCTCGCAAAACAGTTTTTTCATGGCCTGGGCCTCCGGTTTCCGGAATGCACGGGAGGGCCCGTGTCAGGACCTTCTTACCAGACAAAGGAAAAGATTGCACCCGTTTCGGGGGCTTTCCGCGCCCCCCCTCCGCCGGGATTGCCGTTTCAGGGCCTTTCGTGATATGTAAGGGACCCCTGCGGAAGATCTGAAACGGGAGAGGAAAAGAGATGAAACCAGACAACATGAATGAGGATTTCCGGAAGCATTCGAAATACATTCTGGACAGCGAGCTGGAAAAGATCGTGGCCGTTTCCATGACCCTGGAAATGCCGCTCCTTCTGAAGGGCGAACCGGGAACGGGCAAGACGATGCTCGCCCACGCCATCTCCAGGAGCTTCGGGATGCCCCTCATCGTCCTGAACGTGAAGTCGAGCATGAAACTCGTCGAGGCCCTGTACCAGTACGACACCCTGACCCGGCTGAACGACAGCCGCTTCGGCGATTCCCGCCGGGACGTGAGCAACATCGAGGATTACATCCGCATGGGGAAGATCGGCCAGGCCTTCGTTTCCGACGTCAGGACCGTTCTCCTCATCGACGAGATCGACAAGGCGGACACGGATTTCCAGGACGACATGCTCGACGTCCTGGACCAGATGGAGTTCGACATCATCGAAATCGACAAGACCGTCCGGACGAAGCACCGCCCGGTGGTGGTGATCACCTCCAACGCCAAGAAGGACCTTTCCGATCCCTTCCTGGGCCGGTGCAACTTCCACCACATCGCCTTTCCCGATCCCGAGACGATGCGCCGGATCGTGGAGGTCCACTTCCCCGACCTGAAGCGGGACATCGTCAGGATTTCCGTGGAGGCCTTCTACCGCCTCCGCGGGATCGAGGGGATCGAGAAGAAACCGGCCACCCGGGAGCTGCTCAACTGGATCCGGGCGCTCAGGGCGGACCCCGATTTCCATCTGACCCCCCTGCAGCGCGGGGAGGTCCCCTTTCTCGGGGTCCTTTACAAGAAGAGTTCCGACCTTGCCCTTGCCTCGAGGAAGGCGGCCCAGGTCATGAGGTAGGGGTAGCGGATGTTCGTCTCCTTCTTTTTCCAGCTCCGGGAGCGGGGCGTTCCCGTCACGCCGACGGCCTTCCTCCGGCTCCAGAAGGCCCTTTCCATGGGGCTCGTATCGGATCTTGGGGATTTTTACACCTGCGCCCGGGCCATCCTCGTCAAGAGCGAACGGTATTTCGACGTGTACGACCAGGTGTTCGCCCATCATTTCCGGGGGGAGGACCTGGAGGACCCGGGGGAGGAGGAACTCCTGGAGGCGGCCCGGGCGCTTCTCGAGGAATGGCTGAAAAACCCCCGGGAGCTTGCGGAAGCCCTCGGCCTCGACGAAAACGAACTGCAGAAGATGACCCCCGAGGAAGTGGTGCAGTATTTCATGGACCGCCTCCGGGAACAGACGGAGGCCCACCACGGGGGGAACAAGTGGATCGGCACGGGGGGGACCTCCCCGGTGGGGCACTCGGGACGCCATCCGGGGGGAATGCGGGTCGGCGGGGCGTCCCGGAACCGGTCGGCCGTAAAGGTCGCCATGGAACGGCGGTACAGGGATTATTCCCAGGAAGGTCCGCTCACGGCGGCGCAGATGGGGGAGGCCCTGAAGCGCCTCCGGAGAATGGTGCCCGAGGGGCCGAGGGACGTGCTCAACGTGGAAAAAACGGTGTACGAGACCGTCCGGAACGCCGGGGAAATCGAGATCGTCCATGACCGGCGGCTGAAGGACCGGCTCAAGGTGGCCCTCCTCATCGACAACGGGGGATGGTCCATGGACCCCTACATTCCCATCGTCCAGACCCTCTTCCACTACGCCCGGTCCCAGTTCCGGGACCTGAAGATCTATTTCTTCCACAACACCGTTTACGAGGAAGTGTGGCTCGATGTCCAGCGGTGGAAGAAACCCGTACCCCTCCTCGAATTCGCGCGGCAGGACCCCGAAACACGGGTGATCTTCGTCGGGGACGCCAGCATGGGACCGTACGAACTCATCGATCCCGCGGGTCGGATCTATATCACGGGAAGAAAAACGAAGCCGAGCATCGAATCGCTCCGGCTTATCGCCTCCACCTTCCGGCACTCGGTCTGGATGAATCCCAGGTTCGAGGAGGAATGGCGTTACACCTGGTCCGTCGACGTGATCCGGAAAGTCTTTCCCATGTTCGAACTCACCCTGGACGGGCTGGAAAAGGCCGTCCGGGCGCTTCTTGCGAAAAACTGACGATTCCCCCGGACAACCTCTCGGGAGTTCCTGTAATTCTTTTTTCCGGATGACGGAGATGAAAGGCCCCGCGGGAAGCGGTCACTCTTCCTTCAGCTCCCACATGGAGTCGGCGATGTTCTCGCAGTGGTCGGAGATCCGCTCCAGGTTGACGAGCATTTCCACGAAAATGGGGCCCGCGTCGGCGTGGCAGATCCCCTTGTAAAACCGGACGAGGTGGTTGTCCCGGGCCTCCGGAACCAGTGCGTCCACGGCCTGTTCCCTGTCGTAGACGGCCTTGATTTTCATTTCGTCCCTCTGTTCCAGGAGGGACAGGGAATCCTTCAGGTTGTCCGAGACGAGACCGGAGATTCTCCGGAGATCGTCCTCGGCGAAGTCGGTGAAGGAGATCTTTCCCCTGTATTTTCGTTCGGCGAGTTCCGCCAGGTTCATCGAGTGGTCGGCGATCCGTTCGAAGTCGTCCACCAGGGCGGAGTAGAGGAAGAGCCTCTTCGACCGTTCCGGCGAGAGGGTCTCCCGCGCGATGCCGCAGAGGTAGCGCCCGATTTCTCCCCGGAGGTTGTCCACCACCATCTCCAGGTAGTCGATGTTCCTTCGCTCCCGTTCGGTGTACCGGGCGAAGAGCCCCATGCTCTTTCCGAACATGCTTTCCGCCAGTTCCAGTTCCCGGAAGAGTTCCTTTTTCACCGCGTCGAGGGCCCGGACGGGATCGGGGAACAGCCGGTTGTCGAGGAAGATGGGCCACAGGGGAACCGTTTCCCCCTTTCCCGGCAGGAGCCGTTCCATGAGCCGTGCGTAAGGCCGGAGGAAGGGAAGGAAGAGAAGGACGACGACGCCGTTGAAGAGGAGATGTCCCAGGGCGATCTGCTGGGCCGTGTCCGCGCTCAGGATTTCGAGGATGCCCGTGAAGGGGGACAGGAAGAGAAAGGACACGGCGGTGCCTCCCGCCTTGAACAGGAGGTGGGAGAGGGCGGCCCGCTGTCCTTCCCGGTTCGAGATCAGGGCGGCGAAAAGGGCGGTGGACGTGGTGCCCACATTGGCCCCGAAAACGATGGGAAGGGCTGTCGGGAGATCGACGAGACCCTGGTGGCCGAGGATGACGAGAAGGGCGATGGGGACCGCCGAGGTCTGGACCAGGGCGGCGAACGCGATTCCCAGAAGGAGGCCCGTCACCGGACCGGAAACCTCGCGGAAGAAATCGGAAACGGCGGGATCCCCCTTGAGGGGGGCCGTGGCCTGGGAAACGATGCCGAGGCCGAAGAAGAGAAGACCGAAGAAGAAGAGCGCCTTCCCGGCGACGGCGTACTTTCCCTTGCGGGAAATCCACAGGAGGCCGCCCGCAATGAGAAAGAAGGGGGACAGGTCGGTGAACTTCCAGACGACGAGCTGGACGGTGAGGGTGGTCCCGATGTCCGCCCCGAGCAGGATGCCGAGCGAATGATAGAACGAGAGGAGGCCGGCGCTCACCATGCCCACGGTGACCACCGACGTGGCGGAACTGCTCTGGAACAGGATCGTCGTGAGAAGCCCCGTCACGATTCCGTAGAAGGGATTCCTGACGGCGAGACGGAAGTGCTCCCGGACGCGGAAGTTCGTCAGGTTCGTCTGGACGGTCGCGCTGAGCTCGACCATGGCGAAGAGAAAAAGGATGATTCCGGAGAGGAAGAGGAGAATTCCGCGGATCACGGCCTGACGCCCTTTCCAGACCGTTCCCTGGCGAAGCCGGGGGACTCCCGGCCGGCGGGAACGGCCCCCCCGGTCAGAGGATCTGTTTCATGAACGTCTTGGTGCGCTCGTGGGACGGGCTCGTGAAAAAATGCTCCGGCGTCCCCTCTTCGATGATCGCCCCGTAGTCCATGAAAATGACCCGGTCGGCCACCTCCCGGGNNCCCATCTCGTGGGTCACGACGATCATGGTCATGCCCTCCCGGGCGAGGTTCTTCATGACTTCCAGGACTTCTCCGATCATCTCCGGGTCGAGGGCGGAGGTCGGCTCGTCGAAGAGCATGATCTTCGGGCGCATGGCCAGGGCCCTGGCGATGGCGACGCGCTGCTGCTGCCCGCCGGAGAGCTTGTGGGGATGCTGGTCGGCCTTTTCGAGAATGCCCACCTTCAGCAGGAGCTGTTTCGAGATCTCCGTCGCTTCCTCCCGTGAGCGCCTGCGCACGACGAGCTGGGCGAGATTGACGTTTTCCAGGACCGTCTTGTGGGGAAACACGTTGAACGACTGGAAGACCATCCCCACTTCCTCGCGGACCTTGTTGATGTTCGTCCTGCGGTCGTTGATGTCGTAGCCGTCGACGACGATGCTGCCGCCGTCGATTTTTTCGAGCTGGTTGACGGACCGGATCAGGGTGCTCTTCCCGGAGCCGCTGGGGCCGATGATGACCAGCTTCTCCCCCTCGTAAAGGTCCAGGGAGACGTTGTCCAGGGCCTTGAGGGTCCCGAAGTATTTGAAGACGTGTCGCATTTCCACGATGACGCGGCGTTTATTTTCCGGCACTGATCCGATCCTCCATGACGCTGATGAGTTTGGAGAAGAAGAGGGTGATGATCAGGTAAATAAGGGCGACCATCGTGTAGGTTTCGAAGTAGGTGAAGGTTTCGGACGCGAATTCCCGGCCCCTCCGGAGAAGGTCGGAAACGGCGAGGATGGACACGAGGGACGAATCTTTCAGCAGGGCGACGAATTCGTTTCCCACCGGGGGAAGGATGGTCTTGAAGGCCTGGGGGAGAATGACCTGGCGCATGGACTGGGCGTGGGTCATGCCCAGGGAACGGGCCGCCTCCATCTGCCCCTTGGGAATGGCCTCGATGCCCGCCCGGAAGATTTCCCCCATGTAGGCGCCGTAGCACACGGCCATGGCGATGACGGCGCTCCACATGGCGGGGACGTTGACGAACCGTCCCAGGGCGAAATAGATGTAGAAAAGCTGGACCAGAAGCGGAATGCCGCGGATGACCTCCACATACAGGGAGGCGGTCCCGTTGATCAGGCGGTTCTTCGAGAGCCGTCCCAGGCCCGTGAAGAGTCCGATGACGAGGGCCAGGATGATGGACAGGACGGTGACCTTGAAGGTGACCACGATTCCGTCGGGAAGAAAGGCGAGGATCTTTCCGTAAGGATCGGACCGGAAGAACACCAGGTAAAGGACGACAGCGATGGCACCGAAAAAAGCGATCCGCCAGGCCGTGAAAAGGCCCGTGTCCTTTTTCAGAGGGATGGCCGGGCCGTCCGTGACGGCGATGACCGCCGTCTCGGACGGCTTCGGGCTGGTTTTCGGGTTTTTTACCGGAGCCACTTCGCCTCGATCTTCTTGTCGATGCCCTTGGCTTTCACGGACTTGATCCCCTTGTTGATCATGTCGAGAAGCTTCTGGTTCCCCTTCTGGACCACGATCCCGTAGTATTCATCGGTGAAAGGCTGTCCGACGATCTTGAACTTCTCGGCGTATTCCTTCTTCTGGAGGGCGAAGTCGGCCGCAACGGGGGTGTCGCAGACAACGCCGGCGATCCGTCCCGCCGCCATGTCCTCGAAGGCGAGCCCGATCTCGTCGTAACCCTTCAGTTCCACGCCTTCCACTTTCTTGATTTCAAAGGCCCCGGTGGTGCCGATCTGGGCGCCCACTTTCTGTCCCTTGAGTTCGGCCAGGGTGGACACCTGGACCCCCTTGGGGACCACGAGGATCTGGCCGGCGTTGATGTAGGGGTCTGAGAAATCCATGGTTTTCTTCCGCTCGTCGGTGATGGTGACGGAGGAGATGATGGCGTCATATTTTCCGGCGGCGATGCCGGCGAAAATGCCATCCCAGGCGACGTTCTTGAACACCACGCTGAATCCCCCCTCCTCGGCCACGGCACGGAAGAAGTCGATGTCGTATCCGACGATATCCTTGCTCTCGTTCACCATTTCCATGGGGGGCCAGGTGGCGTCGGTGGCCACGGTGATGGTGATCTTCTTCGCCGCGAGGGCCGTGTCTACGCAAAAGGGCGCCGTCATGACGAAACCGAAAAGAGTGAGCCAGATGACTGCAAACCGGAATGCTTTCATACCCTTCCTCCTTTTCGGATTGCTTTAATGCATGCAGGGTTTGTTTCTTACTATCGGGTCATGGTCTTGTCAAGGCGGAAAATCGCCACGGCGGCGGCGGATTTTCGTTGTCACGGGGAGGGAGAAGGGATATAGGGTTCCTCCATGACGGAAGAAACGTTTCGGAACACCATCCGCCCGGAATCAGGCGGTCCCGCCGTCCCGGCGGATGCCGTCGGGAACCCCTCGGGGGGGAAACTCGGCGCGGACCTGCTTCTGCTGCTGGCGGCGTTCTTCTGGGGGCTTGCCTTCCCGCTGGTGAAGGAGGCCCTCTCCCATGTGACCGTCCTCGTCTTTCTCGGACAGCGGTTCGCCCTTGCGTTTCTCCTTCTGCTCGCCCTGTGCCTTTTCCGCCTTGGGAGCTTCCGCGGGACCGTCCTGCGCCACGGCGCCCTCCTCGGGATCTTCCTCTTCGCGGCGTTCTTCCTTCAGACGGCGGCGCTCCGGTACACCACGGCTTCCAATGCCGCTTTTCTCACGGGCCTGAGCGTGGTGTTCGTCGCCCTTCTCGGGGCGCGCCTCTTCCGCCACAGGCTCCACCGGTTCACCCTGGCGGGGGTTTTCCTCGCCGCCGCGGGGCTGTTCCTGCTGACCACGGGGGGACAATGGCGATTCAACGGAGGGGACCTCCTGGCGCTTCTGTGCGCCCTGTCGGTGGCCTTCCACGTCCTGTACACGGGGGCCTGGGCCCCCCGGGGGGACGTCTACTGGCTGACGGCGGTCCAGATGGGGACGATCGCCCTTCTGTGCGCCCTGTTCGCCGTTCTTACCGGCGACGGCGCCGATCTTTTCCGGTGGCACGGGGAGATCCTCGGGCCCCTCGTCGTGTGCGCCGTTTTCGCCACCGTCTTCGCCTTTCTCATTCAGACCGCCATGCAGCGGTTCACCACGGCGGCCCACACGGCCCTCATCTTCTGCATGGAACCGGTCTTCGGGGCCGTCTTCGCATTTTTTCTCCTGGGGGAGCGGATGGGAACGGCGGGCGTGGCCGGGGCCCTTCTCATCCTCGCAGGGATGGTGCTTTCCGAGCTCCCGGGCATCCTTTCCGGGAAGAGGAACGGCAAGGTGCGCTTCACCTGAGAAATTCGTAAAGGAGCACGGCCGCCGAGAGGGCCACGTTGAGGGATTCCCCGCGGCCCCTCCGGGGGATGGTGACCCGCCGGGAGGCGAGGTCCAGAAGCTCCCTCGAAAGGCCCCGGGATTCGTTTCCCAGGAGCAGGACGCACTTTCCGCCCTTTTCCGCTTCCTTCGGCGGAACGCCTCCCTCCGGCACGGCGGCCACGACCGGCCGTCCCGTCCGGGACGCCCATTCCCGGACCGCATCGGGAGGGGTGTTCTCGAGAACTTCCAGGTGAAAGACGGCCCCTGCCGAAGCCCGGAGGACCTTCGGGTTGAAAAGGTCCGTCGAGCGGGGGCCGAGCAGGACCGGCCGGACGCCGAACCACGCGGCGGTGCGGAGAATCGTTCCCAGGTTTCCCGGGTCCGCCATCTCCTCCAGGTAGAGGATGACCGGCCCGGGTCCGTCCTCCAGCACGGAGGGGGAAACGGCCGTCTTGCGGCAGAGAAAGACAACCCCCTGGGCGGACTCCTCCGTGGAGATTCGGGCGAGCCGGGAGGGCGCCGCGAGGCATACGGGAAGGTCCCGGAGGGGCGGGAAGGTCCGGGCCAGGGTTTCCATGCGGGGGAGGGCCGATTCGACGGCATAGATCTCCAGGACCGGGTGAAGGCGGCCCCGGAGCGCCTCCTCCAGGAGATGGAATCCCTCCGCGAGAAACAGCCCCTGCCGGTCCCGTTCCTTCTTCCGCAGAAGGCTTCGAATCTCTTTCTCACGGTTCGCCGAAAGAGGGCGGGGCTTCTGGAATTCCATGGGCGGGCCTTTCCGGGGATGACTTGACATTGGACACTATCATACCTAACTTATAACTGAAAAGGACATTCTGAAAAGCTGAAAAAAACCGCCCTGACCGAAAAGGCATCGGGTTCCCCATCCGGTGTCGTTCCGGGGTTTACCCCCCCTCCTTTCCCCGGGACTTGGCAGGGCGGTTTTTTTTGCCTTCGACGGGGACCTTTCACCTCAGGGTGATCATGCCTCGCGGGCAAGCGCTTCCCGGGGCTTGTCTTTCAGGCGATATCCGTATATTCTCCATATCGCGCGGAAAGAACGGCGGGGGGCATGAAAGCGGTCGTTGATTTCATTTACCGGATCGTGACAGGGAAAAGGCGTGTGCGGATGCTTTTGATGCCGCTCTTCGCCGTTTGCTTCCTCTGCCTCATTCTGCTGGTGATATTTCTCGCAACGAGGGTCGACGCATTCTTCGGTCTTTCCCGGCCGCTGGGACATCCCTGGAATATTGCGGTTTCCCTGCCGCTGCTCGCGGCGGGGGCCTTTCTGTGGTTGTGGTCGGTGCTGCATTTCGCGAAGGCGAGGGGAACTCCCGTACCGGTCAGTCCCCCTGTGAAACTTGTCGATACCGGTCCGTACGCTTACGTGAGAAACCCGATGCTGTCGGGCATATTTCTCGTTCTCTTCGGGGTCGCATTCCTGATGGGGTCTTCATCCCTTCTGTTTGTTTTTACCCCGGCCTTTATGGCCTGCAGCATCCTGGAGTTCAAACTGATCGAGGAACCGGAACTGGAGAGGCGCCTCGGAGAAAAGTACCTCGATTATAAAAGAAGGACGCCCATTCTGATCCCGAAAATCTTCCGTTAACGGAGTCGTCGTGCCGACGCCCCGGCTCATTTTTGACGAACTCGTAAAAAGGCCGATTCAACACTTTTTCGAACGGCACAGGAAAAAGATCCCATGCCGGGTGCAGATCGCCCATCCGAGAGGAGGACGCCGCATGAATCCCTTCCCCATCCTGTTTTCCCCCATCCGGATCGCTGGAATGGAATTGAAGAACCGCATCGTCATGCCCGCCATGGCGACGAATTTCCTCGTCGACGGAACGGTCACGGAGCGGATGATCGATTATTTCCGCGCCCGGGCCCGGGGAGGCGCCGGGCTTCTCGTCACCGAGGCGGCATCGGTCCGGGCCGTCCCGGGAAGTCACCTTTCCCGGCTCCACCTGAACGTGTCCGATGACCGGTTCCTTCCGCAGCTGCGGGCGCTCGCCGACGCCGTCCACCTCGAGGGGGGAAAGATCGCCGTCCAGTTGAGCCACCTGGGGAGACAGGTGGCGTCCGCGTTTTCCGGGGCCGTTCCCGTGGCCCCTTCGGCCGTCCCCTGTCCCGTGACCCGGGAGGTGCCGAAAGAGCTTTCCGCCGGAGAGATCGGGGAGATCGTCCGGGATTTCGTCCGCGGGGCCGTCCGGGCCCGGGAGGCAGGATTCGACGCCGTGGAGCTTCATGCCTGCCACGGCTACCTCATCGGCCAGTTCTTCTCCCCCCTGTCGAACCGGAGGACGGACCGGTACGGGGGGGACGCGGAGGGCCGGTCCCGTTTCGCCGTGGAGATTCTCCGGGGGATCCGCGAGGCCCTCGGGGCGTCCTTCCCGGTCATCGCCCGTATCAACGGCGAGGACGGCGTCCCCGGCGGCCCGAAGGTGGAGGACATGATGGAAATCGTGCCCTTTCTCGTCGGGGCGGGGGCGGACGCCCTCCATGTCAGCGCGGGGGTGTACGGTTCCGCCCGGGCGACGGTTGCCCCCATGTTCGAGGAACGGGGATGCTTCGTCCCCCTGGCGGAAAGGGTCCGGAAGGGGGTGTCCGTTCCCGTCATCGCCGTCGGACGGATCGACGGGCCGGCCCTGGCCGAGGAAATCCTCCGGTCGGGAAAGGCAGATCTGGTCGCCATGGGACGGTCCCTTCTGGCCGACCCGGACCTGCCCGTCAAGGCCGCGTCCGGAAGGGAAGGGGAAATCCTCTCCTGCCTGGGATGCAACCAGGGGTGCATCGACCGGATCAACGCCAGCATGATGACCGGCCGCACCGTGGGGATCACGTGCCTCGTCAATCCCGGGGCGGGGCGGGAGCGGGAGGCGGCCTTCGGGAAGGCCCCGCGGCAAAAGCGGGTCCTCGTCGCGGGCGGCGGTCCCGGGGGCCTCGAGGCGGCCCTGACGGCGGCCGGGCGGGGCCACGAGGTCGTTCTCTGGGAGAGGGAAAACGTCCTCGGCGGGCAGCTTCGACTTGCCGGCCGGGTGCCCGGGAGGGACGCCTTCCTCCGCTATGTGGCGTTCATGGAGGCCGCCCTCGGAAGGGCGGGCGTATCCGTCGTTCTGAACCGCGCCGCCACGGGGGAGCGTGTCCGGGAGGAAGGCCCGGACGCCGTCATCGTCGCCACCGGCGCCGTTCCCGTCGTTCCCTCCTTCGTCCGGGGGGGCCTCACCGCCTGGGAGGTTCTCCGGGGGGCCGTTCCGTCGGGAGAGGAGATCGTCGTTCTCGGCGGGGGGGCCGTGGGTCTGGAAACGGCCCATTTCCTCGCCGATCTCGGCAAGCGGGTGACCGTTCTCGAGATGACGGGCCGCTTCGGGGGGGACATGGGGGCCATCTCCGCGTTCTATGTGCGCCGGTTCCTCCTGGAGAAGAAGGTGCGGCTGGAGCGGTTGGCCGTCGTCCAGGAGGCGACGGACCGGGAGGTCCGTTACCTGAGGGAGGGGGAGGAAAAAACCCTTTCAGGGTTTGACGCCCTGGTGATCGCCCTGGGCGCCTGTTCGGATCGTTCGCTGGCGGGGGAATTGGAATCCTTCGCGGGAAACCTCGTTGTCGTAGGCGATGCCCTGGCCCCCCGGAAGGCCCTGGAGGCGGTGTTCGAGGGCTTCGAGGCGGGAAGGACACTGTAGGGTCGGAAAACCGTCTTGGACTTTTGCCGCGTTTTCTTGGAACGATCGAAGGACATGGGGAGGGGCGCGGACGGTTTTCCGGCTCAGGAACCGCTTTTCGACGGTTCCTGATTTCTCGCTCCACTGCAACACCGCGGATTTGCCCTGTGGGGCCATCAGGCTCGGAGAAGCGGTGTTGCGGTCGTTTCGCTTCGAAAGGAACCGTGAGCGAAAAGGCGCTTATTCGCCTCCAAAACCGTTCCGCGCCTCTCGACGGTGATCGTTTACGGCAGGGTGCCGCCGTCCGCCGATTCCGGCCCCGGTTCCCGCAGGCCTCCGGATGTAGCCCGGGGCTTCAGCCCCGGTCGGAACAGGGAAGACCGTTTGACGTGGCGGTTCCGGGGGGCGCGGACGGTTTTCCGGCTCAGGAACCGCTTTTCGACGGTTCCTGATTCTTGATATACTAAGTATCCTGGACGGCAAAGTAAAAAGCTCCAGAGGCAAGGCGCCCGAATCCCGAGGAGCGAGGCGTACTGGGATGTACGCCGCAGGGACGAGGGATGAAGGGGAACGCAGCATATGGGCTTTTTACAAAGCCGCCGTTTCTCGCTCCACTGCAACACCGCAGATTCGCCCTGTGGGGCCATGAGGCTCGGACAAGCGGTGTTGCGGCCGTTCCGCTTCGAAAGGAACCGTGGGCGAAAAGGCGCTTATTCGCCTCCAAAACCGTTCCGCGCCCCTCGACGATGATCGTTTATCGCAAGGCACCGCCGGCCCTGAAGGGCCGGACTACATCAAACAATTATTTTATGACTTCAGCCCGGGTCCGTGCAAACCTCTGAATGCAGCCCGGGGCTTCAGCCCCGGTGGTGTATCGCCGGCCCTGAAGGGCCGGACTGCGTCAAACAATTATTTTACGACTTCAGCACCGGTCGAAACGGGGGGGGGGGTGATCGGGTGGGAACCGAACCTAAAGGATCTCCGGGGTGAATGGGACGACATCGTCGATGGAGGCGGCGCCGGTGAAGAGCATGACGAGACGGTCCACGCCCAGGGCGACGCCGGAAGACGGGGGCATGCGGCGGAGTTCCTCGAGGAAGGACTCGGGGAGGGGGTAGTCGGTCTTCCCCGCCCGTTTCCGCTCCTCCCGGTCCCGGACGAACCGCTCCCGCTGTTCCGCCGGATCGGTGAGCTCGGTGAAGGCGTTGGCGAGTTCCATCCCGCTGATGTAGCACTCGAACCGTTCCGCCACGGAGGGGTCCGTTTCCTTCAGCCGGGCCAGGGACGCCTGGGAGGCGGGGTAGTCGTAAAGGATGACCGGCCGGTCCTTTCTCAGGGCCGGCTCGACGGAAAAGGCGATGTCCTCGTCGAAGCTCCCCGTCCGGAGGGCTTCCTCCGCCGTGCGTCCCGCGTATTTCCGGAATGCCTCGTCCACGGTGATCCGCTCCCAGGGGCCGGCAAGGTCGATGGGCTGTCCCCGGAAGTCGATCCGGTCCCCCCGCCCGAGATGGCGGGACACGAAAAGAACCAGGTCCTCGCATTCCGCCATCATGTCACGGTAATCCGCGCCGTCGGCGTACCACTCGAGAAGGGTGAATTCGGAAAGGTGCCGGGAACCCCGCTCGTCGAGGCGGAAGCAGGGGCAGACCTGGAAAATCCTGCCGTACCCGGCGGCGAGAAGGCGTTTCATGGCGATTTCCGGGGAAGTCTGGAGAAACCACCCGTGGGAGGGGATGGCGTCGATGTGCGGTTCCGGGGCCGGGGCGGGGATGCGGACCGGGGTGGAGACCTCCAGGTAGCCCCTCCCGGCGAAGAATCGCCGGATGCCCTCGACCACCGCCGCCCTGACCTTCAGATTTTCCCGTTTCGCCCGGAGATGGGCCAAAACGTCCCGCATCGTCCTGAGGCGGCTTCAGTCCTTCACCCGGGTGAGGTAGTCCCCCGTCCGGGTGTCGATCCGGATCTTGTCCCCCACTTCCACGAAGGGCGGGACCTGGACCTGATAGCCCGTCTCCAGGATGGCCGGCTTGTAGTCCGTCGTGGCCGTGTCCCCCTTCACCCAGGGTGCGGCCTCGGTGACCCTGAGGTCGATGAACTTGGGCGGCGTGGTGCCGATGGGACGGGTCCCGAAGAAGAGAATGTCCACTTCCAGGTTGTCGATGAGGAAGTTCCTGGCGTCGCCGACCTGTTCCTCCGTCAGGTACACCTGCTCGAAGGTGGCCACGTCCATGAAGACGAACTTGTCCCCCTCCTGGTAGAGGTACTGCATTTTCTTTTCCTGAAGATCCGCGGGTTCGAAGGTGTCCACGGAGCGGAAGGTCCGGTCGAACTGGGACCCCGTGAGCATGTTCCTCAGCCGGCACCGGTACAGGGCCTGCCCCTTGCCCGGCTTCACGAATTGGAAGTCCACGATCACGTAAGGATCCCCGTCGATCTGGATTTTCAGGTTCTTTCTCAAGTCACTGGCGTTGTACATAGGTGGTTCCCCTTTGTCCCGGCGGGGGCGGCGGCCGCTTCCCGTCCGGAAAAATTCTAATTTCCCGGCACTATTTAATCGATTTGCCCTTTCCTGTCAAAAGATAGTTCATCCCCTTCCTCCCCGGGGTCCGTCCCCGATTCCAGGGACTTTTTCCCTTTTCCCCCGGGCAGGTCGTAAACGAACCGGGGAAGGGCGAGGCCCGAGATCTCCTTCCGGAGTTTCCGGAACAGGGCGGTGCCTTCCCCGGGGGGGACCCGGAAGTGCTCCACCCCGCGGACGGGTTCGCAGTGAAAGAGGTAGTACGGCTTGACTCCCGCCTCCACGAGGCCGTAAAGAAGGTCCCCCATCACCTCCGGGACGTCGTTGACCCCCCGGAGAAGGACCGACTGATTGACCACTGGGATTCCTCTTTCGAGGAAGGCCGCGCAGGCGGCGGCCGCCTCCGCCGTCAGTTCCCGGGGGTGGTTGAACTGGGTGGCGATCCAGAGGGGACGGAACTCCCGGAGAAGGTCCAGCAGCTCGCCGTCGACCGCCATGGGAAGAACGGCGGGGATCCGGGTCCCGATCCGAAGCATGCGAACGTGCGGGATCGCCTTCAGGGTCCGCAGGATCCGGCGCAGCGACCGGCGGTCCAGGGTGAGAGGGTCTCCGCCGGAGAGAATGACCTCCCGGATGGAACGGTCCTCTTCGATGAAGGCGGCGGCGGCATCGAATTCCCTCCACGTCATCCGTTTTCTCCGGGCCTTCCAGTTCCGTTTGCGGTTGCAGTGCCGGCAGAGAACGGCGCATTCCCCCGTGGCGAGAAGGAGGCACCGGTCGGCGTACCGCCGGATGAGGCCTGGAACGGGCATGGAGCCCTCCTCGTTGAGGGGGTCCTCCCCGATGCCCGGGGAGTGCCGCAGTTCCTCCTCCCGGGGCAGGCACTGGAGGGCGATGGGGTCTTCCTGCGAATCGGGATCGATCAGGGACAGGTAATAAGGGGTCACCGCGAAAGGGTAGGCCCGGGAAACCCGGTCCGCTTCCCCCGTCCCGGCGAACAGGCCCGGAAGGAGCCGGGCGAGGGCGGCGCCGTCCCTGACGCGATGGCGAAGCTGCCAGGCCGGGTCCCTCCAGTCCCTTTCGGGAACGTCTCGGAAAAGGCGCCGTTCCAAGGGTCAGAGATCTCCCACGGGGCGGTTTGCCGGGGCGGCGTCGAGAATCTTCCTGAATTCGGAAAGCTTTTCCGCGGCGGGCTTCCAGGGGGCGTCTTCCAGCCCGGGAAGGTCGTTCGTTCCGCTTGCGGAGGCGGCGTCCAGGACCGACTGGACGGTGATCGTCGCCACGTTCCTCGCGGGATGCCAGCCCGGCGCCTCTTCCCCCTCCCGTTCGACCCGGACGAGAATCCCTCCGGCCATCAGGTCGCCCAGGAGGGCCTCCACGAGGGATTCCGGCAGGGCGAGTTCCAGGGAAAGCCCGGCCGCCGTCGGGGCGGGGTCCCCCCGGTGGAAGGCCCGGACGACGGAAGCGGCCGTTCCGAGGGACAGGAGGGCGCGGACGCGGAAGCTCATGTCCCGGTCCGGGAACTCCGGCAGCGGCCCCCGTCCCTCCTCGATGACCCGGGACATCTCGGCGCCCCACAGGACGATCATCCAGCCGAGCTGGAGCCATACGAGAAAGAGGGGAAGGGCGGCGAAACTGCCGTAGATGGCGTTGTATTTCGCGACCCCCACCTGAAAATAGACGTAGACCCACTGGGTGAGCTGATAGAGGGTCCCGGCGAGGATCCCGCCGGCAAACGCCGCCGGCAGGCTGACCTTCCGGTTCGGCATGAGGCCGTAGAGGATGGTGAAGAGGATCCAGAAAATCACGTAGGGGAGAAACTTCAGGGCGAAAAGGATGTAAGGGCCCACCGCCCCGAGGAGGGGCAGCTTCTCCAGGATCGTCCGGATCTGGGTGGTCACGAAGACGTTCAGGCTTCCCGACAGGACGAAGAGGATGGGCGCCACGAGCATGAAGGACAGGTAGTCTGAGAATTTCCTCCAGATCGTCCGGGGACGGGGGATCTTCCAGATGGCGTTGAAGGACGCCTCGATGTTGCCGAGGAGCTTGATCACCGTCCACAGGAGAACCACCACCCCGATCCCCGCAAGGAGCCCCCCCCGGGTGTTGTTCAGGAGGGTGTTGGCGAACGCGAAGAGCCGGCCGAACACGTCCTCCTGCCCGGGGAAGTTCTCGAGGAGCCGGGTCTCGAGGGTCTTCTGGAGGCCGAATCCCTTGGCGATGCCGAAGGCCATGGCGACGACGGGGACGATGGACAGAAGGGTGTAGAAGGTCATGGCCGACGCCCGGAGCATGCACTCGTCCCTGCGGAATCCCTCGACGGACCGGTAAAGCCTGTGGACGATTCCGAGACCGGACCGGCGAAAAGGCCGCATCAACTCCGCCGCCTCCCCGTGGGGACCCTCCCGGACGAGCCGGGCGACCTGTTCGGCTTTCAATCGAAAACGATGGATCACGAACCCCCCTTTGCCGCGGCGCCGGCCGTCGGAATCGTTCCTGGACCGCACTTCCCCCCGGCGGGCCGGGTCTGCCGCGGACCCGCCTGACTTGACGATCCGCAGGCAAATACAGTATCAATATGGGAACTTTTCCGCAAATATTTTATCGTGCCCGGGCGGGAAGCGGGGAAGGGGCGGGCGCATGAATGTTCCGAGGACGGGAGGCCCGTGACGGATCCTGCGGCACAGGACAAGAAGGAACGAAAGCGGCGCGGATGGACGGCGGTCCCTGCGGTCGTCGCCGTCGCCCTTCTGCTCGCCCTCGTCCTCCTGGTTTCCCTTCTCGACACCGCCCCGGCGAGGAATCTCCTCCTGTCGCGGATCAACGGTCTCATTCCGGGGACCCTCACCGCGGAAAGCCACCGCGTCTTCCTCTGGAGGGGTGAGCTCCTGGCCCGGGACCTTACCTTGCGGGCTCCCGGCGGAGAAGAGGTCGCCCGCATCGAAGGTCTCGAACTCGGGATTTCCTGGTCCGACCTCCTCCGCCGGTTCGTTCTCGCCGTTCGCCTGAAAGCGCACGCACCCCGGCTCACCCTTGTCTTCGACAAGGACGGTTCCTCGAACCTGACAAAAGCCCTTCTTTCGCCGGCGGCGGATCAAGGCGGGGAGGGTTCTCCGTCTTCCTTTGCCGCCCTCCCGCCGGTCCTCCTTCGTTTCGAGGCCGCCGGGGGCAGTCTTCACGCTTCCTTTCCCGGCGGACCCGTTTTCGACCTGAAGGGGATCGGCATGAACGGCCGGGCCGGCCTCCCCGGGAGGGAGGGCGCCCTCGGCGCCGTCGTGGAAACGGGATCGGTGCTGGCAGGGGATCTTTCCATGCCCCTGGCGAGGTCGGAAATCAGGGCGGAATTCCACGGGGGGAATCTCGAGGGGATCGCGGGGGATCTTCACGGGGGCCCCTTTTCCCTTTCCTTCACGGGGGCCGTGGGGGACGTTCTCGGGGATCCCCGGCCGGACCTGGAATTCCGTTTCTCCGGCTCCCTCGGGGGCGCGGCGGATCTTTTCCGGATCCCCGGGGGGATGTCCGGCGACGCCGTCCTCGCCGGAAGGATCGGAGGGACCCTCGACAACCCCGCCGGCGACGTCCGCGGGGAAATCGGCCCCGCTTCGTTCCGCGGGATTCCCATCGACGGGGGGCGGTTTGCCCTTTCCCTCGAGGAACATGTCGTTTCCCTCTCCAGCCTCGAAGCGGCCCTTGCCGGGGGGAGATTCGTCCTGTCGGGAAAGGCGGATCTCCGGGAAGCCCTTCCCCGGGGGCTTCGAGGCGGCGGCGACCTGTCCGCCGTGGCATACGAGGCGGCGTGGAAAGGGGAGGGCATCGTTCTCGAAGCGTTTCCGTTCCTCGAGGGGCTGGTTTCCGGGTCCCTGGACGGGAGGGGATCCCTCGCGGGAAAGGGGTTTGCCCCGGCGACGGCGGACCTTTCCTTCCAGACGGAAGGGGAGGGAAAATCCGTCGCCACCCCCTCCGTGGAAGGCGTTTCCGGCGTCCGCTTCGATGCAGCCGGAGCCTGGAAGGGGGGGACCCTGACGCTGTCCCGGGCCGTTGCGTCGGACGGAAACGTCTTCCTTCGGGGACAGGGGTGGTTCTCCACGGAAAAGAGCGCCTTCGGCGGGAAACTTGACGCCGCGGCGGGGGACCTCGCCCGGGTTCCCGTCCTTTCCGGGCTCGTTCCCGTCGGGGGAGGCTGCGATCTGACGGTGACCGCCTCGGGGTCCCTCCGGGAACCCTCTTTCGCTCTGTCCGGTGAGGGGCGGCGGCTGCGGTACGGCGCGTATTCCATCGGCGACGTCGCGGTGGAGGGAACCATGGGGCCCGGCGGGACGGCGGAAATCTCCCGGCTCACCCTCCGGAACGGCGGATCGCGACTCAGCCTTTCCGGGCAGGCCGCCCTGTTCCGGCGGGGGCTCCGGGAACGGAACGGCGATCCCGCCTTCCGCCTCGATCTCAGGGCGGACCCCGTCTTTCTCCAGGACGTGGACCCGTCCCTCCGGGGAACGGCCTCCCTCGATGCCGCCCTCGAGGGGACCTGGAGCGCCCCCCGGGGGAAGATCCGCCTCAGGGGCGGGGATCTCGAACTTCCGGGACAGCGGATTGCCGCCGTCGCCGCCGACCTGACCCTCCGGGAAGGAAGGATCGTGGTGGACGCCCTCACGGTGTCCCCCCGGGAGGGGGAAACGGTCCGGGCTTCCGGGTGGTTCGTCCCCGGCGGGGCGTACGAGGGATTCCTCTCCACGGCCGGCGTTTCCCTGGAAGGCATCGGCTGGATCGCGGGCCGGTTGCCGGTGAAGGGGAAGGCGGCCCTCGATCTCACCGGCCGGGGGGAGATGAGGAACCCGGCCTTCAAGGGTACGATCGCCCTCCGGGACCTTTTCGTTTCGGGCCGGCCCGCCGGGGATTTCTCGTTCCTGGCGGAGTACCGGGACGGAACGGCCGCGGTGGAGGGACTCGACGGCCTGCCCCTTTCCGCCCGCTACAACCGGGCATCGGGCGACTTCTCCCTTTCCCTCTCCCCGTCGGGGGAGGACCTCGCCCCCTGGTTCGCCCTTCTCCGGCTCCCCCTGTGGGGCGGAGAAGTCTCGGGAACGGTTCTCGTGAAGGGGAATGTCCGGGACCCGGGGAACATCGACGGGGACATCGGGGTCTCCCGGATCGCCGTCCGCCACGAGGACCTCCCGGTGGCCTCGGCGGAACACCTCGAGGCGGCGATCCGGAAGGGCGTCCTCATCCTTTCTCCCGGCCGCGTCCGAATCCTCGACAGCGGGGAAATCCGGTTCGAGGGGAAAGGGGGCCTGTCCGGTTCTCTCGATTTCCGGGTCGACGGCTCCATCCCCCTGGCGGCGGTCGGTCCCTTTGCCGGGGGACTTTCCGATTTCCAGGGCCGGGCCGATTTCTCCGGGACCGTCGGGGGGACCGTGGATCATCCCGATTTCCATGGGGAAATCCGCCTGGAGGGCCTGGGGATGACCGTTCTTTCCCTCTCGGAACGGATCCGGGAAGTCCGGGGGAGCATCGAGATCGCCGGAGAGCGGGTTCTTTTCCGGGAAGTCCGGGGATTCCTGGAGGACGGGCCGTTCCGTATGGAGGGGTCCCTCGATTTCCGGGAATTCCGGCCCGAGAAGGCGGACCTCCGGCTGGAGGGCCAAAACCTCCCCTTCGTCCTTCCCGGCACCCTCCAGGCAATCTTCAACGGGGACCTGACCCTCCGTGGAACGTCCCGGGAGAGCGCCCTCTCCGGATCGGTGACCCTTGTGCAAGGTCTTTATTACAAGAAATACAACAAGATGGATATCGACCTGAGAAGCCTCTTCGCCGCCCGGAGGTCCGTGTCCCCCCAGCGGGAGCGGAAAGCCGTCCCCTTCCTGGAAAACACCGCCCTCGACGTGGCGATCCGGCGGCAGGGCGCTTTTCTCGTGGACAACGACCTTGCCTCCCTGGCGGCCGTTCCCGACCTGAAGCTCGGCGGGACCTGGGGAAAACCGGTCCTGTCGGGCCGGATCACCATCCCGTCGGGGACGGTCACCTACCGGGACAGGACCTTCACCATCACCCGGGGGACCCTCGATTTTACGGACCCCCACGAAATCGATCCCGTCCTGGATGTGGCCGGAAGGGTCCAGGTCCGGGAGTGGCGCATCACCCTCGAGGTTTCGGGCAGGACGAACAACCTGAAATTCGTCCTTTCCTCCGATCCCGCCGAGGAAGACCAGGACATCCTGTCCCTGCTCCTTTTCGGAAAGACCACCCGCGAACTGACCGGCGGGGAAGGGGGGACCCCCTCCTCCCCGGAGGAGATGCTCGCCCGGCTCGTGGCGTCCACCTTGTCGGGCCGGGTACGGGAGCTGACGGGGCTGGACGTCTTCGAGGTCCAGCCGGGGTCCTCCGGAAACGGCGTTCCGGGATCGGGGTTCCTGCTGACGGTGGGGAAACGGCTGACCCGGAGGTTCTCCATCGAGTATTCCGTGGGAACGTCGGACGGGGAGGCCGTCCAGGAGGCGGCCGGGGAGTACCGGTTGCTGGAAGACCTTCTCCTGAGGGGGTTCCAGAACGACCGGGGGGTGTACGGCGGGGAAATCCAGCTGCGGTTCGAGTTCCGGTGATCCTGATGGACGGTGCGGGCGTTTTCAACAGGCTGTCGATGCTCTTCCTTCTGTTCCTCCTCCTTGCCGCCGTTCCGGCACGGGGCGGCGAAGTGCCGGGAGACGGGGGAACCGCCGTCCCGGGGCGCTCCCCCTCCGTCCTGGCCGGGTATCATGTCCGGGTGGATCCCCCCTGCGGGGCCGCGAAGCCCCTGACTAAAATGGCCGAAAGCCTTCTGGCCCTGTTCCTCCGTGAGGGGGCCCCTCTGGACGGGAAACGCCTCGACGAGGCCCTGAACGCCCTCCGGGAGACGGGGTGTTTCGCGGAGGTCCGCGCCGGGCGGGAGGAACTCCCCGGGGGCGTCGTTCTGTCCTTTGATCTGAAGGCGCTCCCCCGGGTCCGGGACATCCGGATCCATGGGAACTTTCCCCTCTTCGAAAGCGACGTGCGAGGCGTGATGACCCTTTCACCGGGGGACGGCCTGCCTGCGGACGGGCCGGAAAAGGAAGCGGAACGAATCGCCGAACGGTTCCGGAAGGAAGGATTCATCCGTCCGGAGGTCGCCGTCGCCGTCGTGGAGGACCGGGACGCCCTGGCCGCCGACCTGGACATCACCATCCGGAAGGGCGGCCATTATGTCCTGAGAAGCCTGGCCTTCCAGGGGAACCGCGCCTTCGACGACGGGACCCTGGAGTGGCGGATGAAGACCTGGAGGGGCCGCTTCTTTGCCGGGCTGACCGGCCGGTTCCGTCCGGGTGCCCTGAGGGAGGACCTGGAGACCCTCACCGCGTTTTACAGGGGGAGGGGATTCGCCGACGCGCGCCTGGAGGAGGCCGTCTCGATGGACGGGGAGACCGGCGGGGTGGACGTCCGGGTGACCGTCTCCGAGGGTGACCGGTACGAGGTTTTCTTCGAGGGGAACCGGACCTTCCGGGGTTCGGCCCTCCTGAGGGACGTGGTCCTCTTCCGGGAGGGCAATTCCTACGGCCTGGGGATTCTCCGTTCCGCCTCCCGGATTCGGGAACGATACCGGAACGAAGGGTTTCTTCAGGTCCGGGTGACGCCGGAGACGGAACGGGAGGGCGCGGAGGGCGAGGGGGTCCGCCGGGTCCGTTTCCGGATCGACGAGGGGCCGCGGACCCTTGTCGAATCGGTCGCCCTTTCGGGGAACACGGTCTTTCCCCGGGAAAAGCTGACCGATGAGATCCTGACGCGGCCGCCCGGATGGTTTCACGAGGGCGCCTTCGTCCCGGATACCCTGGAAGAGGACATCGGGGCGGTTCGTTCCCTCTACGCCCGGGAAGGATACCGGTTCGTCGAGGTCCGGGAGGACCTGTCCTGGAAGGACGACCGGCGGAAGGTGGCGGTGGCCCTGACCGTCCGGGAGGGTGCCCGGACGGTGATCGGGGAGGTGGCCTTCCCGGGGCTTCGGGCCCTCACGGAACGGGAAGCCCTGAAACTCGTCTCCCTGAAACCCGGCGAACCCTTCCGGGAGGAGGGGCTCCGGGCCGACGAGAACGTCCTGGGGCGGGCCGTCTCCCGGAAAGGATACCCCCACGTCCGGGTGAGGGGCGAGGCGGCGTTCGGGGAGGACGGGAAAACGGCCCGTCTGGCCTACCGGGTCGAGGAGGGACCCCCCGTCACCGTGGGGAACGTCTTCTTCTCCGGCAATTTCAAAACCAGGACGGATCTCCTCCGGGAGACGATGGCTCTCGAGGAGGGGACCCCCTTCACCCTGGAGGCCGTTTTCGAAGGCCAGAGAAAACTGAGGAACATGGGGATCTTCGATTCCGTCCAGGTCAGGACGTTCGGGCTTGCGGAGAAGGAGGAGCGGGCGGACCTGCTGGTGAGTCTTGCGGAAAAGAAGCCTTACTTCTTCGACGTGAGCCTGGGGTACCAGTCGGACAAGAGATTTTACGGAAAGCTGGGCGGGGGGAACCGGAACCTTTTCGGACTGAACAAGAAGCTGCGCATCAGCGCCGAGTGGAGCGAAACGAGCGACCAGTACGAAATCGGGATCACCGAGCCCCGCCTCCTCGGAAGCCCCGTTTCCGCGACGGCGATCCTGTTCCGGGAACGGAAGACCGAGTTCAACAAGGATTTCGGGACGAAAAGCTACGGTCTTTCCACGGGCGTCTCCTATCCCTGGACCCCGCGGCTGACCGCCGGCCTCGGGGCGAGGCTGGAACGGAAATCATGGTTTCCCGTCGGGACGGACGTTCTCTCGGAGGAGGCCTCCGGCGAAGGGTACGGCGAGGCCCGGGACATCCTGACCGGGACGCCGTCCGTCACCTGGGACACCCGGGACTCCTTTCTCAAGCCCAGGAAGGGCCTGTTCTCCTCTCTCGCTGTGGACGTTTCCAGGGGGTTCACCAATTCGCTCGACGATTTTCTGAAATACCGCCTCGACCTGAGATACTATGTGACGCCGTGGGATCGTCTCACCGTCGCCCTCATGGGCCGGGCGGGGTATCTGACGCCTTACGGCGCAACGGACTCCGTTCCCGACGACCAGCTCTTCTACCTCGGCGGCGCCTTCAGCGTCCGCGGTTACGACGAGAACATGCTGTATTACGATGCCAGTGGAAACGCCCTGGGCGGCATGGTTTCCCTGATGGGCAGCGTGGAATTCAGGATCGACCTGGGAAAGGATTTCGAGTTCGACGTTTTCTTCGATTCGGGCCGTCTCAGGCAGTTCAAGACGGACCCCGACCTCCCGTCGGTCCGGTCGTCGGCCGGCTGCGGGTTGCGGTACATGACGCCTGTGGGTCCCATCGGGATTCTTTACGGATTCAAGCTGAACCGGCAGGAGGGGGAGGGCGCGGGGCGGTTCCATCTTGCCGTGGGGTACACGTTTTAGAGGGAAGTGCTCCCGTTTCATCCGGTGTCCCCATTCTTCCCGCGATTGACGGGAACGGGAAAAGCGCCTATGCTGCAGCTTTCTTTTTCGGCATGGGTGGAAAGGGAAAGACGAATGAACGAACGGGGCCGGTTCAGGGAGGGGCGCCGATGATTTCCGGAGCGACCCGGGGATATGTCGCCGTCATGGGGGCCGCCCTCCTGTGGGCCTCCTGCGGGACCGTCGGCAAGGCCCTCATCCAGACGGGGATCACCCCGTTCCAGCTCGTCCAGGTCAGGGCCACCTTTTCGGTGGTCGCCATCGGCCTGTTCTTCCTGTTCGGGAAACGGTCCCACTTCCGTGTCCGCCCGGGGGATCTGTGGTATTTCCTCCTCCTCGGCGGCGCCCTCGTCCTGCTTCAGTTCACCTATTTCATGACCATCAGCAAAATCCAGGTCGCCGCGGCGATCCTCCTCGAGTACCTGGCGCCGATTCTCGTGGCCGTCTATGCCGTGGCGTTCTGGAAGGAGCGCCTCACCGCGCCCAAGCTGGCCGCCCTTCTGCTGGCCGTGGGGGGGTGCTACCTGGTCGTCGGGGGGTACAGTCTCGACCTCCTCCGGATGAACCGGGAAGGCATCCTCTGGGGGCTCTTTTCCGCCCTCGCCTTCGCCGCCTACACCCTTCTCGGCGAGCGGGGGATGCACCGGTACCGGCCCTGGACGGTCGCTTTCTACTCCTTTCTGTTCGCGGCTCTGATCCTGAACGTGGTCCACGAACCCTTCCGGTTCCTCCGGGTCTCCCTGACCCCGGGCCAGTGGGGCGTGTTCCTTTACATCGTCTTTGCCGGGACGGTCATTCCCTTCGGCCTGTATCTTCTGGGCGTCAATTACATCCGGTCCACCCGGACGATGATCACCGCCACCCTGGAGCCCATTTCGGCGGCTTTCATGGCGTTTTTCCTCCTCGGCGAGGTTCTCGGGCCCCTCCAGGTGGCGGGGGGGCTCCTGGTGGTCGCCGCCATCGTCCTGCTCCAGCTGGGCAGGGAGTTCGACGCCCTGACCCCCGACGAGGTCCGCCGATATAATTCTTGACATGCCCACGGCCCTTTTCTATACTCCCCTCGCCGAATGAACCCCGGTTGGGTCCCGTTCCCGGTAAGGGTACGGGACCCGATTTCTTTTTCCCGCAATTCCGGAAACGTCCGGGACCGGGAAAGGGGGCGAAGGAGGGGAGAAAGGAACAGGGGGCGGGAAGGAAGGCTCCTTCCCGGAGGATCGGAAATGTTTTCTTTTCAGAAGGAGCGCAGTGGAAAATGAAGATTTCAAAGGTATTGCTCATTGCGGGGATGTGTCTGGCGGTCATGGTTTCGTCCGCTTTCGCGGCGGACAAAAAACCGGTGGTCATCGGTCTCCAGGGGCCCATCACCGGTCCGTGGGCGTATGAGGGGCAGATGGCGAAGCAGTCCTGTGAAATCGCCGCATCGCTCATCAACAAGAAAGGCGGGATCCTGGGGGGGAGAATGGTGGAAGTCCGCGTCGTCGATGACGCCGGAGAGCCGAAGACAGGCGCCCTGGCCGCCCAGAAGCTCGTGGGCCAGAAGGACGTGGTGGCCTCCGTCTCGACCTACGGCTCGTCGGTGTGCGAAACCGCTTCGACCATTTACGAGAAGTACAAAAAGGTGAACATCGGCTACGGTGTCACGGCGGTACGGCTTACCCAGAGGAATTTCAAGTACTTCTTCCGGACCTGCGGTCGGGACGATTCCCAGGGCCGGTTCTTCGCGGATGCGGTTCCGGCGAAGTTCAACGCCCGGAAGATCGCCATCATGCACGACAACACGGCCTTCGGGAAAGGGCTTGCGGAAGACACGAAGAAGGCCCTTGAGCCCATGATCAAGGACGGGAAGGTGCAGATCGTCTATTTCGACGCCGTCACCCCCGGCGAAAAGGATTTCCGTGTCCCCCTGACCCAGCTGCGGGAAACGAAGCCCGACGTCTGGTACTACACGGGATACTATGCCGAAGCGGCCCTCCTGCTCACCCAGGCCCGGGAAATCGGGATCACCTGTCCCTTCGTCGGCGGCAACGCGGCGATCAACGACGAATTCGTGAAGATCGCGGGCGTCGACATCGCCAAGGGATGCTACATGACGAACGAACCCCTGCCCGGGGATCTTCCCTACGCGGAAGCGAAGGAATTCCTCGCCGCCTACAAGGACAAGTTCGGCGAGATCCCGTCGAGCCCCTGGCCCATCTATGCGGCGGACGCCCTCAACATCATCGCCTATGCGGTGGACAAGACGAAATCGACCGATTCGAAGGTGCTTGCCTCCTATCTGAGAGATTCGGTGAACGGCGTTCCCGGGATCACCGGCCCCATCGGGTTCACCGAGCAGGGAGACCGGGAGGGGGTTCCCTTCTATCTCTACACCGTGGACGACCAGGGGAAGATCGTCGTGTCCAAGTGAGACGGGGAGAGGGCTGAAATCTTCATGGGCGTCTTTTTCGAGCAGCTGATCAACGGGCTGACCATCGGGTCCTTCTATGCCCTCATCGCCCTCGGGTACTCCATGGTGTACGGGGTCCTCAAGCTGATCAACTTCGCCCACGGGGATTTCTTCACCCTCGGCTCCTATATCGGATACACGCTTCTCGTCTTTGCCGTTTCCTTCATCACGGCCCATTTCGGTCTGTGGGGCGGGCTGGTCGCGGCCCTTCTGGTGGCCGCGGCCAGTGTCGCCCTGGTCGGGGTTTTCGTGGAACGGGTGGCCTACCGTCCCATCTACCCGGCGGGGCGCCTCCCCGCGGTGGTGTCCGCCCTGGGCGCCTCCATCGTCCTGCAGAACGCCATCATGGTGATCTGGGGCCCCCGGTACCAGGCCTACCCGGCGGCGCTCATCCCCAACGTCCATCTCCAGATCGGAAACATCCACATCACCCTGCTCCAGATCCTCATCCTCGTCCTCTCATTCGCCCTCATGGGGATCCTCTACACGATCATCCAGAGGACCACCTTCGGGGCCGCCGTCCGTGCGACGGCGCTGGATCGGGACACGGCGTCGCTCATGGGGATCAACTTCAACCGGATCATTTTTTTCATCTTCACCCTCGGGCCCGCCCTGGGGGCCATGGCGGGGGTCATGGTGGGGATGTACTACCGCCAGATCAGCTTCGCCATGGGATGGAACTACGGTCTCAAGGCCTTCACCGCGACCATTCTCGGAGGGATCGGGAATCTCCCCGGGGCGATGTTCGGAGGGCTCATTCTCGGGGTGCTCGAGATGTTCGGGGCCGCTTACATTTCGGCGGCCTGGAAGGACGTCTTCGTTTTTCTGATTCTCATCCTCGTCCTCATTTTCCGGCCCACGGGTCTTTTCGGGGAGAAAGTGGCGGAGAAGGTCTGAGTGATGGAATCGTCCCGGTCTCAAGGTTCAGGCCGTTTTTTCGGGTCCCGTCAGGGGACCCTCATGGCCGTCGTGGCGGCTTTTTTCATCTATCCTTTCGTGGTCGGCGACTATCACATCGACATCGCCTTCTTTTTCGGCATCTACGCGCTCCTCGGACTCAGCCTCAACATCGTCCTCGGCGAAGTCGGCCTTTTCGATCTCGGCCACGCGGGCTTTTATGCCATCGGGGCGTACACCACAGCCATCCTCAACACGAAGTACGGCATCCCGGTGCTGCTGCTGTTGCCCGTGAGCGCCGTCGCAGCGGGGCTTTTCGCCTATCTCGTGTGTTCCCCCATCATTCATCTCCGGGGGGACTACCTGTGCATCGTCACCATCGGCATGGGAGAGATCGTCCGCCTCGCCCTCATCAACAACCCCTTGGACCTCACCGGGGGGCCGAACGGCGTCTTCGGCATCGACTTCCCGAGCCTGGGGGGAATTTTCGTCATCGATTCCCCCATCAAGTACTACTTTCTCATCTGGACCGTCGTCGCGCTGACCATCATCGGGCTTCTCCGGCTCCAGAAATCCCGGATCGGCCGGGCCTGGAACTGCATCCGCGAGGACGAAGTGGCCGCCGGGTCGAGCGGGATCGACGTCAGGCACTACAAGCTCCTCGCCTTCATGCTCGGGGCGGCACTGGCGGGCGTGGCGGGGAACATCTACGCGAGCAAGCTCATGTGCGTGTCCCCGGAGAGCTTCACCTTCTGGGAATCGTGCCTGTTCTTCTGCATCGTTCTCATCGGGGGAATGGGGTCCATCCCCGGCGTTCTCATCGGGGCGGCGGCGATCAGCCTGTTCCCTGAAATCCTTCGTCCCTTCGCCATGTACCGGATGATGTTCTTCGGCATCGCCATGATTCTCATGATGATGTTCCGGCCCGGCGGCGTGTGGCCCCGGAAAAGAGGGGAGGGCGCGCCATGAACGGCTCGTCCCCCGCAGTCCTGGAAACGAGGAACCTGACGAAAATCTTCGGCGGGCTCACGGCGGTTGGCCGGTTCGATCTCGAGGTCCGGCAGGGGGAAATCCTGTCTCTCATCGGGCCCAACGGGGCGGGCAAAACGACGGTGTTCAACGTGGTGACCGGCATTTACCGCCCCGAGGAAGGACAGGTCCTTTTCCGGGGCGAGGACATCACCGGATGGAAGCCCCACCAGATCGTGAAAAGGGGGGTGGCCCGGACCTTTCAGAACATCCGTCTCTTTCCGAACATGACCTGCCTGGAAAACGTCGTCGCGGGACAGCACAGCAGGGGCGCTTCCGGCGTCTGGTCGTCCATTTTCCGGACGAGATCCCAGAGGGTGGAGGAGTCCCGGTTCTTCGAAAAGGCGGACCGTTGCATCGACCGGGTGGGCCTTTCCCGGTTCCGGAACGAACTCGCGAAAAACGTTCCCTACGGAAGGCAGCGGATGCTGGAGATCGCCCGCGCCCTGGCATGCGAACCGGCGCTTCTTGTTCTCGACGAACCGAGCAGCGGCCTGAACGCCGTGGAGACGGAGGAACTCATGAGGTTCCTCGAGGACCTCATCCGGGAGGACGCCCTGACGATTCTCCTCATCGAACACGACATGAACGTGGTCATGGGGATCTCCCACAGGGTGGCCGTCATGGAAGAAGGCCGCAAGATCTCCGAGGGCAGGCCGGAGGAGATCTACCGGGACCCGCGGGTGATCGAGGCCTACCTGGGGAAGGAAGAGAACTGATCGATGGCGCACCTCCTGGTGATCGAAGACCTTTCCGTCCGTTACGGGGCCGTGGAAGCCCTCGACGGGGTCACCCTGTACCTGGACGAGGGGGAGATCGCCACCGTTCTCGGCGCGAACGGCGCGGGAAAGACGACACTCCTCAACGCCATCTCGGGAATCGTTCCCGCAAGCGGCGGAAGGATTCTCTACCGGGGGGACCTCCTGGGGGACGAACCGGCCTATCGGATCGTCGAGAAGGGAATCTCCCATTCCCCGGAGGGGAGAAAGGTCTTCGCGACCCTGACCGTGGATGAGAACCTGAACCTGGGCGCCTTCGTGTACCGGAAGAAGAAAAGGGAGGTCTCCGAGGCCAAGGAACGGGTCTTTTCCCTCTTTCCCATCCTCGGGGAAAGGAGAACCCAGCTTTCCGGAACCCTGTCGGGAGGCGAGCAGCAGATGCTCGCCATCGGGAGAGCGCTCATGAGTTCGCCCCGGGTTCTTCTTCTCGACGAGCCTTCCCTGGGACTGGCGCCGATCCTGGTCAACCAGATATTCCGGATCATCGGCGAGATCAACCGCCAGGGAACCGCCATCCTTCTCGTGGAACAGAACGCCCACAAGGCCCTCGGCATCGCCCACAAGGGATACGTCCTGGAAAGCGGCAACCTTGCCATGTCCGGGTCGGCGGCGGAACTGCGGTCCAATCCGAAAATTCAGGAAGCCTACCTGGGCGGATCCGCCCTTCGGAAAAAAGCCGGGCCGCTGTAAGGCGTCCCCGGGAGCCCCTCCATGTCCCGTCTTGATTTGCCTACAGGGATAAATTGCCTTTGCGCGGTCCTTCCGCTGCTGCTCCTGCCGGGCCTTTCCGGCGCCGCGTCCCTCCAGGTCCTGGAGACGAAGGACGCGGCCGTGGTTTATGAATCCCGGGAAGGGGCCCTGGCGGGGGAGATCCCCGGCGCCTGCCGCGGCGTTCGGGACGAGCTTCAAAGAACCTTCGGTTTCGAATTGACTTACCGGCCGGTGATCCGCCTCGTCGGCGAGGAGGCGCCGGAGGGGGCCGGAAGGGGCACCTTCCGGTTCATCGCCTATGCCCGGCCGGAGGAGCGGCTCGTCGTTCTGTTCCTTGCCCCGATCCGCGCTTCGGGGGTCCCCCTGGCATCGGTCCTGAAACACGAGGTCTGCCATCTTCTTCTCCACGACGCCGTGGGCGGGGACCGGCTGCCGAGATGGCTCGACGAGGGGATCGCCCAGTGGGCGAGCGGCGGGTTTTCGGAACTCGCCGCACCGAGGCGTCCCTTTTTCCTTCCCGGGGCGATTCTCTCGGGGACGGACATTCCCCTCGGCGAACTTGTCTCACGCTTTCCGGGAACGGAGCGGGACATCCGGCTTGCCTACGAAAAAAGCAAAAGCGTCGTGGAAACCCTCCTCGAAACCGGAGGGGGGATCGAAAGGCTGTCCCTCCTTCTTCGGGCCCTGTCGCGGGGGGAACAGCTCGAAAAGGCGTTCCGGGACGTGTACGGGACGACGCTCGAGGAATTCGAGGCGGCGTGGAAGCGCCGCGTCACGGGGATCGCGGGTTGGCTGTTCTACCTCTCCCGCTATCTGTATGAAATTGTCTTCTTCGCCGGGGCCCTGGCCGCCTTTTTGGGCTTTCTCCGTTATCTCCGGAAAAAAAGGGCATACCGGGACGATGAGGACGAAGGGGACGGGGAAGACCCTGGCGAAGACCGGCCCGGCCGGTCTTTTACCCCACAGCGTCAGGTGAGTTTTCCACTTGACGGAAGGGGAAAAGGGGGGATAGACAAGACACAAAAAAACGACGGGGACCTTGAAAGGAGTCCATCGGAATGAATCCTCTGCACAAAATCATGAACCCCGAATCCATCGCCATCGTCGGGGCGAGCAACAACGTCATGAAAATGGGAACGATCCAGTGTCTCAACCTCATCGGGAGCGGTTATCCCGGGCCGATCTTTCCCGTTCATCCATCGGAAAAGGAAGTCCTGGGAAAGAAGGCGTATCCGTCCATCGACGCCCTTCCCCAGGTTCCCGACATCGCGGTCCTCGTCGTGCCCACCCTCCTGGTGCCCGACATGCTCCGGCAATTCGGCGAACTCGGAACGAAACACGCCGTGATCGTCAGCGCCGGTTTCAGCGAAACGGGAGAAGGCGGAGAGGAACTGCAGCAAGAGATCGTCCGCATCGCCGGGGAGTACGGGATCCGGTTCCTCGGACCCAACTGCGTGGGAATCCTGAACACGGCATATCCGCTGAACCTGACCGTCTTTCCCCCCTGCGACCGGGGAGGGGGACTGGGCGTGGCGTCCCAGAGCGGCACCTTCATCACCCAGAACCTGACCTGGCTGCACCGCAACGGCATCGTCCTCGGCAAGGGCATGAGCGTGGGGAACGAGGCGAACATCGACATCGTGGACTGTCTGGATTATTTTGGAGAAGACGAAGAAACCAAGGCCATCGGCCTGTACATCGAAGGGATCCGGAGGGCGTCCGCCTTCCTGGAGACGGCGAGAAGGATCAGCCGGAAGAAGCCCATCGTCGCCCAGTACGTGGGGGGAACGATAGCGGGGGCCCGGTCGGGATCGAGCCATACCGGGGCCATCGCCGGTCCGTCGTTCATTTACGAGGGTCTTTTCGCCCAGGCGGGGATCATTGTCGTCGACACCATCGAGGAGGTCTTCCGTACGGCGTTCGCCCTGGCCTCCCAGCCGCCCCTCCGGGGGAAACGGATCGCCGTCGTCACGAACTCGGGCGGTCCCGGGACGGCGGCGGCGGACACCCTGAACCGCGTCGGTCTGGACGTTCCGGAGTTTTCCGAGGCGACGAAGACGGCCATCCGGCCGTTTATCGCCGGCCACGCCAGCGCGCGGAACCCCGTTGACGTGACCTTCGATCTCGATATGCCCAAGCTGGCCCGGAATATTCCGGAGGTCCTGTTCAAGGATGAAGAGATCGACGGGGTGATCGCCCATGGGATCATGGACTCGGGCTTCTTCGATGTGATCCTCCCGATCGCCCGGAAAGTCCTCTCCCTGGGAGATGACATCCCCATCACGCTCCCGAAGACGGATCTCGAACCCCTGATCGGGATGCCCCGCCGATACGGGAAACCGCTCCTGGTGAGTTCCTTCTTCGGCAGCGAGGACCGGTGCATCCGGACCTTCCACGAAAGGGGCGTTCCCGTTTTCGATTCCCCGGAAAAGGCGGCGAAGGCCATGGCGGCCTTCTACAGCCATCTCCGGATCCGGAACCGGAAGGAGGGCGTTTCCCCCGCCGCCCCACAGCCTCCCCCCGCCGAGGCGCTGAATCTCCTTCAGGGGCCCCTGGATGAATACCGGGCCAAGCGGATCTTCGCCGCCTACGGCATTCCCGTCACCCGGGAGATCCTCGTCAGGACCCTTCCGGAAGCGGTGGAGGCCGCCGGGACGATCGGGTATCCCGTCGTGCTGAAAGGCTGTTCCCCCGAGATCCTTCACAAGACGGAACAGGGGATGGTCTTTCTCGATCTCAAGAACGAGGACGAGATGGTCCGTGCTTTCCGGACCCTCCGGGGCAGAAACGGGGAGATTCCCGTCCTGGTGGCGGAAATGCTGCGGGGGGACCGGGAGTTCATGGCCGGCATGACCTCCGCACCCGGATTCCCGCCCTGCATCCTCTTCGGGCTGGGCGGGGTGTTTGCCGAGGTCCTCAGGGACCACCAGGTCCGGCTGGCCCCCCTGAGCGTCGAGGATGCCTTCGAAATGATGGATTCCCTTCAATCGAGGAAACTGCTGACGGCGTACCGGGGAATGAAGGCGGTCAACCGGGAATCCCTCGCGTCGCTCCTGGCGGCCCTCGGGCGGCTGGCCCTGGATTTTCCCGCCATCCGGGAAATGGACCTCAACCCGATCCTGATCGTCGACGGAGAACCCCGGGTGGTGGACGGCCTGATCGGCCTTTAAACCCCGGCGGGACCGGAAACGGAGCGCCGAGGAAATGTTCGGGCGGTTTCACGGCCGTGAAACCGCCTTTCTGCGAAAGCCGGTGGTTGGAATGGTCCAATCCTGTCCATATCTGATCATAGGCCGCCCGGCCTTCCGGGTTCCGGCAAAAGCGGAGCGGAAGGGACGCGCTTCCGTCCGGAGGAGTTGATTCTTCCGGTTCCATGGGATACAAGATGCCCTGTCGTTTCCCCGGGGCGCGTCTGTTCCCGGGGACGTCCCCTTCGCCCCGCGGGGTGCCGGGGTACGAAATTTGCAAAATTGTGGACGTTCACAAACTTGCAACTGGAGGGTTCCATGCGTAGAATCGGAATGACAGGGCTTTTCCTGTTTCTCATCGCCTTCGCCGCCGTTCCGGCGGCGCTGGCGGAGTGTGTGGATGGGGATTGCATCAACGGAAAGGGGAAATTCGAATTTCCCGACGGAAAGGTGTACGAGGGCACCTTCAAGGACGGAATCCCCGACGGTCAGGGGGCTTTCACCTATCCCGACGCGACGATGAAGAGGGGAACGCTGACCTACACGTATCATGTCGGCGGCCGTTACGAGGGGGAAGTGAAGGACGGAAAGAAGGAAGGACGGGGAGTCTTCTATTACACGAGCGGAAACGAGTACTCGGGCACCTTCCGGAACGACCTGAGGGAAGGGAAGGGGACCCTGAAGTTCAAGGGCGGTTCGGTCTACGAGGGGGATTTCAGGAACGACAAGCAGGAAGGCAGGGGCGTCATGGTCAACGCCGACGGGAGCCGCTACGAGGGGACATTCAGGGACGGGCTTCCTGACGGAAAAGGGGTGTTTCTTTTTCCCGACGGCCGGAAATACGAAGGGGAACTCCGGGAGAACCGGATCACCGGAAAGGGCACGATGCACTTTCCCGACGGCAGGAAATACACGGGGGAATTCAAGGAAGAACTCATGGACGGGGAAGGGACGATGCTCTTCCCCGACGGAAAGAAGCAAACGGGGAAATTTGAGAAGGGAGCATTCCTCGGGGAGAAGCCCTGAGGGAATGGAAACCGGGAATCCCGATTCGGACGACCGATGAACGAGAAAAGGAGAACCGCATTGAGAAGCCTGAAAATATCCGCCGTACTGGCGGCCGCATTGCTCGTTGTCCTGGCGGGCATCCTTTCGCCGGCGCGGGCGGAGGAAACCAAGAGCGTCACGCTGCTGTACACAGGGGAATTCAAGGGGCAGATCCTGCCCCGCAAGGGGTGAGGGGGCCGTCTTTCGGGCGGTCTTGCCCGAAACGCGGGAATGGTGAACAAGCTCCGTGGAACGGAGAAGCACATCGTACTCATCGATTGCGGGGATTTTGCATCCGATGACCGGGGAACGGTGCAGGAGATCACGGCCGAGATGACCGTGAAGGGAATGAACGGGCTGATGTACGACGCCGTCGTCCTGGGACCCCGGGACCTGTCTCTCGGGCCGACCCGCCTGAAGGCACTCATGGGGAACGCCGTCTTCCCCGCCGTGACCACCAACCTGGTGAGCGGGGCGACGGGCCGGCTCTTCGGAACGGGCCATGTCATCGTCGAACGGGGAGGGATGCGCGTCGGGATCATCGGCGTGATGCCCGAAAGGGAAGTGAGGGAGGCGGTTCCCACTTACCAGGAGAGGGGACTGTTCAAGGTGTTGTCCGTGGAGGAAGCCGTCGGGAAGGCCGTCGGCGAGATCCGGGGAAAGGTGGACGTGCTCGCGCTGATTTCCCACGAGGGCTACGGGGAGACCTGCAAACTCGTGGAGAAGATTTCGGGGATCGATGTGGCCATTTCCGCGAGCGACGATCGTGAGACGCCTCCGGGCGTGGTTCCGCCGACGCCGGTCATGAAGGCGGCGTTCCGGGGGACCTCCCTGGGCTACGTGACGTTCGAGATGCGGGACGGGAAGGCGGTTCTCCGGGAGAGGAAGAAGATCGACGTGGACTGCAGTGCCCCAGACATTCCCGAGGACCCGGTCGTGGCCGCCCTGATCGGTCCCGATTTCGAGGAGAAGCTGGCCAAGCTTGCCCGGGAGCGCTCCGCGGCGGAGGAGTCCCAGGTTTTGAAGGAAGCGAAGGAACTGTGGAAGCTCTCGCCCCGGGAATACCTGGAGCTGGAGATGAAGAAGGGAGGGGGGAAGGAGACCGCCGTGCCGGCGGGAAACCCCTTCCTGCAGAAGAAGCAGTGAAAACCCGGAAACGGGGGGTGAAAGACGGATCATGAAGAAACGAGGGAGATCCCGGGAAGCGGGAAGGAACGCCGGAGCGGGCGGAACGGCCCCCGGGAGGGCCGGCGCCGGAGTGACGGCCCTTCTTGCGGCGGTCCTTTGCATGCTTGTTCTCGCCGCGGCCGCCTGGGGGGAGCCGGCGCCGGGGAAGGTGGGCATCCGGGTCCTTCACACGAGCAATGCGGAGGGCAACCTCATCCCCTGTCCTACCTGCCAGTACTCCAAACTGGGCGGTCTCGCCCGGCGCACCGCCTTCATCCTCGCGGAGAAGTCCCGGACCGGAAACGTTCTGGTGGTCGATTCGGGGAATCTCTTCGCCGTGCCGGAGGGCACCCGGCCGACGGAAGCGGAGCTGAAAACCGCCGATATCATTGTCGAGGCGTACAACCGGATGGGGATGCACGCCATGAATATCGGACACCGCGAAACGGCCATGGGAAGGGATTTCTTCTCCAGACCGGAAGTGAAGAATCTCCCCTGGATTTCGTCGAACCTCCTGGACGGCGATGGGAAACCCATTTTCAAGACCTGGGTTGTCCATAAGCTGGGAAACGTGAGAATCGGAGTCATCGGGCTCGCCAGCGCGAAGGGAAACGCCGTTGTCCAGCAAAGGTGGGGCAAAGGCGCCTCCTTTGCGGATCCGCTCCTTTCCGCGAAAAAGGCCATCCGGGAACTGCTGGGGCAGACGGACGTGGTCCTGCTCCTGTCCGCGCTGTCCCCGGACGAGGTGGACAGGCTCGCATCGGAAAATCCCGGGATCTGCTTCATCCTCGGCGGCGGCGACGGGGGCACCACCGTGAGGCCGCTGCAGAAATCGGGCACGCCGGTACTTCGTTCGGGAAGGGACGGCATGTACGTGGGCAGGCTCGATCTCACCTGCGTCGAGGGGAAACCCGGATTCCTGGATGCCGGAGAAGAGGCCAAGCTGCATCTCGATCTGCAGGGCCTGGAACAGCGCATCGCGGTGATGAAGCAAGCCCGGGAAAACAGGGGGGGGGGCGCCCTGGAAAAAATGATCGCCGAGCTGGAAGACAGGAAAAAGGCCGTCGAGGGGGAACTGGTGAGAGTCTGTTCCTGCAGCACCGAAACGGGAAAATTCCTGTGGTCCCTCGTTCCCATGGAAAGCGATCTTCCCGACGATGCGATTGTAATCCACAGGCTCAAGAAGGAGGGACTGGATCAACCCTGACGGCTTCGTTAAAAGTCCATGGGCTGTGTCGCCCTTCGTCCCTCGCACCCCCGGCGCACGTTGCGTGCGCCTCGGGCGTCGCGATTCGGGCGGCTCGTCTCGGGGGTCTTTTGCTTTGCCGTTCGAAAAGAGCGCCGTGTCGACTTTCACGGGCTCGTCAACCATGATGGAACAAAAGGGGATTTTCTTTCAATGCCGTCTTTCACGAGATCCGTTTCCCATGCGATTCTCCTCGTTCTTGCGGGGGTCGTGGCGGCGGCGGTGACGAACTTCCTGAGACCCGACGGGCTTCCCTGGAAGGGAGACTGGTCGGCCCAGGCCCAGAGGGAAATCTCCCTCCGGGGGTTCGACAGCATCACCCGGAGCGAGTACGAAGCCATGGAGCGGGAGGGGCGGCTGGTCCTCCTGGATCCGAGAGGTCTGCGGCTTTCCGGTGCAATGCCCTCCCCGGGCTCCCTGAACCTCTCCCCCGGGGACGTCCCGTCCAGGATCGGGGAACTCAGGGTCCTTTCCGACGCGGGAATGGTTCTTGTCGTCCTGTGCGAGAGCGAACGGTGCGCCCTCGGGGCGGAGCTGGCGGCGACGCTCCGGAAAAACGGGTTTTCCGCGTTCCGGGTCTTCCGGTGGGAGAAAAGAAAGGGCCTGCCGGGAGAGGTCTTTCCGGAAAAAAGGGAGGGGACATGACCGGATCGCCGCGGTTCTGGACCTCGGTCCTTCTGTTGATGCGCTTCATCCTCGGGGGGATCTTCCTGTACGCGGGGGTCACCAAGATCATCGATCCCGCGGGATTTGCCCAGTCCATACACAACTATCAGATCCTTCCGGTGGTCCTGGTGCATCCGGCGGCCATCATCCTTCCCTGGGTTGAAGTCGTGGCGGGGACAGCCCTCGTCATGCGATGGTGGACCGGCGGGGCCTCCCTCCTCCTGTCGGCGCTCATGTTCGTCTTTTTTATCGCTCTTGCGATCACCGTCGCCCGGGGTCTCGACATTTCCTGCGGGTGTTTTTCCTCGACGGGGGAGGGAAAGGTGTCCTGGCTCAACCTTGTCAGGGACTTCTTCTTTTTCTCCGTGGGGGCCGTTCTTTTTTTATACCATGATCGGGAGGGCCGCCGTTCATGAGGAAAAGAGGGTATCACCCCGGCTGATCCCGCCGCACCCCGCTGTTTCGGCGTCCTGTCTTCATCTTTCCTTTTTTTGAACCTTTTTTCAAAATCAGTTGCGTTACAATTTATTTTATGTATACTGTAACTGCCCGTTATAGTATTTGTGATCTAAGGGGGGGTGCGCACCCAATCAGGGATAGGCCGTACGGGGTTTCTCTTTCGAAGGAAACGGTCCGGAAATCTACCGGTTCGCTTGAAGCATCGCATCGGAAGGCCGGTTCACCGGATGCCAACAGGAAAGGGCCGTCTTGAAAAGGTTGCGTTTTTTCGGATTTACCCGGATGTTCACGCCTCAGGTCGGAACCCCACCGGGGGGGGAGGGGGTTCACCATCGTGTGCGCCTTTCCCCGTCGGAAGGAACACCTCCGCAGACGGACGTTCCGGGCCGGTTTCCTCCGGTATCCGGCGACCCGTACCGTGACGAACTCATCAGCATTCCCAGGAACGTTTTTTCGAGTGTCGAAGGAAAAAGCGCCGAAAGCGAGGCGCCCGAGTCCGGACGACTGAGCAACTGTGTTCGTCGTCA
>DJVQ01000035.1 GCA_002441265.1 Syntrophaceae bacterium UBA6252
AGGGCCAGCAGGTTCGTCTGAAAGGCGATCTCGTCGATGGTCTTGATGATTTTTCCCGTCTCCTCGCTGGATTTGGTCGCCTCCTTCACCGCCTCGGCCATGTTTTCGATGTGCTGGTTGACGCGGTCGACGATGATCCGGGCTTCCCCCATGTGTTCCCTGGCCTTCCCCGCGTTGTCGGCGTTCTGTTTCGTCATGGACGACATCTCCTCGAGGGAGGAGGACGTCTCCTCGATGGCCGCGGCCTGTTCGGAAGCCCCTTCGGCGAGGCTCTGGCTGGCCTGCGCCACCTCCGACGAGGCGGCCGTGATCTCGTTGGAACTCAGATTCAGTTTGTCGACGGCCTTCTTGACGGGCGTCACGATCACGCCGGCGGCAAAATAGGAAATGACGATGGCGAGAAGGGCGAAGATGACGACGCCGACAATGATGATATTCCGGGTCGTGGTGACGGACTGCACCATTTCCTTAACCGGAACGGCCGTCACGATGCTCCATCCGGTTGTCTTGACGGGAGAAAATCCGGCGTATTTGTTGATTCCTTTGAAAGCGTACTCCTGGACGCCCGTCTCACCGGCGATGGCCCTGCGCATCACCTCCTCCATGCCCTGTTCCTTCGCCAGATTGAGCTTCAGAACCTGGGAAGGATCGGAATAGACGATCACCAGGCCTTCCTTGTTGATCATGTAGGCATAGCCCGTTTCCCCCAGCTTGATCTCGTTGATCTTGGCTGAAAGGAAGGAAACCTTCATGAGACCCGAAATCATACCGATCACCTGGTTGTTTTCATCCCTCACCGGGCAGGCGATCGTGCAGACGGGTTCGTTCGTCTTCTTGGAGATGACGACGGTGTCGGAATTCGACACGCCCTGCATGGCTCGTTTGAAGTATTCCCTGTCGGCGGTGCTGATTCCCTTTGAAATGCCGTTCACGCTGTCGGCGATGACGATACCGGCTCTTCCCGTAACGACGATGAAATCGTATCGCTCCTTGATGATGGACTGGATCTTGGCAAGCTCGTTCTGCAGGAATTCGGCCTTCTGCTGACCGCTTCCTTCGTTCGCTTCCATGACGGCCTGGATGACCGCATCCCGTTGCGCCATTGAGGCCAGCAGGTTCCCTTCAAGGACCATCACCGAATCCACCATGTCCGCGATGCTCTTCGAAATCATGAGGATCTGCTGATCCGTTTCCTTTTCGATGTTTGTCTTCGCGTTGAAGACCGCAATGCTCCCGAGAACGATCACCGGGATAATGGCCATCAGGCATCCACCCAACATGAGTTTCATTCTCAAACTGCCCAGACCGAAAGATAACCGCCGCATGCCATGAACCTCCTGATCATTGATTTATCGACAGGATGGAGGTGAAACCGTCCATCCCTTCGCGTCCTCGATTCGAAATCCCTTTTCCGTTTTCATCCTTGACGGCTTCGCAAAAAGCCCATATGTTGCGTTCCCCTTCTTCCCTCGTCCCNNTCGGGCGCCTTGCCTATGGAGCTTTTTCCTTTGCCGTTCGAAAAAGCGTTGACAGGCTTTTTTACGAGTTCGTCATTTTGTCTGTGGAAATAAGATTGCCGGAGCTGCAACCCGGAGCATTCCCGATGTCGGTTCTGCAAAGCGGACACCCCTCTCCCCGCTTACTTATCCCGTGGCCCCTGTCGGAACGTTGTCGTCCCGACGGCAGGTTTCCTTGTCGAAAAGACCGGTCCCATTTCCGGTCTTTTCCGCCTCCGGTCGTTTCGCGTGCCGCTGCCGGAGCTGACGATCATGTTTTCAAACGGCCACGGAACCCATACTGTGCAGATTTGCATAGATCCCGTTCCGTCCGAGTGTCCGACTCGAGGATCTCTGAGAGAAAGCGTGCCGTGCGCAAGAAACCCACCATCCTCCAAGATTCGAACGTTTTCATTATCGGCTGTTTTGCACTGTTGCTTAAATCCCGTGAATGCGGGCCGTCAAAATAATTTCATGACGGGACTTCCCGTTGACATGGGATGAACCTGTGATGCTCCCATGGCGACTGTCATCGATGGATACGGCCCTCTACGGAAGACGCCGGGGGCGTGAACCTGCCTGCCCGGCCCGGCCCCGACTCATGCCCCGTTCTTCGTGGACTGAATCTTGCGATACTTTATCGCCTCCAAGACGGACGGAGCCTGTTACACGACGGTATTGACATGAAATTGAAAGGGCATTATTGACGGCTTCGTAAAAAGTTCCTATGCCGCCCCTTCTTCCCTCGACCCTCTGGCGTACCATAAGTACTCCTCATTCCGAGGGATTCGGGCGCCTTGCCTATGGAGCTTCTTACTTTGCCGTTCGAAAAAGCGTTGATTCGACTTTTGCGGGTTCATCGCTGTCGATAACCGCGATTTCCGAATTATGAAAAAATGCTGCAGGTAAGACACCGTAAAACTGGATAAATATATTCCCCTCCCAGGAGAATTTCCGTGAAGGACGAAATGAGGACGAAAGAAGAACTGTTGTGCGAACTCCAGGCGCTCAGAATGCAACTGGCCGGGTTGAAGAAAGCGGAAGATCCGGGTCATGCGGAAATTGAGATTGACGTCGGGAATGACAATAAACTCGCGGCTCTTTTCGATTCCATGAACGACATGTTCTCCGTTCTGGATGAAAGGGGTTGTTTCGTCTTCGTCAATGAAAAGATGAACCGGGTCCTGGGATATGAAAAGGGGGAGCTTATCGGAAAAACGGTGTTCGATGTCCATCCCCCCGAAACGCGGGAAGAGGTTGAATCGATCCTCGCCGAGATGCGGGAGGGGAAGAGGCAGGTCTGCCCGGTCCCTCTCGTCAAAAAGGACGGCAGTCGGATTTCGGCCGAAATGCGGGTGTTCCACTGTCGCTGGAAGGGAAGAAACCTCGTATTTGGAATTACCATAGACGTCACCGAAAGGGAGAGAAACGCCAGGATTCTGAGGGAGAGCGAACGGTTGTACCGGGCTGTCGTTGAAGACCAGACGGAATTGATCTGCAGGTTTCTCCCGGACGGCGCTTTTACTTTCGTCAACGACGCCTATTGCAAGTATTTTGACAAGAGGCGGGAAGAACTGATCGGAAAGCGTCTCATGCCGCTTATCCCCGAGGAGGACCGGGAATACGTCCGCATGAAATTCTCTTCCATCGGCCTTCAATACCCCGTTGTCCAGTATGAGCATCGTGTGATTCCTCCCCATAGAGGGATCCGCTGGTTGGAATGGACCGATCGTGCCTTTTTCAACGATGACGGGACAATCAGGGAATTTCAATCCGTCGGGCGGGACATCACAAAGCGAAAGACGGCGGAAAACCAGTTGAAAAAAGTGACGGACCGCCTTGACTTTCTTCTTACGCGGAACCCTGCCGTCATTTACACCTGTAATGCGGGCGGCGATTGGGCGACGACTTTCGTGAGCGAAAATATATCGTCCGTCGTCGGGTATGAAGCCGAGGAATTTCTCGAGGCCCCCGGGTTCTGGCTGGACCACATTCATCCGGACGACAGAGAGAGGGTCCTGGAAGACATCGAAGTGTTCGTGAAAGCGGGAAGGCATTGCTTCGAATACCGTTTTCTTCACAAGAACGGCTCGTACCTGTGGATTTACGATGAACTTCTGATGTTGAGAGACGACGACGGGAAGCCCGCGGAATGCCTGGGCTACATGATCGATATCACCATCAGGAAGGAGATGGAGGAAGACCTTCGTCAGGCCAACGTGCGGCTCGAGGAACGCATCCGGGAGAGAACCGGCGAACTGGTTGCGGTCAACAAAGCATTGAGGGAGAGCGAAGAACGCTACAAGACGTACGTGGAAAACTCGTTAGCCGGCGTTTACGTCGTTCAGGACGGCCGTTTTCTCTTCCTGAACAGCAATGCGGCGTCCTTTGCGGGATACGGGCCGGAAGAACTGGTCGACCGGCCGTCGGACAGCGTCGTTCATCCCGGGGACCGCGCAAAAGTCAGGAAAAACGCGGCGAGGATGCTGAAGGGCGATGATCTGTCACCCTACGAGTTCAGGGTCGTAACGAAGGACGGACGGATCCGCTGGATCATGGAAACGGTCACATCCATTCAATACGAAGGCAGAGACGCCGTTCTGGGAAATTCGATGGACATCACCGAGAACAGGGAGGCGGAGGAGGCCCTGAAGGTCCGCGAAGAGCTTGAAAGATCTATTTTCCTGTCCGTACCGCACGCCCTTTTCGGTGTGGAGAATCGAAAAATATTCTTTGCCAATGACGCCATGGAGGAAGTCTGCGGGTGGAAACCCTCGGAACTGATCGGGCAAAGTACGAGGAAAATTTTTCGAAACGACCGGGAGTGGGAGGAATACGGCAATACCATTTACGCGAACCTGAAGAATTCGCCGGTTTTCAAATTGGAATCGGGGGTCCCTTTCGTAAGAAAGGATGGAAAAGAGATCCTCTGTCGCATCACCACGTCCCGGGTCGGCAGCGAACTGGGAACGACCAGGAGAATTGTGACGACCGTCGAGGATATCACCGAACGCAGGAAGGCCGAGGAGGATCTCGCCCGCGAACGGCAGCGCCTTGCCGGAATCATCGAAGGAACCGACGTCGGCACGTGGGAGTGGAACGTTCAGACGGGGGAGGTGGTCTTCAACGGGCGCTGGGCGGAAATAGTCGGATACACCCTCGAGGAACTGGCGCCCGTAGGCATCGACACCTGGAGAACACTGGCCCATCCCGACGATCTGAAATATTCCGATGCCCTTGTCGAGAAACACTTCCGCGGGGAACTGGATCTTTACGAATGTGAGATCAGAATGCGTCATAAGAACGGAACCTGGGTCTGGGTGCAGGATCGCGGCCGGGTGGTCACGCGAAGCGGGGAAGGGAAACCGTTGACGATGTTCGGAACGCACACGGACATCACCGAGCGCAAACTGGCCGAAGAGGAAAGAAAAAAACTGGAATCCAGGCTTCATCAGGCCCGGAAGATGGAGGCCGTCGGAACGCTGGCCGGAGGGATCGCCCATGATTTCAACAATCTTCTCATGGGAATCCAGGGATACGCGACGATGGCCAAAATCGGCGTCGACCCGTCGGGCATCCCTTATGAGGATCTCAGCCGGATTGAAGAACTTGTCGCGAGCGGGGCGAATCTGACGAAGCAGATCCTCGGCTTTGCACGGGGGGGAAGATATGAGATCCGGGTCCTCGATATCGGCAGGCTCTTGAGCAACACGGCGTCCATATTCGGCAGGGCGAAAAAGGAAATCACCATCCACGAAGAATATCCCGATGACCTCTGGAATGTGGAGGCGGACCGGGGACAGATGGAACAGGTGTTCATGAACCTCCTGGTCAATGCCTGGCAGGCCATGCCCGGGGGCGGGCAGATTTACATCAAGGCCGAAAACACCGCCCTGGATGAGGCGGCCTCCGGCGACTTTTTCCTTTTTCCGGGAAGGTACGTAAAAATATCGATCATAGACAACGGCGTGGGCATGGACGAAAAGACGAGAAAACGTATCTTCGAGCCGTTCTTCACGACAAAGGAAATGGGGAGGGGAACCGGCCTCGGCCTGGCCACGGTGTACGGGATCGTCAAGGGGCACAAGGGCGCCATCGATGTCCACAGCGGAAAGGGTCAGGGGACAACCTTCGACATCTATCTGCCCGCCACGGCGATGCGGACGAAAACGGAGGAAACCGGGAAAAAGGAGACGCCGGGGTACGGGGAGACGGTGCTGCTCGTGGACGATGAGCATGCGGTCCTGGAGGTGACGAAGAGGATTCTGGAATTTCTGGGATACAAGGTGCTGGTCGCCCGCAACGGTTCAGAGGCCCTGCAGGTGTATGGGGAAAACAGGAACAGAATCGACGTCATCATCCTGGACATGATCATGCCCGACATGGGAGGCGGCGAAACTTTCGAACGGTTGAAGCGGATCGACCCGAATGTCAAGGTTCTCTTCGCCAGCGGCTACAGTTTTCACGACGAGGCGGACGAGATCTTCGAGGAAGGCTGCCTGGGATTTCTCCAGAAACCTTTCACAAAGGACAGACTTTCACAGATATTGAGAGAAGTCATCAAGGAAAAATCGATCCAGTGATCACTGCGCGATGAGGACGGACTTGCGGCGGCGGCGCAACGGAAAAGGCGCCGGCCGCATTTCCCTCACATTCCCATCTTCATCACTTCGTCTATTTTCTGTGAGAGTTCCCCCAGGGAAACGGGCTTCTGGATAAACCCTTTGCAGCCCTGGTCCATGATTTCCTTGGCCTGCCCGTCGACGCTGTAACCGCTCAGCAAAACAACCTTCACGTCCGGATTGATCTCCCGGAGAAGCTGAAAAACCTTCCCTCCCGACATTTCGGGCATCACCATGTCCAGAAGGACGAGATCGATTTCCTCCTTCATCCCGCCGTAGAGCTCGACGGCCTCCTTTCCGTTCCGCGCCGCTATGGCCCTGTATCCCAGGTATTTCAGCATTTTCAGGCTCACTGCCAGCACTTGGGCCTCGTCGTCCACCACGAGGATCGTGCCGGTCCCGCGGATGATGCCCGGAGGTTTCTGCGACTCCGGAACGGCTTCCTGTTCCGACGCGGGAAGGAAGATATTGAAGGTGGTTCCATGGCCGGGTTCGCTGTAGACGTTGACGAATCCTTTGTGGGCCTTGATGATCCCATAGACCATGGCCAGGCCGAGGCCCGTTCCCTGTCCTCTTTCCTTCGTGGTGAAAAAGGGTTCGAAAATCCGCAGAACGGTCTGTCCGTCCATTCCGACGCCGGTGTCGGTCACGGAAATCTTCACGTACCGTCCCGGGACCGCCGAATAAGGCTTTACGTAATGCCTGTCGAGAACCACATTGGCCGTTCCGAGAAAGAGATTTCCTCCTCCCGGCATGGCCTGCCAGGCGTTGACGAAAAGGTTCATCAGAACCTGTCCCATCTGGTCCGCGTCGGCGTTCACGGTCCAGAGATCGTCTCCAAGGCTGTAATGAATCTGGATTTCCTTTTTCGTCCTGGCGAACATGGAGGCGTTCTTCTCCACGATGTAATTGACATCGGTGGACTTGATGTCGTAATGGCCCTGCCTGGCGAAACCGAGAAGCTGCCGCGTCAGATTCGCCGCACTTCTGATTTGTTTTTCAATGCTTTTCAGATACTCGTAATATGGATGGGACGGATCGAGGTCCTCCATCATCATGGAAGCGTTTCCCTGCATGGTCATCAGGAGGTTGTTGAAGTCATGGGCGATTCCCCCGGCCAGCGTCCCGATGGCCTCCATCTTCTGGGCCTGATGGAGCTGGGCTTCCAGTTTCTTTCTCTCTTCCTCGGCCTTCTTCTGTTCCGTAACGTCCTCGAAGGATGCCACGATTCTTCCGGTCGGTCCCAGTTCCCTGCCGACCCGGGACACGCTCGTACGGCAGAATATTTCGCTCCCGTCCTTCCTCACGAAAGGCATGCCCGATTCGAACCTCACCACCGGCATTTCCTTCAGCCTGGCGTAAATCATGCTGCCGTATTCTTCCCATTCCTCGTCGCTTCGGAAGATCACGCGGGTGCTCTTTCCGATCAGTTCCTCCGGTTTCCAGCCGAGGACCTCTTCCACGGCATCGTTGGCGAAGAAGATGCACCGCTGTTCGACTCCGAACAGGGCATGAGGGACCGACAGGAAAATCGATTTTTCCAGTTCGTCGCGAATCCCGAGTTCCTCCTCCGTCTCCTTGCGCTCGGTGATGTCCATCGAATTTCCCAGGACGGCGCTGCTGCCGTCATATTGGATGGACGTGACCGATTCCATGATCCAGCGGATCCGTCCGTCCTTCGTTACGACCCTGAACTCGTAAGGCAGCGTCTCTTTTCCCTTTAAGGCCTTGATCGCCCTCGCTCTCGTCGCGGCCCTGTCCTCGGGATGAATGATGCTCTCCGGCTGCCGTCCGATGAGCTCCTCCGGCCTGTAACCGACGAACGAGGCCGCGTTGCTGTTCAGGAAGACGAAGCGGTCCTTTTGAACGACGTAAACGCCGGCAAATGAATTTTCCACATAAGTTTTGTAACGCTCCTCGCTTTGAAGAAGGGCCCTCTCCATTTTTCTGCGTTCCGTGATGTCGCGGCCGATGCCGTATCGGCCGGAAAAGGTTCCTTCCGAATCGAAAAGGCTTGTCGTGTTGAATTCAACGATGATCCGGGTCCCGTCTTTCCCGATGAGTTCCCCCTCATAGACGGGAATATTTTCCCCTCTCATGGCCTGCTTGAAAATTTCTTTCGCCCTGTCGATGAATCCCGGGGCGGCGATCTGGATGAACGGCGTTCCTTTCAGTTGGCCCCCGTCGTAACCCAGAATTTTCTCCAGCGTGGGATTCACGTAAGTCAGAACCCCCCTTCTGTCGGTGGCGTAGATCAAGTCCCCGGAACTTTCCACAAGGCTGCGGTATTTGATCTCGCTCTCCCGCAGCGCCGTCTCCGACCGCTTGTTCTCCGTGATGTCGAAAAGGATGCCCTGATAGTACGTGATCTCCCCTTTTTCGTTTCTTCTGATCAGGGTGCTGTCGTTCACCCACTTGATCGTTCCGTCTTTCGTCACGATCCGGTAGGGTTTGTGATCGAATGCAATCCTGTCTTTCTCTTTGCTGTAGTCTGAGACCTCCCTGATCACCGTTTCGATATCGTCGGGATGAACGGTTTCGGCATAGGAAACCGTTCCGGAAGTGAGCTCTTCCGCTTCGTAGCCGAAGAGGTTTTTCACATTGTCCGTGACGAACTCCACGGGCCAGCCCTCGGCGTTCTTCCAGAGGAACGCCACGACGGGGCTTTCGTTGATGATATCGTAAGCCTCCTGCAGCTTTTCTTCCGTCCTTTTGCGTTCGGTGATGTCCGTTGCGATGTGGATGATTTTTCTGATCTGTCCCCTTTCATCGAACATGGGGGTGCAGGAGACGTGAAAAACACCTCCCAGGGCCTCGACTTCCATGTCATATTGCTCCATCCGGCCCGAAACCTTCATTTTCTTCACGGGACAATGTTCGGGAGGGGAAACAGTGCCGGGATGAAAGATCTCGTGGCATGTCCTTCCGAGGATCTCCTTTTCCGTCATGCCCATGGTCTTGAGAGTGGTTCGGTTGGCGGCGATGATTCGATGCTGGGGATCGAGAATGACGGCGGAATGTCCGATCGCCTCGAAGATCGTTTCCCATTCCCGGTTCGCTTTTTCGAGCTGTTCTTTGGACTTTGCGCCTGCAATGAATATCGGGGCGATTTTCGATATGCCGGCGACCATCAGGATCGAGATCGAAAGGGCGACGATCTCCGCGCCGAAATCGGGCTGAATCGTTATGCTTCCCGAAAGCAGGCGGTAGAACGTGATGCTTCTTCGAAGGGCCATCAGGGTCAGTGCCGCGGCGATGAAGGTCCAGGCGATCCTTTTCCCTGTAAGGGGAATCAACCTCAGCGCCATGGCCGCCGCGACGAACTGGAAAAGAATCGAAAGCATCAAAACGATTGTGATCATCGCAGGGATATGCTCCTTCCTCCTTTACCCGCTCTTGTTTCCAAAGGATCGCTTCATCGAAAAATTCTTTTCTTTAAAACGTGCCGCTCATGGAAGACATTTGCTCCATGTGCCTGCAGGAATGTCGGACGGACGGGCGTTGCAGCGGCAGAGGGGAAGTTCGTCAAGCTGGAACGGGCAAGGAAATGGAGGCGTCCGAATTTCTATTGGTAAATACTGACGGCTTCGTAAAAAGCCCATATGCTGCGTTCCCCTTCCTCCCTCGACCCTTTGGCGTACCATAAGTACGCCGCATTCCTCGGGATTCGGGCGCCTTGNNTTGCCGTTCGAAAAAGTGTTGAATTTGCCTTTTACAACTTCATCAATACTAGATAAGATATTGATTGTTGTCAAACGGCATTTATTCATTTTATCCATCGGGATGACCTTCCGGGCATGGACCGGGCCGGGCCCGGGAATCCCGACGCCCTCCAAACCGGGACATGCATCCCTGCAGGCGGGCGTTCGGGATTTCCGCAATCATCCCGGTCTTGACATCCTGAATCCCGACAGGCATATTGGAACCCGCATTTCCACCTCTTTGTCACCGGTTCGCTTTTGAATCGCCATTGACAAAAGTCGGATTTGCATAACCTGAAAAAACTCGATCGGTATCACGAAGGCGGTGTTCGCCCGAAAATGCCCACCCAGGGCCTGAAAAGGCCTTCCGAGTCCCAGCCTCCGAGGGAAACCCATGGAAAACTATCTCCATCTATTCAAGGCCGTCATCGTCATCGTCGTTCTCTACCTGCTGGCCATCATGATGCGGCGGCGGGGAGCATTGACGGAGAACCATTCTCTTGTGCTGGCGAGAATCGTGACCGACCTGTGCCTGCCCGCGGTCGTCTTCGTCAGCCTGGCGGGACAGACGATCCGGCCGGACCAGCTCGCTCCGTCGTTTCTCATGTTCGGCCTCGAACTCGGCTGCATCGTTCTGGCCTGGGTCATCAGCATGGCGCTCGGATTCAGCCGGGTGCAGCAGGGAGCGATCGTCTTCTGCGCCGCCTTCGGATCGTCCACCTTCCTGGGGTATTCCATCATCATGGAGATGTTTCCCAGGCAGAGCCAGGCCATGACGGAAGCCGTGCTCATTTCGGAAATCGGCGTCGGTTATCCCATTTTTATTCTGGGCCCGGTCCTGGCGATGTATTTCGGAACGGAAAAATCGGATTTCAGGGAAGCGTGGAAGTCGTCCCTGGCGTTTTTCAAATCCCCCGTTTTTTTCGCCCTCCTGCTGGGACTTTTCTGGGGCGTTTTCAAATTGCCGGGCAGGGAGAACGCTTTCCTGGCCCCTTTCTTTCAGGTATGCAGCGTCCTGGCCTCGGCATTGACCCCCATCGCCATCCTGTCGGTGGGTCTCATGTTCAAGATTCCCGACGTGCGGAACATCCTGGTTTCCCTTGGGATCGTCATCCTGTTGAAGCTCCTCTTCAAACCGGTTGTGGCGGGACTTTGCGCTTCGGCGCTCAGGTTTCCCGATTTGTGGCGGGAAGTGCTCGTGCTTCTGGCGGGCATGCCCCCCGCAGTCCTGGGCGTGGTGTTCCTGAGGCGGTATGGAGGGGAAGCATCGCTGGCCTCGGCATTGCTGCTCGCGGCGAGTCTCGTGAGCACCTTCACGTTGCTTGCCGTTTTCCGGTTTGTCGGGTGAAAGGATGATCCCGGGGACATGTTTCGGGGCGGGGCGGCGGGGAACGGCGGATCGGTCCTTCCCGCACAGGGTGCGGCATCGGCGGGATACCCTGGAAAGGGTCGAAAATACGGTCAGACGATAAAAAAGGAGAAGGTATGGCGCAAAAAGCAATCCAGGACTATTATCATGACGAAATCGCCCATTGTTACGGCTGCGGACGGCTCAACCGGGAAGGAATGCACATCAAGAGTTACTGGGAAGGGGAAGAAGGCGTCTGCCATTACCGGCCGGACCCGCGTTACACGGGAGGGTTCCCGGGATATGTCTACGGGGGGCTCATCGCCTCGTTGATGGATTGCCACAGCGCCGCGATCGCATCCGCGGCGAAATTGCACAGGGAAGGCCTTTCGCCGGACGAACGGCCGCTTTCCCGTTTCGTCTCGGCTTCGTTGAAGGTCGATTTTCTGAAACCGACGCCCATCGATACGGTCCTGGAGCTGAGGGGAAGGGTCAAGGAAACGGGCAGGCGGAAAGTCATCGTGAGCATCGAGTTGTCCGCCGACGGCGAAATCCGTGCAAGGGGCGAGGCGGTGCTCGTACAGCTTCCCGAAAAATAGCCCTGGACCCGGGACGGGGACCGCCCTTTGCCGGAGGCGGTCGCCGGGAAGAGGGGAGGGGGGCGGCAGTTCGCGTTCTTTTCAGGTTGCCGTCGTCATTGTTTTCTTGACATCGGTGAAACTATTTCCCAAAGTTATGTGGGGCTTCATCCGCTTTTCCGAGGGAAAAATGAAAATACCCGCCAAGACCGGGAGGACCGATCCGAGAATCCGTCAGATCGAACAGAGGTACCGGCGGCTTTTCGAGGAACTCAGCAAGTCGGAACAGGAAAAGTCCGTCATCCTGGACGCGATGACGGAGCTTGTCCTGTATCTCGACACGGACATGAAGGTGATCTGGGCCAACAAGGCCATGCACGACGCCTTCGGGCTGAAACCGGGCCAGCTGAACGGGAAGCACTGCTTCAGGGTCCTTCATGACAGGAGCAGGGCCTGCCGCATATGCCCCGCCGAAAAAACCCTTGAAACGGGCGAGCCCCGGGAGGTGGTCAATTTCTCGTCCTACCGGAAGAACTGGGTGCTCCGGAGCTATCCCGTGCGCAACGAGGAGGGCGTTCTCACCGGGATCGTCGAGATCGTCACCGATACGACGGAGCGCAGGCAGGCCGAGGAAGCCATGAGGCAATCGGAGCAGAAGTACCGGGAGCTGTTTGAAAACGCCAACGACATCATTTTCATTCTCGACCCCGACGGCAATATCCTTTCCTGCAACGCCGCCTTCTCCAGAACCTACGGCTATGAAGCGGAGGAACTCCAGGGGCTGGGCATCGAGAAGATCCTGGACCGTGATTACATGCCCGTCGCCCGAAAGCTCCTCCAGGCGGGACAGAACCACCGGGACGCCGGGAATCCGATGGAATTTCTGACCTATACGAAGAGCGGTGACGCCGTCTGGATCGAAGTCAACGCCAGGATGGTCAAATTCAACGGCAGGCAGGTCTCCATTCACGGAATCGCCCGGAACATCACGGAACGCAAGAGGATGGAGGAGGCCCTGAAGAAGAGGGAGCGCGAGCTGGAGGAAAAATCCCGGAATCTCGAGGACGCCAACACGGCCCTCAAGGTCCTCCTGAAACGGAGGGAGGAGGACCGGTTGGAACTGGAGGAAAACGTCATCTGCAACGTGCGGGAACTGATCATCCCGTATATCGAAAACTTGAAGATCGCATCCAGCGACAGCCGGCAGATCAATCAGCTCGCCATCCTGGAGAGAAATATCGGCGAAATCGTCTCGCCCTTTCTTCGGACCCTCTCGTCGAAATATCCCCGGCTCACCCCCATGGAGATCAAGATCATCCATCTGATCCGGGAAGGGCGGACAACCAAGGAAATCGCGGCGCTCCTGAACGCGTCGGCCCGAACGGTGGAGGTCCACCGGGAGAACATCCGGAGAAAACTGAACCTGAACAACAGAAAAGCCAATCTGAGATCCTATCTCCTGTCCCTGTAGCTTTGCCCGAAACGGCCCGACCTCCATACGTATAACCGGTACGCAGAAGATACGTTATTTTTGCGTATTGATCTTTGGCGCGGGAAGTGATGCTATCACCTACGATTTAAATGCTAAAAGGGGCAATTTCACTCGAGACGCGCCGTTCTTCCCAGGGGGCCGCGGCGCGTTTCGATCCGACGGGGGCTACGGCAAATGCAATTCGACACGGACGAAATCATCCAGGTCAGGATCGGAAAATCATTGAGCAGGAATTACGCGGGGTACAAGGGCACCTTCGCCGCGCTCATTTACAACTGTGTGGAGAAAAAGGCCCTGCCCGGTTTTCATGAGAAGGGACTCGTGGCCGGCGCGGAAATGGAGAACGAAACCCTTTCCTTGAGGCTTTCAGGAAATCGCCCTGACGATGCATTGATGGAGATCATGGATATCGCATTGAGAAATGTGAGCGCCTTTCCCCGGGAGGGGGGCGAGGCACGTTTCTCGATCACGATAGGATAGGGGGTAGCCTTAACCAATCGATCAACCATCAAAAAAAGGAGGATTCGTTATGGCATTGAAAACGGCACAACAGTATCTGGACGACATGGAGAAACTGGTGCCCCGCGTCTATTGCGGCGGGAAGTGGGTCAAGAACCTTCTGGAAAACCCCGTCACGCGCTCCATGGTCATGGCCAACTCGATGATTTACGCCCTGGCGGAGGACCCGAAGAACAAGGAGGTGATGGTCGCCACCTCCCACCTGACGGGAGAGCCCATCAACCGCAATCTGAACGTGGCCCGGAACATCCATGACCTGGATATGCGGCAGGAGATGGCCCTTCTCACCAGCCAGTCGGTGGGGACCTGCAACTACCGCTGTGTCGGCTGCGACGCCCTCAACAGCGTGGCCGCGACAACCTGGGAGATGGACCGGGATCTGGGCACGCAATACGAAGCGAATTTCAACAAGTGGCTCGCATACGCCCAGGCCAACGACCTGGCCGTGTCGGGGGCCATCACCGACGCCAAGGGCGACCGGAGAAAAAGACCCTCCCAGCAGGAAGAGGTTGACACCTTCGTTCATCTCGTGGAAAAGCGGCCCGACGGAATCGTGGTCCGGGGGATCAAGGTCAGCCAGAGCGGGGCCATCGGGTCCCATGAGACGCTCGTCCTTCCCGGAGGGGCCCTGAGGGAGGGGGAGGAAAAGTTCGCCCTCGCCTTCGCCGTTCAGAACAGCGCCCCGGGGCTCACCTACATCTGCCAGTACAACGCCTATTCGGCGGAGCGCGAGGCCTGCGGGGACGTGTGCGAACTGGGAAATCCCCTGTACGGCCAGAGGGAAACCTCGACGATGGTCTTCGACAACGTCTTCATCCCCTGGGAACGGGTGTTCCTGTGCGGCGAGACCAAGTACTGCGGCCGGATGGTCACCCGGTTCGCCAAGGCCCACCGCATGAACTGCGGCGGGGCCTGCAAGGTGGGGTTCGCCGACCTGATCATCGGGGGAACCATGCTTGCCGCCGAATACATCGGCGTCGAAAAGGTTCCCCACATCCAGGAAAAGATCATCGACATGGTCCGCTTCAGTGAAACGTCCCACGCCTGCGCCATCGCCGCCGCCATGAGGGGCCGGGAGGAACCGAAAGGCTCGGGCGTCTATCTGCCCGACGACCTTTTCGGCAACGCCGCCAAGCTGAACATCGCCCACGGGTTCTGGGAGATCATCAAGAACGCGGGAGACATCGGCGGCGGTCTCGTGGTGACCATGCCGAGAATGAAGGATCTGGACGACCCGGAGGTCGGCCCCATGCTGAAGAAGGCCTTCGGGGCCGCCGCCCCGGCGGACAAGAGAATGAAGGTCGCCAAGTTCCTCCAGCACTGGTCGGCGGGACTTCACGGGCCGGGGACCTGGCACGGCGCCGGCGCCCCCCAGACCCAGCGGTTCATGTTCACCGTCCTGACGGATTTTGACGCCAAGAAGAAGATGGCGAAGAAACTCATGCAGATGGAAGATTAATTTCACCCGATCGGTTGGTGGAAGTGAACAGGGAAAGGGCAGGGCCGCCGGGCCCCGCCCTTTTCTTTACATCGGACAACCTTCCGATTCTTCTTTGACACATTTCACCCCTTGTGCTACCTGTTTCCCGGGGATGCGTACGCCCGGACCCCTTTCATGATCCGGTCGAGGGGAGCGGGCGGCGGAAAGCCGGCACGTTTCTCATGAGATCTTGACGACCTATGAACCGTCTTCCAAGTTTCACGATAGCCGATTACAGGCGCCTTCTCGAGGCCGTCATCGGCAGGGGCTATTCCTTTCGGCCGGTCGTGTCGATGAACGAGGGGAGGAGCCGCTCCGTCTATCTGCGCCATGACGTGGATTTTTCGGTCGCCCACGCCGTCGGGATGGCGGAGGCGGAAAACCTGCTCGGCGTGTCTTCGACGTATTACCTTCTGCTTACGGGGCCCTACAACGTTTTCAGCGGGAGCGCCTCGAAGGCGGTCCGCGGCCTGGCGGCGCTCGGCCACGAGATCGGCCTGCATTACGACCTCAAGCTCTATCCCGGTTCGCCGGGGGAAGCGGCAGGCCGCCTGCGCAAGGAAATCGAAATCCTCGAATTCGTCGCGGGCGCGCCGGTGAAGACCATCGTCATGCATGAACCCTTTCTGGACAACCGGGACATTTTTCTCGAACAGCCCGGACTGGTCAACCCATCATTTTATAACAAGAACGATCCGGGCCTGATATATATAAGCGATTCCTGCCGGGCCTGGAGGGATGACCGGCTGCTCGCGTTCCTCCGGGGCAAAACGCCCGAAAACAGGCTGCACCTCAACATTCATCCCGAGTCCTGGCTTTCGGACAAAAGGATGCACAGGATCGACTACCTGGACCGGGTCCTGATGCCGGCCGTTCTTGAGGAGGACAGAAAATATTTTTCCGAGACCGTGAGAAACGTCTGGATGACCCACGATGCGGCGGTAAGCGGTTATGGAGACGAGGATGAGGATTGAACCGGAGGACCTTGCCCGCTTTCTCGAGGCGAGGGGAAAAAGCGTTGCCGCCATCCTGCGCCGGGACATTATGGAATCCCGTCCCTTTTTCATCCCGGGCGCGGCCGACGCCGACGTTCCGAATCTGATCGCGTTCGTGGGAAGGACCGCAAGGGACCCGGGCGGTCTGATCGCCCGTTCGAAGGCCGCCGTTCTTTTTGTCGACGAGTCCGCGCCGTACGATCCTGAAAAGACGGATGCGACCCTCGTCGTCACCGGAAACGCAAGACTTCTGTTCTGCCAATTGCTCAATTATCTGATTGAAAAGAACCGGAGGAGAGACGGCGTCGTCGGAGCGAGCCACATTCACGAAACGGCCGTCATCGGCAGCGGCACCTCGATCGGAAACGGGTGCACCGTCGGCGAGAACGTGCGGATCGGCCGGAACTGCACCATCCATCATCATGTGACGATTTTTCGGGACGTCGAGATCGGAAACGGCGTCGTCATCGATCCCGGCGTCGCCATCGGCTGCGAAGGGTTCAGCTTCGAGCGGGACGAAAACGGCTCCATGGTCCGGTTCCCCCACATGGGAACGGTCGTGATCGAAGACGATGTCGAGATCGGGGCGAACTGCGTGATCGACAGGGGGACTTTCGGAGAGACGCGCATCCGCCGGGGCGTAAAAATCGACAACCTCGTCCATGTCGCCCACAACGTGGACATCGGGGAAAACACGCTCGTGATCGCCAATGCGATGATCGGGGGAGGGACAAAAGTGGGGGCGAACTCCTGGATCGGGCCGTCCGCCAGCCTTCTGGACCGGATCGACGTCGGAGCGAACGCCTTCGTGGGCATGGGAGTTTCCGTCGTAAAAGACCTTGCGGAGGGAGAAACGTGCACGTGGCGGCATTTCCTCAGGCGGTTCACGGAAAAATGAAACCCGGCGGCGGTGGGTCCATGGGGAATATCTGCTTCATGTCCGACAGTTAACGACAAATAAAAAAAAGGAGGACGCCCATGCCACGACCCGCCGCGCCCGCGGTCGTCGTGCTCCATAACGTCGACCCGTCATGGCCGCAGGCCGATACCGCGGCGGTCCTCGACACCGTTCGTCAATTCGTCGCCGCCCTGGCGGCCGAGGGGCACCGGGTGTTCGAGGCCCCCGTCACGGGCGCGGATCTGGAAGCCGCCCTGGCCCCGTATGATCCCTCCTGCCATATCGTCTTCAACTGGTGCGAGGAAATTCCCGGCATCCACCGCAGCGACGCCCAGGTGACCACCCGTCTGGGGCGGCTCGGATACACCTACACCGGTTCCCCGCCCGACGTGCTGGCCCTGACCTGGGACAAGGGCACCGTCAAGGCGATCCTTTCGTCCCACGGCATCCCCACTCCCGCCGGACGGGTGATGGAAACGGAATCCCTGGAAGACTGGCGCCTGTTCCCGGCCATCGTCAAGCCCGCCTTCGAGCACTGCAGCACGGGGGTCGACAGCAACGCGGTGGTGCTGGACGTGCAAAGCCTTCGGGATCGCGTGGCATACGTCAGGGAATCCTTTTCCCAGCCGGCCCTGGTGGAGGAGTTCATCGACGGCCGGGAATTTCATGTCACCCTGTGGGGGAACGGCCGGATCCGCATGCTTCCGCCGGCCGAGATGGACTTTTCCGCCTTTGCGGACGTGCGTGACCGGCTGTGCACCTTCGATTCCAAGTTCACCCCGGGATCGCGCCATTACGAAGGGATCGAATTGAGAATCCCGGCCGACCTGTCCAGAGGGGAACTGGCGGCCCTGCGACGGACGTCGGCATCGGCGTATCGTCTCCTGGGCTGCCGCGATTATGCCCGCATCGATCTGCGGCTTCGCGAGGGTGTTTTTTACGTTCTGGACATCAACCCCAACCCGGACATCAGTCCGGACACCAGTCTGACCTATGCCGCGGAAGCTGTGGGGATGACCTACGGCGCATTCGCCAGCCGGCTCGTTCGCCTGGCCGCCGCCCGCCACAGGGCGAAACCAGCGGCAGGGAGCATGCACCCATGAAACCATACGAGCAGGGCGGTCTGGACGGCCTGTGCGCCATTTACAGCATCGTGAACGCCGTCCGGATCGTCTCATCCATCAGCGACGCCGAAGCGAAGGCCCTGTTTCGGCACATCCTGGAGCACCTGGAACAAACCCGCGATCTGAGCCGCGTGCTGTCCGAGGGGATCGGACTGGTCACCATCGGCGGCATCTTCGGCAAGGTGGTGGGGGACCTGATCCCCTACCGGACCATGCCGTACAAGAACAAGCCCGGAACGCCGCTTGACGAATTCTGGTCCGAGATGACCCGGTTTCTGGAAACCGACACCCACAGGGCCATTCTGATCGGCCTGGGCGGCCCCGCGTGGGACCACTGGTCCATCATCCATGAGATCACCGCCCGTCAGGTCCGCTTTTTCGATTCCCACAAGCTGCGCCACCTGAACCGGAACCGATGCACCACGACCCGCAGCACGTCCCGGCGGCCCCATGTGCTGTGCCCCACCCACACCTATTTCCTGTCCCTGAGACCGCAGTAGGAGTCCGTCGCCGAAGCGGCGGGAACGCATGCCGTCCCGGCGCGCATTCGGGCGCCGGCCGCGGGCTCAACGGCCCGTTTCCGTCCGTCCGATGTTCTCCAGATTGACCCCCGTGGTCTCGATGCGGAAAAGCCAGGTGATCAGGGCTCCGAGCAGCGAAGTCCCCACGAGGCCGTACAGAAGCGTTTTTGTTCCCAGGCTCCGCAACAGCAGGGGGAAGAGAAAGACCGTCAGGACCGAGCCGACCTTGGCGAAGGACGCGGCGAACCCCGCCCCCTTTCCGCGGATCCGCGTGGGGAACACCTCCCCGGCGATCAGGTAGGTCATGGCATTGGGGCCCAGATTGGTCATGAAGCTGAAGAGCATGAACCCGGCGAAGATGAGGAACTTTCCCGTTCCCCCTCCGGCGCCGGCCGACAGGGAGGCAAGAAAGAGACCTGCGGCGCAGCCGATGAACCCGAGCACCTGCAGCCGTGCCCGCCCCGCCCGGTCGGCAAGCAGGACGGCGAACACGATTCCGACCAGCAGCAGGCAGTCGATGAAGGCCGCCCCTTTCGCCGCAAGCATGTCGGTGTGGATGATCCCGGCGATGTTCCCTGCGTGGGTGGTCCCCCTTCCGATGACGGAAGCGAGGATCGTGGGCGTGAACATGCCGATGCCGTAGGTTCCGAGATCCTGGAGGAACCAGGGGACGGATGCGAAAACGGTTGCCCGGAAGTGGCGCCGCGAGAAGAGCGAACCGAAGCCCTCGACCGCCGGAGCCGCATCCGGCGCGGGAGGGGCCTCCGAGGCCGAAACCGCCAGCCTGACCTTCCGGGGGTAGGGGGGCCGGCGGGCGAGCAGCCGTTCCAGTTCCCGCTGCGCCTCGTCGATTCTGCCCCGGCATACCAGCCAGTGCCCGCTGTCGGGGATGGAATACCGCGCAACGACCACCAGGATTGCGGGAACGATCCCGGTGGCGTACATCCAGCGCCAGGCCCCGATATCGGGATTTTCGTACAGGATCAGGTACCCCACGGCCGTCCCGACCAGGGCGCCCACTGCCTGGAAGCCGAAGGCGCTCAGAACCAGCTTCCCCCGGGAGACGCTGGGAATGCTCTCGGAGATCACCATGTGGGCCGTGGGATAGTCGCAGCCCAGGGCCGCCCCCATGATGAAGAGAAAAACGATGAGCCAGGCGAAGCCGGGGCTGAAAACCAGCAGAAGCAGACTGACGGCGAAAAGAATCATCTCGGCGATGAACATCCGCTTCCTGCCGGCCAGGTCGGAAAGTCCTCCCAGGGCGGTGGCGCCGACGAGGATTCCGAAAAGCGGCGCCGCACCCACGAGCCCCTTTCCCACGGTGTCGAGACGGAACTCCTCCACGATCAGCGGAAGGGCCACGCCGGTCATGAAAACCATCATCCCTTCAAAAAACTTCCCTGCCGTGGCAAGCGCCCAGATCCGCCATTGCATGGCGGTCATGGGCGCCGTCGAAGTGGCCGTGCCGTCCGGCCAGACCGGCTTCTCGTCGATATACTCCTGGACGGTTTTCATGCCGCCCCGGCCCCCCGTTTCCCCGCCGGCGAACCCGCCGTCCCGTAACGTTCCGTCGCTCGAATCACCCACAGTCCCGTTGCTCCTTCATGAAAAGCGGAATTGCACTCCCTGTCCCCGTCCCGCTCCGGCGGCGGCCCTCCCGTTCCGGCGGATGCGGACTGACGATACACCATTTCAGGCAGGGAGACAAATAGAGGCTTTCTGAAACGGCCTGTGCGGCGTGACGCCCCTTCTTCCCTGTCCCGGGGCGGGATTTCGGGCCTTTCCGCTGGCGGCTTTCGCCGGGTTCTGCTACAGTGCCTCCAGGGCGACGGAAGATCGATGCGGTTTCCGTGCCCCGTTCGCGATCCTCCCGCACGGGATGCGGATCGTCGGACCCGCCGGACAATCGAAACCCGGAATGCCGTTTTTCTTTCCGAGGCGGCAAGGCCCGCCGCCGGCCCGGAACGGATTTAAGGAAAGCCGCGTGAACATCTCCGTCATACTGGCCCATCCCGACGACCGGAGCTTCAACCACGCCATTGCCGGGACCGCCGCCGCCCGGTTGCGGGAGAACGGGCATTCCGTCGCGTACCACGATCTTTATGCCGAGCGGTTCGACCCGCTTCTTCCCGCCCGGGAAATTCCCGACGACGCCTCCCTGCCCCCGGAAGTGGCGGAACACTGCAATGAAATCGCATCGGCGGACGGGATCGTGATCGTTCATCCGAACTGGTGGGGGCAGCCCCCGGCGATTCTCAAGGGGTGGGTGGACCGGATCATAAGACCCGGGACCGCCTACAGGTTCATCGAGGGGGACCATGGGGAAGGGGTCCCGGTGGGTCTGCTGAAGGCGAAGGCGGCCATCGTGTTCAATACGGCGAACACGCCCCCCGGGCGGGAGCGCGATGTCTTCGGCGACCCCCTGGAACGGATATGGAGGCATTGCATCTTCGAACTTTGCGGGGTTCGGGCCTTCCATCGGGAGACGTTCTCGGTGGTGGTGACGAGCACGCGCGAAGAGCGCCGCGCCTGGCTGAAAATGGTGGAGGAATCGGTTTCACGGCTTTTTCCGCCTTCCCCGGGGCCGGACGGGAAAGCGCGGGAGAACGGGCGATGAAAGACCTGGGGCATCTGACGAAAGACGAGATCGTCGAACTTCTGAACCGTTCCTGGATGACCCACGACGGGATGTGGTTTTATCACTGTTTTCGCGAATGCGGCATTGAAACGGCCAACCGGATCAACAAGGCGGCGATCCGTTCCCTGGCGCCGATGGAAATCGAGAGAATGAAAAAAGTCCTGGACGTTCCGTGGGACAGGCCGGAAACCTTCGACGCGTTCAGGGGGTTTTTCACGGCCGCCGCGGCGTTGTGCGTCCCGGCCTTCATGAACGTGACCATGGACCTTTCCCGCGAGAACGTGTTGCACTGGGAGTTCAAACCGGGAAACTGCTTTGCCTACAAGGGGATCAGGAGAATCGGGGCCATCGAAAAATACGAGTGCGGCGTGATCCACCGGCTGGCCTCGTGGTTCGACGCCCTGGGCCTGCGATATCGGATCACGCCCGAAGTCACGGCCTGCCGGATGGCGTCGGGCGGCGCATGCGCGGGAGACTTCGTGTTCGATTTCGGCGACGCCGTTTCGAAATAACTCCGCGTTTCGATTGTTCCGGAGTCCGCACCCACGCCCGCGGCCGGTCCTTCCGGTGGCGGCGCATCCTTACAGGCCCGCCGGCCGGAACCGCGGCGGGTCCCTTTTGACGTCTCTCCCGTGTTGACAGGCAAGGTCCATGACCTTATGATATATGGAAGCGCCGGCGGAACGGGGGCGGGCCACCCGGAGGGAAAAGCGACGATGAAACGGACGGATCGATATGGATCTCGTGAAAACCTTCGGCGGATGGATACAGGATCTGTCGCCCCGTCGCCCGGAGACGGCAAGGCGCCTGCTCCTCGCCGGATACCGCGCGCAGCGGATGGCCTTTTCCGTCGCGCCGGACAGGGCGCTGCCTCCGTCGAAACGATATGTGGCCGGAGTCGTCATGGACGTGGTCATCCGGGCCCTTGCCCGCCCGGAGAGCGCGGCCATGGTCAGCCTGTTCACCCCCTGCGAACCGCTTTTCGTAGCGGGCGTCACGCCGTTTTCCGTGGAGACGCTGTCCGGGTACCTCATGGCCACCCGGTGCGAGAAGGCCTTTCTGGAGCGAACCGCCGACGAGGGCGTTCCCGAGACCATGTGTTCGTTCCACAGGACGTTTCTCGGCGCGGCGGAGGCAGGACTGATGCCGAAGCCGAAGTTCATCGTCTATACCAGCCTGGCCTGCGACGGGAACATGCTGACCTTCCCGTATCTGCAGAGAAAGTATGATATTCCCGCCTTTTTCATCGACGTGCCCTACGAAAAAAACGAGGAAGCGGTCGCTTACGTCGCCGGGCGGCTCAGGGAAATGACGGCCTTTGTGGAAGGCGTCACCGGCCGGCCCGTCACCGAAGAGGCCCTGCGCGAAGCCGTGGGGCGCAGCCGCCGCGCTGCGGAAAGCTACCGGGATTATCTCGCCTGCCAGAAGGAGCGCAGGCTGGCGGGCGACGTGACCAGCGAAATGTACTCGGTGTTCACGAGCCACATTCTCCTGGGCACGAAGGAAGCGGAAACGTACAACAAAATGCTGCTTGAAGACATCCGGAAGGCGCCGAAAAGCGGCGCCTTCCGCCTCCTGTGGCTGCACGTGATTCCCTATATGCAGGAGCCGGTCAGGACCCGGCTCAATTTCAGCGACAGGGCCTTCATCTGCGCCTGCGACCTCGTGTACGAGAGCATGATCCCCATGGACGAGACAAGGCCTTACGAATCCATGGCGCGGCGGATGGTCCATTCCGGCTGCAACGGCGGCGCCGACGGGCGCATCGAACAGGCGATCGCGACAGCCGGGCTCACCGGGGCGGACGGCGCGGTCGTCTTCGCCCACTGGGGCTGCAAGGGCACGCTGGGAGCGGCGCAGCTCATGAAGAACGCCCTGGAGGGGCGCGGCCTGCCGACGCTGATCCTGGACGGCGACGCCTGCGACCCTTCGAACACCAGCGACGGTCAGGTGGCGACCCGGCTCGACGCGTTTCTCGAGATGCTGGAGGAGGCCCGCCGGTGATCCGCTACGTATGCAAGTACACCCCCATCGAGTTGTTCGCGGGCTTCGGCGCCGAGTGCGCCGTGCTGGACGACATTCCGGAAAATTTCGACCTCTCGGACGGCGTGGCGCACGCGAACCTGTGCGGATTCGGCAAATCGGTGATCGAGGCCGTTCTCGCCGGCGAAGTCGACGAACTCGTCCTGGTCAACTGCTGCGACACCATGCGCAGGGTCTATGACGTTGTCCGAAACAGCGAGGCGTGCCGTTTCCTGCATCTGATCGACCTTCCCCACGACGGCGGATGCGGCAGGGAGAGCTTCGCGAGGGAACTCCTGCGCCTGAAGGCCGCATGCGCCGCGTATACCCGGAGGGAATTCGACCGGAAGGCGTTCGCCGCCGCCTTTTCGCCGCCGTCCCCGGCGGTCGAACCGTATGTGGGGATCCTGGGCGTGCGCGCGGGGCGGGAAATGGAGGCCATGATGCGCGACGGTCTGGCACTGCCCGTCCGGAATCTTACCTGCATCGGCAACCGGGCGGTGGCCGCGCCCGGCGCCTCCCCGGAAAACGGGAAGGACGAAACGGCGCTGTTCATGGAGTATGCCGGCGCGCTGCTGTCTCAGTTGCCTTGCCGCCGCATGAACGACACCACGGGGAGAAAACAGCTGTACAACGACCCCAACCTTCGGGGCATCGTCTATCACACGATCAAATTCTGCGATTATTACGGCTTCGAGTACGCCGAGATCAAGAGCGGGCTTTCCGTGCCCATCCTCAGACTGGAGACCGACTATACGCTGCAGAGCAGGGGACAGCTTCGGACGAGGATCGAGGCGTTTTCGGAAACCCTTTCCGGGCTGGGCGGCAGGGAGAGAATCAGAATGAACAAAACGGGAAAATATTACGTCGCGGGCATCGACAGCGGCTCCGCCAGCACGGATGTGGTGATCCTCGACAACGACAGGAACGTCATGGCCTCGATCGTCATTCCCACGGGCGGCGGCGCGCAGTCGAGCGCGGAAAAGAGCCTCGCGGAAGCGCTGGATCTCGCCGGCATGGAGCGCGGGGCGATTTCCCGCATCGTGGCGACGGGATACGGCAGGGAGCATATCCGAAGCGGCGGCGAAAGCATCACGGAGATCTCCTGCCATGCCAGGGGCGCCCATTTCCTGAATCCGGGGGTGCGCACGGTCATCGACATCGGCGGTCAGGACAGCAAGGTCATCCGCATCGATGAAACCGGTGCGGTCAGGAATTTCGTGATGAACGGCAAATGCGCGGCGGGGACGGGCAGGTTCCTCGAAATGATGGCGAGGACCCTGGGGCTTTCGCTGAAAGAGATGAGCGAGAGGGGCCTTTCGTGGAAGGAGGATGTGGTGATCTCCAGCATGTGCACCGTCTTCGCGGAGTCGGAGGTGGTTTCGCTGGTGGCGCAGAACAGGGCCGTGCCGGATATCATTCACGGCCTCAACAACTCCGTCGCCGCAAAGGTGGCCGCGCTGGTCGGGCGGCTGGGCCTGGAAGGGGACTTCATCATCACCGGCGGCGTTGCAAAAAACAAGGGTGTCGTGCATGCCATCGAGGGGAAGCTCGGAATAAAACTGTACGTCTGCGACGAGGCGCAGATTTGCGGCGCTCTCGGCGCGGCCCTTTTCGCTCTGGATTGAAAACCGAAAACCGGGAGAACATCGTCGATGCCGTTGTTTCAGCCCGTCGAACGCGGGCGTGCGGCCGTACGGCGGTGTCCCCCCGCACCCTTTTCTTGATTTTTCCTCTTTTTCATGCTTATTGTTCCCAATATTCACTTCCATTCCCGTTTTCCAATTCAGGGATGCGCCCGAAGACGGCGCCCCGTTTCAGATTTCATCTGGGGATTGCTGATCGTGCGTCCGCACATGCCTTGCGAGGAGGGTGTCCGTGAAGCTTCAGACCAGGCTGTTCGTTCTCTTTTCCGTGAGCGCGCTCGTCATCATGCTCGTCCTGGGAACCGTCCTTTATTCCAGGCTCTGGAAGGAAAGGCTGGGATCGGTCCGGATGGACGTGTCGAACGAACTTCGGCACATCAACTTCATGGTGAATTCCTTTTTCGCGGAGGTGGAAAACGACGTCGAGACGCTGGCGGCGAACAAGACCGTCCGTTCGGCCGACGACCGCGATTTTACGAATTTTCTGAACGCCGACGAAAAGGCCTTCACCTACAACATCGGCGAACTGGAACAGCGGATCATCGACATCTTCAACAATTACCGGGTGACCCATCCCTATGTCAACTCGGTGTACATGGGAAGGGAGAACGGCAGTTTCGTCCGGTCGCACAAGCGGGAGCGGCCCTCCCCTTATGATCCCAGGGAACGTCCCTGGTATCTGATCGCCAGGAACAATCCGGGAAGGGCGGTGAAGACGGAGGCCTACCCCTCGCTGACGACCTCCGACGTCAACATCGGCATTGTCCGGGCCCTTGTCGACAGGAACGGCATGTTCTACGGCGCCGTGGGCGTCGACGTGACCCTGAAGAACCTTACGGAATACATCGCCGATATCGTAACCGATCCCCCGGGCACGATCGTCGTCGTGGACGCAAACGGGGTGGTCCTTGCGGGATTGAGCGACGACGTCCTTTTCAGGAACGTGAGGGAGTATTCCCCCGACCTTGCGGGCATCCTGTCGAAATCCGGACCGGGCTTTCTGCCCGCCGTGATCCGGGGAGTGAAGCATTATGTTTCGTTTGTTTCTTCCCCGGCACAGGGATGGAAGATCGCCATTCTCATTCCCTCCGCGGGCATCGAAAGGGAGATCGCCGGCCGGATCGCCGCGGCCGTCGGGGGACTGGCGATCGCCCTCGTCCTGCTCAGCGCCCTCACCATGGTCGGGCTTCGGGTGTACATCGTGAGGCCCCTGGCGAAATTCACCGACGAAACGAAGCATATCGCGCGGACGTTCGACCTCGATCGCCGCATCGACATCGACTCGCGGGATGAAATCGGTCTTTTGGCGGATTCCTACAACGGGATGATGGATACCCTTGCCGAGACGTATCGCTCACTGAAGAAGACGGAAGCCGATCTCATCGCGCACAAGGACCATCTCGAGGAACTGGTGGAGGAGCGCACCGCCCGGCTGCAGGAGGCGAACGAGAACCTCTCAGCCCAGATCGAAAAGAATGTCCAGACGTTGAACGAACTTGCCATCGCCAAGGACCGCGCCGAGACGGCCGACAGGCTGAAATCCGCCTTTCTGGCCACCATGTCGCACGAGCTTCGGACCCCCCTCAACTCGATCATCGGGTTCACGGGCATCCTGCTTCAGGGAATGGTGGGGCCCCTGAACGACGAGCAGCGAAAACAGCTCGGCATGGTGCGCGGAAGCTCGCAGCACCTGCTTTCACTGATTACGGATGTCCTGGACATCTCCAAGATCGAGGCGGGGCAGTTGAAGGTGCTCCATGAACCGTTCGACTTTACCCAGACGATGGAGAAGACCGTGGAGAGCGCGCGCCCCCTTGCCGAGAAAAAGGGGCTCCAACTCACATGTATCCTTCCCACCGGTATCGGCGACATGACCGGAGACCGCCGGAGGGTGGAGCAGGTTCTGCTGAATTTGATCAGCAACGCGGTCAAGTTTACGGAGAAAGGGTCGATAAACATAGAGTGCGGGTTGGAAGAGGGGGGCGTCACCATAAAGGTCACGGATACCGGCATCGGCATCCGCCCGGAGGACCTTGGAACGATTTTCAAACCCTTTCAGCAGATTGACTCGGGGATGACCCGTAAATACGAAGGCACGGGCCTTGGCCTTTCCATCAGCAAGAGGCTTGTGGAACTCATGGGGGGCAGGATCTGGGTGACCAGCACGCCCGGTTCGGGAAGCACTTTCGGTTTTTTTCTGCCTGACGGAAGCAGGGACGCATGAAGGGGAAAATTCTTGTCATCGAAGACAACGAGCAGAATCTCTATCTGGTGAGATTCATCCTCGAGCGAAACGGCTACGAGGTCTTCACCGCGCCGGACGGCAGGTCGGGCATCGAGGCGGCGTCATCGCTCCGGCCGGATCTGATCCTCCTCGACATTCAGCTGCCGGAAATGGACGGTTACGCCGTCGCCCGGAATCTGAGACGGAATCCAGCCCTTGAGAACACGCCCATTGTCGCCGTGACGTCCTACGCAATGGTCGGCGACCGGGAAAAGGTCATGGAAGCGGGCTGCGACGGATACATCGAGAAACCGATCGATCCGGACACCTTCGTGTCGCAGATCGAGCGCCATCTGCCCGGCAGGGATCGATCGAGGAGAGAGTCATGACACGAGTCCTGATCGTCGACGACAACAGCACCAACCTGTACCTGCTGGATGCCCTGCTCCGGGGATACGGCATGGAGGTGATCTCGGCGGAAAACGGCAGGGATGCCCTGGACAAGGCCCGTCTCGATCCGCCGGACCTGATCGTCACGGATATCCTGATGCCCGTCATGGACGGCTACGCCCTGTGCCGGCAATGGAAAAAGGAAGAAGCCCTGAAGGACATCCCCCTCGTTTTTTACACCGCCACGTACACGGACCCGAAGGACGAGGCACTCGCCATCGGACTCGGGGCGGACCGGTTCATCGTCAAACCGCAGGAACCGGATGTTTTCATGAAAATCATCGAGGAGGTGCTGAAGGAAAAGAATCACGCGAAGCCGGCACCGGAAGGCCCCCTGGGCGAGGAAATGGAGTTCTTCAGGCAGCACAACGAGGTTCTCTTCAGGAAGCTTGAGAAGAAAATGCTGGACCTGGAGACGGCCAACGGCCACCTGAAGGCCCTCGAGGAGCGGTACCGGCTGTGTTTCAAGAACGTCATGGATGTCGTCTGCATGGTCGACACCGATTTCAAATTCGTGAACGTGTCCCCCAGCGTGGAGCGGATCCTCGGGTACGGGCCGCAGGAATTCGTCGGACAGCCCGTCTCCTGCCTGCAACAGATCTTCGCGCCTGAATCCTTCGAACTGGCCCTGACCAACATCGACCTCGCCCTGAAGGGCCATGAGTTCCCGGCGACGGTCTACCGGTTCTTCTCGAAGGACGGAGTCGAGAAATTCGGCGAAATCAGCGCGTCGCCGGTGACGCGTGAAGGCGGTGTCATCGGGATCATCTGCGTCGCCAGGGATATCACGGACCGCCTGGCGGCGGAGAGGATGCTGCGGCAAAGACAGGAGATGCTGACGCGGACCGAGAACATCGCCCACATCGGAAGCTGGGAGTGGGACGTCGCGACGGACGCCGTCACGTGGTCGGACGAGCTTTACCGTATCCTGCAGCGCGACCCGTCGGCGGGGGACCCGTCCTTCTCCGGGTACGCCGAATTGCTTCATCCGGACGACGGGGCGCTGTTTCGGGAGGCGGCGGAATCGGCCGTCACCGGGGGAACACCCTACCAGCTGGAGGTGCGCGTCCTTCGGCCGGACGGAACGGTCCGCCACTGCCTGGAACGGGGCTATCCGGAGAAAGGCGCCGACGGGAAGGTGGTCCGCCTTTTCGGCTCCCTTCAGGACGTCACCGAGTTCAGGCTCGCCCGGGAGCGCATCGAGCACCTGAACACCGTTCTGCGGGCGATCCGGGAGGTGAACCAGCTCATCGTCCGGGAGCGCGACCAGGAGACCCTGATCCGCGAGGGCTGCCGGCTGCTGGTGAAAAACCGCGGCTATGCGTCCGCCATGATCATCCTCACGGACGAAAACGATCGTCCCGTTTCCTGGTCCGGGGCGGGTATGGATGCGGCTTTCGGATCGATGACCGCCCTGCTGGGGGGGGGTGAACTGCCGCCCTGCTGCGATCATGCGCGATCCGGGGAGGGGGTGGTCTGCATCAAGGCCGACGACCGCGTCTGCGTCATGTGCCCCGTTGCCGCCATGTACACGGGGTCGGACGCCATGTGTACGCGCCTCGTGAACAACGGCAACGCGCTGGGCTATTTTTCCGTTGTGACGGAGCGGGATATCGAGGCGGACGCCGAGGAGCGGGGTCTTTTCGCCGAAATGGCAGGGGATATCGCCTATGCGCTGCATGTGATGCAGAAGGACAGGGCCCGCGAAAAAATCGAGCAGGATCACCTGTCCCTGCAAAGCCGGATGGTCCAGGCGCAGAAGCTGGAATCCGTGGGCCGGCTTGCCGGCGGGGTGGCCCATGATTACAACAACATGCTGGGCGTGATCATCGGGTACGCGGAGCTCGCCATGGACAGGGTGGCACCCGGGGATCCGCTTCATGCCGATCTCAAGGAAATACTCAACGCCGCCAAGCGCTCCAGTGAGATCACGCGGAAATTGCTGGCTTTCGCCCGCAAGCAGCCGATCAGTCCCCGGGTGCTCGATCTGAACGGGACCGTGGAAAGCATGCTCAAGATGCTCCGGCGTCTCATCGGCGAAAACATCGAGCTTGCCTGGCTTCCCGGGGCGCGCCTGTGGCCGGTGAAGATCGATCCCGTGCAACTCGACCAGATCCTGGCCAATCTTTGCGTGAATGCCCGGGATGCCATCGGCGACGGGGCGGGCAGGATCATCATCGAAACGGACAATGTGACCCTCGACGAGTCGTATCGCTTCGGTTCCGAAGGGTTTCTTCCCGGCGATTTCGTGCTGCTGGCCGTGACCGACAACGGCTGCGGCATGGACAAAGAGACCCTGGAGATGATCTTCGAACCGTTTTTCACGACGAAAAGCCTGGGCAAGGGCACCGGCCTGGGACTGGCCACGGTGTACGGCATCGTCAAGCAGAACGACGGGTTCATCAAAGTCTACAGCGAACCGGGGAAAAGAACGATCTTCAAGATCTACCTGCCCCGCCGGAGCGAGGAAGCGGGGGAGGAAGAAGCGAAGGGACCGGTGGAAATCCCGAGGGGCCGGGGCGAAACGGTGCTGATCGTGGAGGACGAGCCCGCGATCAAGAAGATGGGCGGAGCGATGCTCGAAAAACTCGGTTACCGGGTGCTGGAGGCGGGCACGCCGGCCGAAGCCATGGACATCTCGGAGAAGCATCTCGGGAACATTCATCTCCTCCTCACCGACATGGTCATGCCGGAAATGGACGGCCGCGATCTGGCCGGGCGGTTAACGGCCATGCGCCCGGGAACGCGGGTCCTGTTCATGTCCGGCTACACGGCCGCCGTGATCGCCGGACACGGCGTCCTGGAACAGGGCGTGCAATTCATCCAGAAACCGTTTTCCATCGGGGATCTGGCCGCCAAGGTGCGGGAAGTCCTGACGGCTTCGTAAAAAGTTCCTATGCTGCCCCTTCTTCCCTCGTCCCTGCGGCGTACCAAAAGTACGCCTCGGTCCTCGGGATTCGGGCGCCTTGCCTCTGGAGCTTTTTCCTTTGCCGTTCGAAAAAGTGTTGATTCGGCTTTTTTGCGAGTTCATCAAGTCCTGGAACAGAAACATTCAGATGCCGTCCCCTGACGGGGACCGGACCTTTCCACATTGCGGAGGTGTCCCATGAAAATCACGAACCTGGAACGGATCGGGAAAGCGAAAATGACCATGGAAGGGGCAAAGGATACGTGGAAACAGGTGCCCCTGTCGAAGGAGGACGGTGTACCGAATTTCTCCTTCCGCGTGTTCACGATCATGCCCGGAGGCTACACGCCTTACCACACGCACGACTCGGAGCACATGAATTATTTCATTTCCGGGGAAGGCGTCGTGGTGACGGAAAGCGGTGACGAGCGGCCGGTGAAAAAAGGGGACTTCGTCCTCGTTCTCCCAGGAGAGAAACATCAATACAGGAATGCATCTCCCCGGGAACCCCTGGTCATGATCTGCGCCGTGCCGAAGGAGTACGAGTGACGGCCCGGCGGCCGGGCTCGCCTTGGAAAAGCTCCGCCACCTTCTCCAGTGTCCGGTACCCGCGGACGATATGATCAAAATGGCCCTGTCCCTCGATGAGGGTCAGCCGGGCGTTCTTTACGCGGCCTGCCACGTATTCGCTGAATTTCGGAGGGACGAATCTGTCCGCCGATCCCTGGAACACCTCGATGGGGATCTCGATGTCCCTGAGGTCGAATCCCCAGGGCCGGTACACGGTCTGCGCGTCATAGGCCGGTCCCGTCGCCCCGTTCCGGAAAAGCTCCTGAAAGTCCCGCATGAGCAGGTACTGGAATTCGGGAAGACGGAAGATCGCCTTGTCGGCGGGGCACAGGCTGGAGTCGAACATTTTCGCGAAGGACGCCGGGTTCCTGACGACTTTCTGCATGAATCCGAGCAGCGAAAAGGGAATCCGGAACAGGAAGAGGGGAAGCCCCGTGCCCAGCTTCGCGTACAGACGGTCCATGGTCCCAAGGTGCCGGATCATGTCGGGATCGCCGTAGACCGGCGCGGCGCAGGCCAGGTCCACCACGCAGGTCAGGCGGTCGGGGATGGAGGCGGCGCTGGCCATCAGGGTGGGGCCGCCCCCGGAGATGCCGATGGCCCCGAAGGTGTCGATTCCGAGGTGGTCGGCCAGGTCGACCATGTCCCGGGCGTACTCGAGGACCGTCCAGCCGGGGCGGAAACGGGACCGGGAAACGCCGGGACGGTCCGGGGAGATGATTCTGAAACCGTAACGAAGGCCGGGTTTGTGGAGGAGCATGGCGTGAACGTGGGACCCCGTCCCGTGGTAAAAGAAGAGGGGTCGACCGCCGGGGCTGCCGTACTCGTGAAAGGCGAGCTGCGTTCCCTGACGGGTCCTGTGGAACCGCACGTTTTTTTCCAGCGCCTCGATTTCCGGCCCGGAAAGAAGGCTCAGTTCCCCGTTGGCTCCATCGGCTTCCTTCATGGGGGTCTCCCGGCTTCTCGAACGTTCACGGAAGGATGTACGGGGTCGGGCGCCCGTTGTCAAGCCCGAAGAACCCGGGGCGGTTTTTTTTCGGGAGTTCGATGGGACATCCCCGGAATCCACGAAATTTTCCTTGCAAAAAGTGACGTCATGTTATAAATCGTGACGCTATGTTCATTTCAAGTGGCAGAGGGTGACACGGTGCCGAACGGCGTCATGAAAGTCGAGACGCTCTCGAGAAGGGAGAGGGAAAAGCTGCGGCAGCGCCAGGAAATGCTGAACGCCGCGCTCCAGCTTTTTACGGAGAAGGGATACCACAACGTCTCCATGCACGAGATCGCGGGAAAAGCCGAGTTCGCCATCGGCACCCTCTACAAGTTCTTCCGTAACAAGGAGGATCTTTACAGGGCCCTCGTCCTGGAACAGTCGGACAAGTTGCACGTGGCCCTTGCGACGGCCATCGGAGAGCCGGAAGACGAGATCGAGAAACTGAACAATTACATCAGGGTCAAGGGAGAATTCTTCCGCGACAATTACGCCATGATCAGGATTTACTTCGCCGAAAGCCATGGGCTGAGTTTCAACCTCATGGCGGGTCTCGACGCAGAGCTTCGCGAACGATACGAGAGATTCCTCGCACTTCTCGCTTCCGTCTTCGAAGGAGCGATGAAGAGGAAGCGTTTCAGAAGGATCGCGGAACCCTACCACCTGGCCGTGGCCCTGGACAGCATGGTCAACGCCTTTCTTTTCCTGTGGCTGACCAATCCGGACCGCCTGCACGGTCCGGAAGTTCCGGGCGCCATACTCGACATTTTTTCCAAGGCACTGATCTCCTCGTGAAGGGGGTCGCAACGTCTTTATCCCGATTCAGATCACTGGAGGTTTTCGATGCGTCATTCGGCAAGGTTGAAAGAAATGGTTCCACGGGCGCTTCTTCTCGCGGCCCTGTGGGGCGGCCTCGTGCTGGCCGGTTGCGGCAGTTCGCCCATGGCGGCAACGCCGCCCCAGGCTCCGGAAGTGGGGACGATCACCGTCGCACCGGAGCGGATCGTGCTCACGACGGAGCTTCCGGGCCGGACGTCTCCCTTCCTGGTCGCGGAAATCCGTCCCCAGGTGAATGGACTCATCCAGAAACGCCTCTTCGAGGAAGGTTCCGACATCAAGGAAGGACAGGTGCTCTACGAGATCGACCCGGCCTCCTTTCAGGCGGCCCTCAACAATGCCAATGCCGCACTCGGCAAGGCCCAGGCCTATCTTCCCTCCATCCGGTCGAGGGCCTCCCGTTACGAGGAGCTCCTCGCCGACAAGGCGGTGAGCCAGCAGGACTATGACGACGCCGCGGCCGCGCTGAAGCAGGCGGAGGCCGACATCGAATACTGGAAGGCCTCCGTCGAGACAGCCCGCATCCAGCTGGGCTACACCCATATCACCGCGCCCATCTCCGGGCGGATCGGCAAATCCAGCGTCACCACGGGGGCCATCGTGACGGCCTACCAGCCCGTGGCCCTGGCAACCATTCAACAACTGAACCCCATCTACCTGGACGTGCCCCAGTCCACGTCCGAGATGCTGCGGCTCAAACGCCGTCTGGAGGAAGGCCTTCTCAAGAGCAACGGGAAGAACCACAGCAAGGTCAGCATCATTATGGAAGACGGCACGGCCTATCCGCTGGAGGGAACGTTTCAGTTCCGCGACATCACGGTGGACCCGACGACGGGGTCCGTTCTCCTCCGGGTGATCGTTCCGAACCCGGAAGGGTTTCTCCTGCCGGGCATGTTCGTCCGGGCGGTCCTCAAGGAAGGCGAGAACACGCAGGCCATCCTCGTTCCCCAGCAGTCGGTTTCCCGCGACCCGAAGGGGAACCCCGTGGCCCTGGTCGTCGACGAGGCGGGCAAGGTCGGGCAGCGGAAGCTCGTCCTGGACCGGGCCATCGAAGACCGGTGGCTCGTCGCGGAAGGGCTGGCGGCGGGGGACAGGGTGATTGTCGAGGGCATCCAGAAGATCCGGCCGGGAATGACCGTGAAATCGGTCCCCATAAACGACGGCCGGGAAAAGGGCGCCGGGCCGGGCGCCGCCACTCAGCCGGCCCCGAAATCGAACTGACGGAGGCCTGAGATGCTTTCGAGATTCTTCCTGGACCGGCCGGTCTTTGCCTGGGTCATCGCCATCATCCTCATGCTGACGGGCGCCCTCGCGATTTACAACCTGCCCATATCCCAGTATCCCCCCATCGCCCCGCCGTCCATCGCCATCAGCGCCTATTACCCGGGCGCCTCGGCGGAAACGGTGGAAAACAGCGTGACCCAGATCATCGAGCAGAAGATGACCGGTCTGGCAAAGATGCTGTACATGTCCGCCACCAGCGATTCCTCCGGCGCCTCCCGGATCGAACTCACCTTCGCCGCGGGCACCGATCCGGACCTCGCCTGGGCCCAGGTTCAGAACAAGCTCCAACTCGCCATGGCGAGCCTTCCCGACGTGGTCCAGCAGACGGGCGTCAAGGTGAGCAAGTCCACCCGGAACTGGCTCATCATCGTGGGGCTCATCTCGGAGGACGGCAGCATGGACGGCTACGACCTTCGGGACTACGCCCAGTCCAACATCGAGAAGGTGCTGTCGCGGGTGCCCGGCGTGGGCGAGGTGGAAGTCTTCGGCACCCAGTACGCCATGCGCATCTGGATCGACCCCGACAGGCTGACCGATTACCGGATGACGATGCAGGACGTCGTCACGGCCCTCAAGGCTTACAACGTACAGGTTTCGGCGGGACAGTTCGGGGGGGCCCCGGCGGTGGAGGGCCAGCGCCTGAACGCCGCCATCATCGTCCAGAGCCTTCTCAAGACCCCCGACGAGTTCGCCGCCATTCCGCTGCGGATCAATCCCGACGGCTCCGTCGTCCGGATCCGGGACGTGGGAAGGACGGAACTCGGCACGGAGCAGTACGACATCGAAGCCCAGTACAACGGCATGCCCTCCTCCGCGCTGGCCATCCGGCAGGCCGCCGGCGCCAACGCCCTGGACACGGCCGACGCCGTGAAGGTCAAACTGGAGGAGATGAGCCCCTTCTTTCCCCCCGGTCTGAAGGTCGTCTACCCCTATGACACCACCCCCTTCATCAAGGTGGCCATCGAGGAGGTCGTCAAGACCCTCTTCGAGGCGATTTTCCTGGTCTTCCTCGTCATCTACCTGTTCATGGGCAGCTTCCGGGCGACCCTGATCCCCACCATTGCGGTGCCCGTGGTGATCCTGGGAACCTTCGCGGTGCTCGGGCTCCTCGGCTTCTCGATCAACATGCTCACCATGTTCGCCATGGTGCTCGCCATCGGGCTTCTCGTGGACGACGCCATCGTCGTCGTGGAAAACGTGGAACGGATCATGCGGGACGAGGGGCTTTCCCCCAGGGAGGCCACCGCGAAATCCATGGACCAGATCACGAGCGCCCTCATCGGCATCGGGCTGGTCCTGTCGGCGGTGTTCGGTCCCATGGCCTTCTTCGGCGGGTCCACCGGGGTCATCTACCGCCAGTNNCATGCTCCTGTCGGTGCTGGTCGCCCTGATCCTGACGCCGGTTCTGTGCGCCTCCCTTCTCAAGCCGGTCCCCAAGGGGCACACGTCGTCGGAAGGGGCGGTGTTCTTCCTCCGTCCCTTCTTCAGGTGGTTCGACCGCGTCTTTTTCCGGAGCAGGGACAGGTACGTGAGCCTGGTCGGGCGGGTCCTGTCCACCAAAAAACGCTGGCTCGCCCTGTTCGTCCTGATCGTGGCGCTCATGGCGTTTCTGTTCCAGCGCATGCCGACCTCCTATCTCCCCGACGAGGACCAGGGGATCCTCCTGTGCCAGATCCTCATGCCCACGGGGGCGACCCTGGAACAGACCCAGATCGTCGCCGACGAAGTCCAGCGCTATTTCCAGGAAAGCGAGAAGGACACGGTGGAATCCACCATGACCATCGCCGGTGTCGGCTTTTCCGGGAGGGCGCAGAACAACGGCATGGTCTTCGCAAAACTGAAGGACTGGAAGCTCCGCCATCGCAAGGATCTGCGGGTGAAGGCCATCGCGGGGCGGGCCATGGTCGCCCTTTCGAAGATCCGGGGCGCCATCGTGTTCGCCTTTCCCCCGCCGTCCGTGATCGAGCTGGGCACCGCCACGGGGTTCGATTTCCAGCTCGTCGACCGCGGGGGCCTCGGACACGCCGCGCTGATGGACGCCCGGAGACAGCTTCTCGACATGGCCCGGCAGGACAAGCGGATCGTCAAGGTCCGCGCCAACGGGATGGATGACGTGCCCGAATACCGGATCGACGTGG
>DJVQ01000040.1 GCA_002441265.1 Syntrophaceae bacterium UBA6252
GGGCGATCGCCACCGGGGGGGTCACTTCGTCTCCCCCGGGGGCGGGGCCCGTTCCCGTCCTTTCCTGGTAGCGCCATCCCGCGCGGTCCGGAAGACCGTCCCCCGTCACGTCGGCAAACACGAAGTCCTCGTTCCAGGACACCGTCACGTCCCCCCCGAAGGACGTCCCCGAAAACGTCCCGTCCCGCTTCGACAGATACCTCCGGTACCGGTACACCCCCTTGTGGATCTCCGTCTTCGACACCAGGTCCGCGGCGCCGTCCCCGTCCGCATCGGCGAACCGCAGCCCCTGGTTCCCCTCCTTCCCCGATCCGCCGAGGTTCATGCCCCCCGCCGGCGAGAAGGAACCCCGGCCGTTCGACAGGTAGACATGGACGGCGCTCGTCTCCGACACATCGTCCAGCTCGTGGCACACGGCGTCGGACAGCCCGTCCCCGTTCACGTCGGCGAAGTACGCCCTTCTCCCTCCCCCGGGAAGGCTCCCCGAGGCGAAGGGGGAACCGCCGAAGGTCCCGTCACCCCGGGACAGGTAAATCCGGTACGCCCCCGTCTTCTCCCCCAGGACCACCAGGTCGTCCCGGCCGTCGCCGTTCATCTCGGCGAAGAAAAGCCTCTCGTCCCACGACACCAGCGTGGACAGCTCAGTCGCCACCGGGGCCCCGAAGGTCCCGTTCCCCAGGGCGAGGTATGCATTGATCCCGTTGTACGTGAACTCCCCCTTCTCGTACCGGTGCGCGACGAGATCGGGAAGGCCGTCCCCGTTCAGGTCCCCCAGGTGGAAGGCCGTCTGGTCGGGATGCTCCAGGGGGATGGCGAAGGTCCCCGGAGAGCCGAAGCTTCCGTTTCCCCGGGACAGGTGGCTCAGCGCCCGCACCTCCGTCGTGTCCCGCTCCAGGACCAGCAGGTCCGTCCTCCCGTCTCCGTTCACCTCCACGAAGTGGACCTCGGGGACCGGCGTCAGGTACGCCGTGGCCCCCGTCACCGGGGACCCGTAGCCCCCCGTGCCGCCCTCGCGGTATGCAAACCGCGCCGCCGGGAGGGACTCCCCCCCGGAGCCGTGCTCCGTCACCGACGCGAGCCGGGACCGGTTCCCGCTTTCGTAAGTCAGGACGTATCTCCGGCAAAGCTGTCTTCCCGCGTGTACCTCCACCGCCCGAAGGCGCCTTGCCGTCGTCACGGAGAACCCCGTCCCGTACGACACCGGCGCATCCGGGCGCCCCTCGTACACAAACACCGCCTCCACCGTCCCCGGGCTCCCGGGCCACGACGCCGACGCCGGGTAGATCTCCCCCCGTTCCCGCTCGTACCGAATCTCCATCCGGTTTCCGTTCGAATCCTCCACCGCGTCCAGGCACCAGCGGTACACCCCCTCCGGGCCGCCCTGGCGGGACGACGCCGACGTCCCGTAAAAATACCGCCTGCCGTCCTTGTCCACGGCCTCCCAGGCCGAGCCGTCGTACCGGTATTTTACGAAGGCCTCCTCGATCTTCGCCCCGTAGAACCCGGTTCCCCAGTCCGCCTCCCGGGGGACGAGCTCCTCCGATCCCCGGGCGCCGGAAACGACGAACTCCCTCGCCCCGTAGTTTACCCCCCGCTTCATGGAGCGGCGGACGGACCCCGGCTCCACGTTCCAGCCCTCCCCGGCGATGCCGCCCCGGCCCTGGCCGTTGTAGGAAAGAAACAGGTTCGGGGCGATGCCGTTTCTTCCCGGGGGCACCCGGACGGGGATGCGCCAGGCTGCCGCCCCGGAGGGGGACACGTCCTCCGGCGATGGGAGCGTAACGACGCCCTCGCCGTCCTTCTCGTCCAGGGTGGTCTCGGAGGGCTCCGGGGACGGTCCGTCCCCGGGTTCCGGGTCCTCGGGGGCGCCGGGGTCCTCCCCGCCGTCGCCGATGTCTTCGCCGGGATCTGGTTCGGGTTCGACGCCTCCGGAATCGGACCCGGAGTCGATCACGATCACCGAGGGCCCCGGGGCGGCGGGGGAACCGCTGCCGGCCCCCTGCCCGTAATCGGCGCGGACCGTCGATGCCGCAAAGACAAACAGGAAGAAAACGCAGGATATCAGGAAAACGGCGATGCTCCCTCGGGACCGGATGTTCATGGAACCCCCCTTTTGCGAAAGAGCTCCCCCGGGCCGCTTCCCCCTCTTTCGGGGAGGGGGTCCCCCCTTGGAGAGGGTCGCGGCCGGGGTGCGCCGTCTTATAGAGCAAGAGCCGTGCCCAGGGTATAACTATATGACAATACAGGGGAAACTCAGAAATTTTGAAAACGGAAAACGGCCCCCGATTGGCAGGGGATCGTTGGCGGCCGCCCGCCGGCATGAACCTGGGCGGCCTGAAAGAGGCGCCGTTATTGAAGATCCCGGAAAAAGACCGGATCAAGCGGAAAAGTGGAACCGGTTGGCAGGAGGCGCCAACCACGGCAGTCGCGGGCAGGCCCCTCCAGTGGAGGGACTCATGGGGCAAGACGGCGGGTACGGTGTCTACCGGGGCGGGATGCCCCGGCATCAACCGGGGCTGAAGCCCCGGACTACATTGTTTATGGAATGGCCATGGTCTGAATCGGGGTTTCAACCGGGGCTGAAGCCCGGGGGTGCATCGGCGATATCATCGCCGCGGTTCGAATCGCCGTGTCTCGAAGTCCGGTGTTACGGGGGAAATCCGACGGGTGAGGCAGGGAAACGGACCCTGAAAGGTTTTTTTGCCGTCGATTCGGGTTGACAAGGCCTTTTCCCTGTGGTACGGCTTTCACCGACATACCGCTTGGATCCCGCTGACGGGACCGAGACGGGACCCATGCCAGAAGAACCCATCCGCGAACAATTCAAAGGATGCGCTCCTTCCGGCGTCGTCCGCGCCCCTCGCAGGATCCAGGACAGAGAACGAAGGGGAAGAAGGCGTGCCGGAGAATAGGGACACCATCGCCATCATCGGGCTCGGGAAAGTGGGGGCCGCCATGGGGCGGCTTCTTCGATCCGCCGGGTACACCATCGCCGCCGTTGCCGGCTCCTCCAGGGAAACCGTGCTCCGGAACCTCAAGTTCACCGGGGGCACAGTCTGCGAGGACCCGTCCGAGGCGGCAGCCCTGGCGGAATGCGTCCTCATCACGACCCGCGACGACATCATCGCCTCCGTGTGCGGGCGGATCTCGAAAAGCGGCGCCGTGGGACCGGGGAAAAAGGTCGTTCACATGAGCGGCGCCGGGGGGCTCGACCTTCTCGAGGAGGCCGCCCGGGCGGGCGCCTCCGTGGCGAGCATCCATCCGCTCCAGGCGTTCGCCAGCGTGGAGGACGCCGTCTCCTCCATCCCGGGAAGCACCTTCGGGATCACGGCGGACGAGGCCGTCCGGGACTGGGCGGTCCGTTTCGTCCGGGACGTGGGGGGGGTGCCCTTCTTCGTCCCCGAGTCCAGAAAGGCGCTTTACCACGCGGCGGCCTGCGTCGCCTCGAACTATCTGATCGCGCTGATACACATGGTGGCCGAGATCGCCGGAACCATGGGAATCGACGAGCGTGAGGCCATCCGGGCCTACTGGCCCCTGGTCCTGGGAACGATCCGGAACATCGAGAAGCACGGGACCGTCCATGCCCTCACCGGCCCTATCGCCCGCGGGGACGCCGGAACGGTGGAACGGCACATCCGGGCCTTCGGCGATCTCATTCCCCGTTACCTGGAGGTTTACCGCGTACTGGGCGACATCGCCGCGGACGTGGCAGAAAAGAAGAAATCCGTCACCCCGGAAAAGGCGGAAGCCATCCGATCCATTCTGAAAGGGAGGAAAAAGGAATGAGCAAGGAAGTCAAACTGAATCCCGTGACGCTGTCGGTCATCGGGAACATGAAACGGAAGGGACAGAAGATCACCATGCTGACGGCCTACGATTACCCCACCGCCGCCGTCGTCGACGAGGCCGGGGTGGACCTGATCCTCGTGGGGGATTCCCTCGGGATGGCGGTCCTCGGCTACGACAGCACCCTCCCCGTCACCATGGAGGACATGATTCACCACACCAGGGCCGTCGCGCGGGCGGTGAAGCGGGCCATGGTCATCGCGGACATGCCGTTCATGTCCTACCAGATCTCTCCGGAGGACGCCCTGCGGAACGCGGGCCGGCTGATGAAGGAAGCCAACGCCCATGCGGTGAAGCTGGAAGGCGGCCGCGAATTCGCGGAAGCGGTCCGGCGGATGGTGGCGTCGGGGATCCCCGTCATGGGGCACCTCGGGCTCACCCCCCAGTCGGTCCATCAGCTCGGGGGATACAAGGTCCAGGGGAAAGAGGAAAGCGCGGCCAGAAGGATCCTGGAGGACGCGAAGATCCTCGAGGAAGCGGGGGCCTTTTCGCTCGTCCTCGAATGCGTGCCCGCCGGCCTGGGGGAAGAGATCTCGAAGGCCCTGCGCATCCCGACGATCGGGATCGGCGGCGGCGTCCACTGCGACGGCCAGGTCCTGGTGGTCCACGACATGCTCGGCATGTTCGAACGGTTCACGCCCAAGTTCGTGAAAAAGTACGCCGCCCTGAACACGGCCATGAGAGAGGCCGTCGGCCAATACGTCGAAGAGGTCCGCCAGGGCGTGTTTCCCGGCAAGGAACACTCGTTCTGACGGCGAGGCGGGGACACGGTCAGATTTCCGTCAGGCCCCCCTCCCGGTACATCCGCACTGCGTCCCGGACGCTGCCGGAGGCTCCCTGAAGGATGCGGATTCCCGCATCCTTCAGGACCCCCGTCGACTTTCTCCCGATGTGGCCGGTGACCACGGCATCCACTTGTTTTCCGGCTACGAGATTCCCGGTAGCCGTTCCCCTGGCCACTCACTGCATGCTTCTGCCCTGGTTTTCGACGGTCTCGTGCTCCAAGGTCTCGGGATCCACGATCAGATAATAACGGCACCGGCCGAACCTGGGGTCGACAAGGTCCTCCAGCCCGGGACCGGTGGATGACACGGCGATTTTCACGGCGATCCTCCGTATTTTTTGCCGCAAAGGGTATCATGAATGCCCGGCTTCGGCAATAAGTTATAAACATCGAGAATGGTTTGTTCTTTTTCGATTTTTCTGCTATATTTCTTGACAGGGCGCGAAACTGCCTCTATGAGATGGGATCTCATATTCATTGAAACAGAAAGTATATATACCTTTATGACGACCACAAACGATGTCCTGAAGTCCCTTGCGGATATGAAAGTCAACGAGAGGGGAACCATCGTGGAGATCCAGGGGGGGGAGGCCTTTTCGCGCCGCCTGGAAGCCATCGGCATGGTTCCGGGAAAAACGATCCTGAAAACCAGCGCGGTTTCCTCAAGGGGTCCGGTAACCATCGAAATCGACCGGGCCTGCCTGGCCCTGGGATACGGCATGGCCGAAAGGGTTCTCGTGAGGGTCAACGGGAGCACCCGATGAAAATCCTCCTCATGGGGAATCCCAATGTGGGGAAAAGCGTCCTTTTCTCCCGTCTCACCGGCGTCCACGTAATCTCCTCCAACTATCCCGGAACCACCGTCGGATACACCCAGGGCTACCTGAAGGCCCACGGCCGGAAATCGGAGGTCATCGACGTCCCGGGCTGCTACACCCTCGATCCCAGTTCGGAGGCGGAACGGGTGGCCTCCGAAATGTTCGAAACGGGCGACGTCGTCATCAACGTGGTCAACGCCACCAACCTGGAGCGGAACCTCTACCTGACCCTCCAGCTCCTGGAACGGAACGTTCCCGTGGTGGTCGCCCTCAACATGTGGGACGACACCCGGCACCGGGGGATCGACATCGATCCCGGCCTCCTCTCGGAACTCCTGGGGGTGCCCGTCATTCCCACGGCGGCCATCTCCGGGCAGGGAATCCTGGAGCTGGTGGAAGCCCTTCCCGGGGCGCGGCCCGGGGGTCACCCCCCCAGGACCCGGGACGAACGTTGGTCCCAGGTGGGAAAAATCGTTGTCCGGGTCCAGCAGATCTCCCACAAGCACCACCGCTGGTTCGAGAGGCTGGAAGACTGGAGCGTGAAGCCCCTGTCGGGATACTTCATCGCCGCCGTCGTTCTCGCCCTTTCCTTTTTCGTGATCCGGTTCATCGGGGAATCGCTCATCGCGTACGTGTTCAACCCTTTTTTCCAGGTCCTGTGGCTTCCCGTCCTGGAACGGTTCAGCGCGTTCCTCGGGGGCGGGGGCGTCCTCCATGACATCCTCATCGGAAGAAAGGTGAACGGCGCCATCGATTTCGTCCAGTCCTTCGGGGTCCTGTCCAGCGGTCTGTACGTCTCGTTCGCCATGGTGCTCCCGTACATCACCTCGTTCTATCTGGTCCTCGGCCTCCTGGAGGACTCGGGATATCTTCCCCGGCTCGCCATCCTCATGGACAGGACCATGCACCGGATCGGCCTCCACGGATTCGCCATCATCCCCACCCTTCTCGGCCTGGGATGCAACGTCCCGGCCATCCTGGCGACGAGGATCCTGGAAAGCAAGCGGGAACGGTTCATCGCGTCGACCCTCGTGGCCATCGCCATCCCCTGCGCCTCCCTCCAGGCGATGATCCTCGGCCTCGTCGGCGGCAAGGGGGCGGGTTATCTGCTCATCGTCTACGGAACCCTTCTCCTGGTGTGGGTCCTCCTCGGCATGATCCTGAACCGGTTCATGAAGGGAGGAAGCCCGGAACTCCTCATCGAGATCCCCCCCTACCGCATCCCCCCGTGGAGCCTGCTTCTCCAGAAGCTCCGGATGCGGATCCGGGGATTTCTCGCGGAGGCCGTTCCCTTCGTCCTCGCGGCGGTCCTGGTGGTCAACCTTCTCTACCTGACGAACCTGTTCGGCCTCCTGGCGCGGCTGGTGGCGCCGGTGGTGACGGGCATCCTCGGCCTCCCCGCGGAGGCCATCACGGCGCTCCTCATCGGGTTTCTCAGGAAGGACGTCGCCATGGGCATGCTCGGCCTGCTCCAGCTGAACGGCAGGGAACTCGTCGTCGGCAGCGTCGTTCTCGCCATGTCCTTCCCCTGCGTCGCCACCTTCATCGTCCTGTGGCGGGAACTGGGGCTCAAGGACCTCCTGAAATCAACGGCCCTCATGATCCTTTCCGCCGTCGCGGCGGGAGGAATCCTGAACGCCGCCCTGTCCCGGTTGGGGATCGAATAAGCAGGGGGAGATTCCATACCATGGAATGCGGCAAGCCACAGGAAGAAACGACGTCCGAACTTTCCCTTCGAACGGCCACGGCCCTGGACATCCTGAAGGACGGGGCGATGAACTTCCTCGTGAACGGCGACATGAACATGGCCGCAGCCATCGCCTTCTACTTCATTCTCTCCATCGTCCCACTGCTCATGCTCACCATGTTCATCGCCGGATTCATCTTCGGGTCGAACCCCCATTTCGTGGACGACCTCACCCGGCTCATCCAGAGTTTCCATCCCTACTTCTCCGGGGACATTCTCCGGTACTTCGACGAGATCCAGAAAAACATGAAGGTCATCGGTTCCATGGGGATCATCCTCCTCACCTGGTCGTCCTCCCTGATCTTCGATTCCGCCCAGACGGCCATGAACGTCATCTTCCGGGTGGAAAAACCCCGGAACTTTCTCATGTCCAAGCTGACCGCCATCGCCATGATCCCCGTGGGGTGGGTCATGATGTTTCTCATCATCGGGGTGACCTACCTGGGCGCCGTGATGGCGAAGCATCCCATGATCCCCGGCTCGGCAGTGGGCACTTTCGGCGCCTCCATCCTGGACATCGTCTTCAGGATCCTCCTGCCTTTCCTCATCACCATGCTGTTCTTCTCCCTCGTTTACAAGATCATCCCGTCGGGAAAGATCTCCTGGGGGAACGCCCTCTCGGGAGGGGCCCTTTTCGCCTGCCTGACCGAAATCAGCAAGCACGTCTTCACCTGGTACATCTCCAACTATTCCCGGTACCACCTGATCTACGGGTCCCTCGAGACGGTCATGATCTTCATCATCTGGGTGTTCTACGTGGGGGTGATCCTTCTTCTTTGCGCCGAGTTCGTCGCCTCGTACCGGAGGCGCGACCTCCTTCTTCTGGAAAAGATGTTTCTCGCCCCGGGGGGAAAGCGATGAAGGACCAGGAACGGCTTCTGCGAAGATTCGGAAAGGTGTACCGGACGGACGCCTTCGTTTTCCGCGAGGGGGAGCAGGGCCGGGAGATGTACTACATCCTCTCGGGAAGGATCCGGGTGGAAAAGTGCACGGGACCGATCCGGAAGATCCTCACCGAAATGGGGCCCGGAGAATATTTCGGAGAGATGGCCCTCCTCGCCGACATGCCCCGGACCGCTTCCGCCGTGGCCGTCGAGGACAGCATCATCGCCGTCATCGACGAGGAGACCTTCCACCGGCTGCTCCTCCAGAGCACGGGCGTCTCCCTCCTCTTCCTCCGGGAATTTTCCCACCGCCTGAAAAACACCACGGAGTCCCTGGAGGACCTGAGCGGGGAGTGGATGAAGCTCTTCACGATCCTCTATTTCACGAGGGAATGGCCTTTTCCTTCCTGCGAGGCGGCCCTGGCGGACCTCGCCCGCCGCACCGGCCGGGAAGTTCCCGAGATCGGAGAGATTCTCGCGGAGCTGGAACGGGAGGGCGTCATCGAAACGCGGGAGGGGGAGGTCATCGCGTTCCACCCCGACAGGACCGGACGGTACCTCGATCCGCGGGGAAAGAAAGGGTAAGCCTGTCCGTCCCGGACGGGTGGATCAGGAAGGCAGGTCCTTCAGGAAAACGATCTTGTCGTCCCCGGAACGGTAGTATTCCTTCAGCACGGCGGCGACCGCGTAGCCGTTCTTCCGGTAGAAGGACCGGGCCGGGTGGTAGGGCGGCGTGGACGACGTCTCCACGTAGATCTTCCGCCCCCCCCTGTCGCCGATGTTCTTCTCCATGAAGGCGAGGAGGGCCTTTCCGACCCCCTGTTGCGACACCCCCTCGTCCACGGCGATCCAGTAGAGATCGTAGCGGTCGTCGGTCATGGGGATGGAGCCGAAGCAGATGTAGCCCGCCAGCCCCGACGGGGAATAGAACCCGTAGGTCTCGTAGCCGCTTTCCATCCCTTTCCGGAAATAGTCGTCCAGGACCTCCAGGGCCACTTCCACTTCCATCTGATTGAACACGTTCCGCTGCAGAAGGATCATGCGGATCCTTTCCCTGTCCTCCGGCATCACCGGTTTGATGGTCATGTCAGGCTCTCCTGAGAACGGCGTCGAGCAGTTTTTCCACCAGGGAACGGTAATCCGTCCCCCGCGCCGCCGCGGCGGCGGCGAATCCCGCATCGGGGCTGAGGCAGGGATTGGCGTTGACTTCCAGGACCCGGGGGATCCCGTCCGGCCCCAGGCGGAGGTCCACCCTTCCGTAGTCCCGGAGGGAGAAGAGATCGAAGCACGCCCGGGCCGTCTTCCCCAGAAGGCTCACGAGATCCCCGGAAAGCTCCGGGAAGACCCGGTTCGTGTGGTTGTATTCGAAGGAGGCGGGGTCCCACTTGGCGCGGTACCCGACGATCCGGAACAGATCCTTCGGGAAGGACGAAAAATCGATTTCCGCCGGGGGGAGCACCTCCGGCTCGGGAAAGCCGATGATGGAAATGTTGAACTCCCTCCCCTCGATGTATTCCTCCACGAGGACGTCCCCGAAACGGTTCAGGAACCCGTCCAGGGCGCCCCGGAGGGACGGTTCGTCCCGGAACACCGACTCCTGGTCGATGCCGATGCTCCCGTCCTCCAGGCGCGGCTTCACCAGGACGGGAAACCGGAGGGCGGACAGGTCCGGCAAGGCCCCCCCGGCCGCGCGGGCGGAACGGGGGGTGGGAATCCCCGAGGCCTCGAGCAGCTTCTTCGACAGGATCTTGTCCGTGGAAATCGTGAGCGCCGTCGACGGCGATCCGGTGAAGGGAACGCCCATGAGTTCGAAGACGGCTGCGGGGTGCCCGGCGAACCGGGGGTCTTCGTCCACCGTTTCGCACAGGTTGAAGACGGCCCGGGGACGGATGGAATCCATGATCCGGAGAAACTCCCCCAGGTCCCTCGTGAAGGGAACCCGGTAGGGGGTGTGGCCCAGCTCCCGCAGGGCCTTCTCGACGGCATTCGCCTGGACGAGGACATCCTCCGAGGACGCGGAGAAAACGTAATCCCCGCTTGCGGGGACATTGTGGACAATGCCGATCCGGTGGGCTTTCATACACCTTTTTCCGTTGACGGGATTTCAGCGATACCGGGCCAGGGCCGCGGCCAGGATGCCGCCGATGAGATCCTTATAGGAGATCCCGACCCGCTGCGCAAGGATGCAGAGATCGGAATGGACGGGATGGAGGCCCGCCAGGGGATTCACCTCGACGAAATGGGGAACTTCCCGCCCGTCGGAACGGAGGTCCACCCGCCCCCCGTCCCGGCACCCGAGGGCCTTCCAGGACGCAAGGGCCGTGTCCATGGCCCTGAGGGCCTCCCCGTCGCCGGCGAGGCGGTACTCCACGACGGTCTCGTATTCCTTCTTGTTGTGATAGGAGTACGCACCCGGTTCGGCGCCCCCCTTGAGGAACACCTCGAGGGTCCCCAGGGCCCGGGCGTCCTTCCCGTTCCCGACGATCCCCACGGTGAACTCCCGGCCGGGGAGGAAGGTTTCCACGAGAACGGGCTGCCGGTGTTCCCGGATCATCTGCGGGCAGACGTCCCGGAGTTCCTCCGCCGTCTCGATCCGGGAACGGGCGCTGATGCCCTTGCCCGTCCCTTCCGCCACGGGCTTGGCAAAGAGCGGGAAGGGAAGATTCACCTTCGCGATGTCGCCGGGTTCCCCGACGACGACGAAGGGCGCCGTCGGAATCCCGCTGTCCCGGATCACGTGCTTCGCCATCCCCTTGTGAAGGGTCAGGGTGAGGACCAGGGGGTCGGAGAACGTGTAGGGGATGTCGTATGCCTCGAGGAGGGCCGGGACCTGGGCTTCCCGCCCGAACCCGGCCACTCCCTCGGCGATATTGAAAACGAAGTCCCAGCGGTCGCCCCGGGCGAGGCGGCCCACCAGGCTCTTCACATGCCCGATCCGGTCCGTTTCGTGGCCCAGTTCCCGGAGGCTTCCCTCGATGGCCTCGATGGTGTCCTCCCGGTCGAACTCGGCCGCCTCCTCGTCGCTCATCCCGAGGGCGACGTAGTCGGACTTCAAATCATAGGTCAACCCGATCCTCACGGCTCAGTGGGACCTCATGGAGTAATTGCCGTCGCCGAGGGGTTCGCCGAAGTCGTTCCCGTCGTGGTAACGGTAAATCCCCCCCTCGTAATTCCTGAGGACGAGATCGTTCCCTTCCCTGCCGACCATGTACTCCGGCATGACGGGGATCTTCCCGCCGCCGCCGGGGGCGTCGATGACGTAGGTCGGAACGGCGAAGCCGCTCGTGAATCCCCGGAGCGCCCGGACAATCTCGACGCCCTTTTCCACGGGGGTCCTGAAATGGGAGGACCCCACGATGGGATCGCACTGGTACAGGTAGTAGGGCCGCACGCGGATCCTGACGAGGCCCTGGACGAGCCTGCGCATGGTGTCCGGGTCGTCGTTGATCCCCGCCAGGAGGACCGTCTGGCTCTGCAGGGGGATGCCCCCGTCGGCAAGCCGCCGGCAGGCTTCCGCCGTCTCGGGCGTCAGCTCGTCGGGATGGGTGAAGTGGATGCTGATCCACAGCGGATGGTACCGCTTCAGCATCCGGACCAGGGCGGGGGTGATCCTCTGGGGAAGCACCACCGGGGCCTTGGTCCCGATCCTCAGGACCTCCACGTGGGGGATCTCCCGGAGCTTCGAGAGGATCCACTCCAGCTTGTCGTCGGGCAGGGTCAGCGGATCGCCGCCGGAGATGAGCACGTCCCGCACCGCCGGCGTCGCGGCGATGTAGTCGATGGCCGCCTGCCAGCGCTCCCGGGTCGGCACCCGCTTGTTCCTTCTCCCCACCATCCGGGACCGGGTGCAGTACCGGCAATAGGTGGAGCAGAAGTCCGTCGCAAGGAAGAGAACCCGGTCGGGGTAGCGGTGAACGAGGCCGCACACGGGGCTGTCCCCCTCCTCGTGAAGGGGATCCTCCTCCTCGCCCAGGGAATGGATCCGCTCGTCGATGACCGGAATGACCGCCTTCCGGATCGGCTGGAACGGGTCGTCCGCGTCGAGAAGGGCCGCGTAGTAAGGGGTCACCGCAAAGGGGAGCGCCCCCTCCGGATGGCGGAGGGCCTGCCTTTCCCGGTCGGTGAGCCGCACGATCTTCTCCAACTCGCAGGGGCTGCCGATGGTATGGCGGATCTGCCAGTGCCAGTCGTTCCATTCCCGGTCCGTCGCCTCGGGAAAAAACTTCTCCCTGAAGCGCAGCGATTTCTCGCCCGCCGGAACGGCTTTCAGTGCATGGGTTTTCTTCTGGGGGGAAAGGGACGTTCCCGTTTCCGTTCTGGAAATGGAAACCTGTTGCATTGCGGCCCCTATCCCGGAAATTGCGACGAACGGCCCCGATTTACCTGGAGGTTCGTCTTCTTCGACGTTTTTCCGGGAACCGGGAGGTTCGACTTCTTCCATAATGGCGGTGTCATTGGCCATTTTTCTGACTGACCTCCTTCGTTTCGCCTTCCGGCGTATTGACCCGGGATCCCATCCCCCTGCCCACCCGGGGGGAATCCCGGAAGGATGCTACTTTTGACGGCCTCGTAAAAAGCCCATATGCTGCGTTGCCCTTCNNTCGGGCGCCTTGCCTATGGAGCTTTTTCCTTTGCCGTTCGAAAAAGTGTTGAATTGGCCTTTTTACGAGGTCATCACTTTTTCTTCTCCACCACCTCGCAGGAAAGGACGTTGATCAGAAAGTCGCCGTCCAGTTCCTCCACGACGCCCGTCACCCTGACGGTCTTTCCCGTCTTGTCGAAGACCTCCGCGCCTTTTTCGCCTTCGAGGACTTCATAAACGGTTCCGTCGTCGGTCACGATCTGGGAATCCTCGTTCACCGTTCCCGTGATGGTCACCGGTTCCGCCGCCCACAGGGTCTGCACCCCCGCGAACAGAAGAAAAACCGGAAGAACGACCGACAGCATCCTGCCTATGGAAACCTTCACCGGTGAACGGTCCTTTCCGTCGATTTTGTTCCTATATTTATGCAACTGCCGTACCAGAAACACAAGTCTTCGTCATCCCTGCATTTAGCGGCAAGGGGCTTTTTCCGGGTGGAACCGAAAATTCCGATTGTCCGCGCCTGCCCCCCCGCGGCGACGCTGCAACTGCAAAAGAGCTCGAAATCACGGCACAAATAAAAACGGAACTTTAAATTCCGATATTCATGTTTCGGAATTTCAAGTTCCGATCTTCGCGATTCTAACGCGTTCCGGCCTTCCGGTGCCGCACTTTTTCCCCCGTCTCCTTGAAATCCTCTTTCCGAAGGCCGTACTTCCTCAGAAGCTTGGAGATCTGGCGCGTGGTGATGCCCGCGGTCTTCGCCGTGTCCGCGATGATCCCCCGATTTTCCTCGAGGATCTCCTTGAGGTAGTACTTTTCGGCGTATTCGATGCCGAGTTGCCTGGCGTCGGCCAGCGTCATGGACCGGTGGATCAGCTTCACCGGGGGCACCGGGTCCTCGGAGAACAGCTCGCCGGGAAAGCTCTCCGGGGTGAGGACCGACGAAGACTCGATGATGTAGGCCCGCTCGATGAGGTTCTCCAGCTCCCGGATGTTTCCGGGCCAGCCGTACCGTTCCAGGGCCTTCAGAACCTCCGGGTGAACCCCCTTGATCTCCTTCGCGGAAGACTGGTTCAGTTTCTTCAGGAACTGGTCGATGAGCAGGGGGATGTCCTCCGTCCGCTCCCGAAGGGGCGGGATTTCGATGGGAAAGACGTTCAGGCGGTAATAGAGATCCTTCCGGAAAGCGCCGCCCTCGCCCATCGCCTTCAGGTCGATGTTGGACGCGGCGATGACCCGGACGTCCGCCTCGATGGTCCCTTCCCCGCCGACCCGTTGAAAGATGCCGTCCTGGAGGACCTGGAGGAGCTTGATCTGCGCCGACGGCGTGATCGTCCCGATTTCGTCGAGGAAGATGGTTCCCCCCTTGGCGATCTCGAACTTGCCGAGCTGCCGCCGCACCGCTCCCGTGAAGGCCCCCTTCTCGTGGCCGAAGAGTTCGCTCTCCAGGAGGGTGTCGGGGATGGCGCCGCAATGGACGCTGATGAAGCGCGTGTTCCTCCTGTTGCTGTGCTGGTGGATCAGACGCGCCACGACGCCCTTGCCGGTCCCCGTTTCCCCGAGAAGGAGAACGGTGCTCTTCGTCGGCGCCACCGAACGGACCTTCTCGAAAACCTTCCGCATCTCCGGGCTCCGGGTTGTCACGATGTCCTGGACGTCGCCCACCCAGAACTTGTCCCTGAAATAATCCAGTTCGGACTGGACGATCAGGGACTCGTTGATGCTCTCCATGACGTACTTCATTTCTTCCGGGTTGATGGGATAGGTGAGGTAGTTGCTCGCCCCGGCCTTGACGGCCATGACCGCCTCCCGGATCCCCTCGGGGGAGGTCATGACGATGACCTGCACGTCGGGAAAGGCCATCCAGAAGGGCTGGAGGGTCCCCTTGTACCCGTTCCCCGGCGCCGACGCCCTGAGAAGGGGCAGGTCCACGAAAACGAAGTCGTGGTGCTTTCTTTTCAGGGACTCCAGGCCCCCTTCGATCCGGGTCACGTGGTCCACGGGAAATTTCCCCCGGAAACTCTCCCGGATCTGCTGGAAGACCTTTCCGTCCTCCGATATGACGAGAATGGATTTCAACGCTCCGTCGAACCCCGCCGTGAAATTGTGTATTTCATATGACGAATCTTCCAAAAGAACAAGCTCTTTTTACAGGCATTTTCCCCGTTCTCCGGGACGGTTCCGTTTGACAGGACCGGCAAAAAGGGATATGGACAGGGCCGGGTGCGGGGAGTCCGAAAGCGGCCCGGCGGCCCGCCGGGTTCCACTCCCCGGAAAATCGACGGCCCAGGCGAACAGGCATGATCATCGAAACCATCGGCAACATCTCCGACGGGCTTCAATCCGTCGGCCACACGCTGTTTCCCGCGTATCTCCTGGCCAGTCCCATGCCCGTTCTCTTCGACGCCGGCATCAGCGCTCTCGGGCCGGCCTACCTGCGGGCCCTGGAAAACGGGCGGGAAGATCCCGAACGGCCCCTCCTGAACCTGATCACCCACGCCCATTACGACCACTGCGGTGCCTTTCCCTATCTGAAAAGGAAGATGGCCCGCCTCAGGGCGGGATCCAGCGGCGGGGCGCAGGCCCTCTTCATGGAGGAGGAAACCGTCGCCAGGATCCGCAGGCTCAACGAGGACTGCCAGGCCCGGTTCCCCCACATGACGGAGGGAGAGGACGTCGCCTTCCGGGAACCCCGGACGGACCTGGTCCTCCGGGACGGCGACCGGCTCGACCTCGGCGGGGGATGGACCGTGGAGGTCCTCGCCACGCCCGGCCACACCGCGGACTCCCTCTCCTTCTACGTTCCGGCGATCCGCGCCCTCGTTCCCGGGGAGGCGGCGGGGCTGTACACGACGGAACTCTTCGTCCAGTCCGAGTTTTCCTCAAGCTACGAGGCATATCACGATTCCCTCGAAAGGCTGTCCCGCCTGGACGTCCGGATCCTCCTCATGGCGCACCTCTACGTGCTGACGGACGGCGACGTTTCGGACTTCATGGAAAGATCCCTGGCCGGCGCGAAACGGTTCCGGACCCGGATCGCCGTCCTTCTCGACCGCTATCACGGCGACCGGGAACGAGTGGTGGAGGAGATCTTCCGGTCCGATTACGAGGAGACCAAGGCCGTTCTCCAGGAACGGGGCCCCTATCTCGGCAACCTCCGGGACAAGGTCCGGGTCGTGGCGGAGGGGAGATAGAGGAAACGTCCCCGGTTCCGGCGTCCGTTCTCCTTCGTTTCCGCTTGCCATAACGGATGGAATCCCCTATAAGGGGTTTTGCAGGAACGGGCCATAAAACCTCTGAAAGGAGTGGAAAAATATGAACATTCTGATTTTCGGACCCAACGGGAGCGGCAAGGGGACCCAGGGCGCGGTGGTCCAGAAGAAGTTTTCCGTTCCCCATATCGAAACGGGGGTCATTTTCCGGGACAACATCAAGAAGGGAACGGATCTGGGAAAGAAGGCCAAGGCCTTCATCGACCGGGGGGAGCTGGTCCCGGACGACATCACCATCCCCATGATCCTGAACCGCCTGAAGGAAGCGGACGCCGCAAAAGGCTGGCTCCTCGACGGCTTTCCGAGGAACCTCGCCCAGGCCGAGGCCCTCTATGACGCCCTGAAAAAGGAAGGCATGGCCCTCGACTACGTCATCGAGATCGTTCTGGATCGGAAAACGTCCAAGAACCGGATCATGGGCAGACGGCTGTGCGCCAACGACAACAACCATCCGAACAACATCTTCATCGACGCCATCAAGCCCGCGGAAAAGGAAGGCACGGTCGTCTGCCGGGTCTGCGGCGGCGCCCTTTCCGCCAGGGCCGACGACCAGGACGAGGCCGCCATCGACAAGCGGCACAACATCTACTACGACACGAAGACGGGCACCATGGCCGCCGTCAATTTCTACAAGGAACGGGTCAAGGTCATCGAAGTGGACGGCCTTCCCGGTGTGAAGGAAGTCTCGGCGGACCTCCTGAAGAAACTCGGATAACACCATTCGCCGGAATGCCGCGGGTCCTTTCCGTTCCCCGGAACGGGAAGGACCCGGGCTTCCCGGAACGCCCCGTTCCCGGCCGGATTTTCCGCTCCCCTCCCCCCCGTCCCGGTCCATGGAACCCTGAACCCGCCTCATTTTTCCTTTGACTTTCCCTTGCTCTTGGATTATGTGATACAGGGTTTGAAATTCGCAGCGCGGCGGGATACGCCGCAGGGGGCAATCTTCCGACTCAGAGGTCAAGGCCGGCCGCCTTTCCGGAAAGGGAAAGGCCAGGGGTCTTTCCATACCATGGAGGCGCAACGATGGAACACGATCTGATGGAACTCGAGCATGAACCCGTTCCGGGGTATCTGTCGAAATTCTGGATCGTTTTCGCCGCGGCGTTCCTGTACCTCGCCTTCATTCTCTGGAGTACCCTGTAATCTTGACGGGAAGGGGAACTTTTCCGGGGGACCGTTCATGAAAAAAGAGTATCTCTTCGACAAGCCGAAAAACGTGAAGCGCTTCTTCACGCTGTTCTACATCCTCCTGGCCGTTTTTCTCATCGCCGACTTCTTCACGGCGAAGCACGGGGAACTCCCCTGGGAGAACTGGCCGGCCTTCTACGCCGTCTTCGGTTTCGTCGCCTTCGTCTTCCTGGTCTTCGGGGCGAAATACATCCTCCGCCCCCTGGTGAAACGGCGGGAGGACTACTATGAGTAATTCCGTGCCCCCCTTCGCCATCTTTCTCGCCGGCGCGTTCGTCGTTCCCTTCCTCCGGAACCGGATCCTGAAGAGCGCATGGCTCCTCCTCCTGCCGGTGCTGAGCTTCGTCAATCTCGTCCACCTTTCCCCCGGCGCGAGTTTTTCCGTTCCCTTCCTGGATTACGAGCTGGTCCTCTGCCAGGTCGACCGGCTGAGCCTCGTCTTCGGCTACGTGTTCCACCTGGCCGCCCTCATCGGCTTCATCTACGCCCTCCACGTGAAGGACGACCTCCAGCACATGGCGGCGTTCTTCTACGGGGGCAGCGCCCTCGGAGTGATTTTCGCCGGCGATTTCCTGACCCTCTTCGTCTTCTGGGAACTCCTGACCCTCGGGTCGGTCTTCCTCATCTGGACGAACCGGACCAGGGCGGCCCTCGGGGCGGGGTTCCGGTACGCCCTCTACCACATCATCGGCGGGCTTGTCCTTCTCGCGGGAATCCTCCTCCACGTCAAGCAGACGGGGTCCACGGCCGTCGCCTTCATCGGCCTCCAGGAGGGGAACCTCGCTTCCTGGCTGATCTTCATCGGGGTCGGGATCAACTGCGCATGGCCCATTCTCCACCCCTGGGTCACCGACGCCTACCCGGAGTCGACGATCACGGGAATCATTTTTCTCAGCGCCCTGACCACCAAATCGGCGGTCTACGTCCTGGCGCGGGCCTACCCGGGCACGCCGCTCCTGATCTGGATCGGCGCCGCCATGGCGTGTTTCGCCATGGTGTACGCCGTCATCGAGAACGATCTTCGGAGGGTTCTTTCCTACAGCCTGATCAACCAGGTGGGATTCATGGTCTGCGGGATCGGGATCGGAACGGAACTGGCCATCAACGGCGCCATCTCCCACGCGGTGAACGACATCCTCTTCAAGGCGCTCCTCTTCATGTCCATCGGCGCCGTCATGTACCGGACGGGCAAATCGAAGTGCACCGAACTGGGAGGCCTCTACCGGACCATGCCGGCCACCTGCATCTTCTGCATCATCGGGGCCGCCTCGATTTCGGGGTTCCCCCTCTTCAGCGCCTTCGTGAGCAAGTCCATGATCATCAGCGCCGCCGCCCACGGGGGAATGATCCTCCTGTGGTTCCTCCTCATGTTCGCTTCCACCGGCGTGCTCGAACATGCCGGCATCAAGGTGCCCTTCTTCGCCTTCTTCTCCCACGACTCGGGACTCAGGCCGAGGGAGGCCCCCTGGAACATGCTCACCGCCATGGGAATCGCCGCCTTCTTCTGCATCTTCAACGGCGCGTTCCCCGGCCCCCTCTACAGCCTCATGCCCTTCCCCGTCGACTACCAGCCGTACACGGCGGCCCACGTGATGGGACAGACCCTGCTCCTGCTTTTCGCGTCGCTGGCTTTCGTCCTCCTCCTCATGTCCGGCCTGTACCCGGCGGAGATGCGCGCCGTCAATCTCGACGCCGACTGGTTCTTCCGCAAGGGCTCCCGGCTGGTCCTGACGGTCGTCACCGGGATCGCCGCTTTTGTCGCCCGGATCGGCGAAGCCCTGTTCATCCGCTTTCTCCCGTCGTTCCTGTCCAACTTCAGCCGGAGGCCCGTGTCCCGCATGGCGGAGGCCGTCGGCAGGGCCGGAAACCCCGGCAATCAGGACCGGCTGGATCAGTTGAACGTCATCCCGTCGGGGGTCCCGGTGATTCTCGCCGTGGCCTTCCTCTACGTCCTGGCCTTCTATTTCATCGTGAAGGGCTGAAAGCGCCCCCTTCCGGAGCGCCGGCGGGAACGGAAACGTCCCCGTAAGGTTGATGTGCGTCTGTTACTCGTGGCGCAGGGCGTCTATGGGATCGAGCCTGGCCGCCCGCCGCGCGGGGAAATAGCCGAAGGCGACCCCGATCGCCACGGAGAACAGGAAGGCGACGACCATGATCCCCGGGTTGAGGATGAAGGGGACCGACATGGCCCGGGCCCCCGCAAGGGCCATGAGGAGGCCGAAGAGGATGCCGAAGATGCCCCCGAAGGAGGACAGGACGACGGCCTCGATGAGAAACTGGAGAAGGACGTCCCGTTCCAGGGCGCCGATGGCGAGCCGGATGCCGATCTCCCGGGTGCGCTCGGTCACCGAAACGAGCATGATGTTCATGATGCCGATCCCCCCCACCAGGAGGCTTACCGCCGCCACCGCGCCGAGCAGGGCGGTGAGCACCCGGGTCGTCCCGGTGAGGGCGGTGACGATTTCCTGCATGTCCCGGACGTGGAAATCGTCGTCCTTTCCCTCCGCGATGCGGCGTCTCTCCCGCATCAGGCCCTCGATGTCCTGCTTCACGGACGTGGTGGAAACGCCGTCCAGGGCCGAGAGGTAAACGGCCTCCACGTCGGTGCTTCCCGCGATCCTTCTCTGGAAGGTCCGAAGGGGAATGATGACGACGTCGTCCTGGTCCTGTCCGAAACTCGTCTGGCCCTTGGAAGCCAGGATGCCGATCACGGTGCAGGCAAGCTTCTCCAGGCGGATGGAGGCCCCCAGGGGATCGCCGTCTCCGAAAAGTTCCCTGCCGACCGTGGTGCCGAGGATGCAGACCGCTTTCCCGGAACGCAGTTCCCCTTCCCCGAAGATGCGCCCGCTCCCCAGCGGCCAGTCCCGGACATCGAAGTATTCGTTCGTCGTCCCCAGGACCGACGTGGACCAGTTCCTGTTGCCTGACACCGCCTGAAGGCCCGCCGTCGAAACCGGCGCAACCGCTTCCAGGCCGTACACCTGGCCGCGGATGGCCTCCACGTCCTTCCGGTCGAAGGAAGGGGCGGCGGAACGTGCCCCGCCGGGTCCGTGGAAACCCTGGCCGGGACGGACCTGCAGCATGTTGCTCCCCAGGCTCGCGATCTCGGAGGACACCTGCGCCGTCGCCCCCCCGCCCAGGGTGACCATGGCGATCACCGACGCCACGCCGATGACGATTCCCAGAATGGTGAGCGACGACCTCAGAACGTTCCGCCGGATCGCCCGGAGGGCCAGCAGGAGGGTTTCCCGGATCATGTCGGTTCGTCTCCGTTTTGTACTTCCGAATCGATCCGGCCGTCCAGAAAATGGATGGTCCGGTTCGCGTACGCCGCCATATTCCCGTCGTGGGTCACCATGACGATGGTTATCCCCCGGTCCTCGTTGAAGGCGGTGAGAAGTTCCATGATTTCCCGGCTGCTCCCGGAATCGAGGTTTCCCGTCGGCTCGTCGGCCAGGAGGAGCGCCGGTTCGATGACCATGGCCCGGGCGATGGCCACCCGCTGCTGCTGGCCCCCCGAAAGCTCGCCCGGGGTGTGGGACTGCCGGTCCAGAAGACCGACGGCCTCGAGGGCTTCCCGGGCCTTCCGGCGGCGTTCCCGCGGCTGGAGCCCGCGATAGATGAGCGGGAGTTCGACGTTTTCCAGGGCCGACGACTGGTTGAGCAGGTTGAAGCCCTGAAACACGAAGCCCAGGCGGTGCCGCCTCAGGAGCGCCCGGCCCTCCCGGGAAAGGGCGCCCACGTCGATCCCCTGGAACAGGTAGGTGCCGCTCGTCGGGGTGTCGAGACACCCCAGGATGTTCATGCAGGTGGATTTTCCCGAACCGCTCGGGCCCATGACGGCAAGAAACTCGCCCCGACGGATGACGAGATCGATCCCCCGCAGCGCGTGGACGGTGGCGTCCCCCATGCCGTAGGTCTTGACGATGCCGGAAAACGCGACCAGGACCCCGTTCCAGGCGTCCGCCGCCGCATCCGGACGGCCGTTCATGATTTGGTCCCTCCGAGGCCGACCGCCAGTTCCATTCCGGGAACCACGTCCCCTTCCACGATTTCGGTCAGAAAGCCGTTCGTTCCGCCGGTCCTGACGGAAACGGGGGTAAGCTTCCCCTCCTTCAACACCCACACGCGGGCCTGCCGGGACGACCGGTTTTCCTCCCGCTCCGTCACCGTCTTTTCCTGCCTGGGCGGCCGGGGGAAGAGGTTCCCCACAAGACCGCCGCCGGACTTCTTCTCCTCCACCGTCGCCGGCGCCTCCGGCGGCTCGAACCGGAGGGCCGCGTTCGGGACGAGGACCGCGTTTTCGATCTTCTGAACGACGATGTCCGCCGTCGCCGTCATGCCCGGCCGCAGGAGGAGATCCGAATTGTCCACGCTCAGAATGGTCTTGTACGTCACGACCCCGCCGGTGGTCTCTGCACCGTAACGGACCTGGGTGATCCGGGCGGGGAACGTCCGGTCCGGCCACGCGTCGACGGTGAAGGTGGCCTCCTGGCCTTCCCGGACCCGGCCCACGTCGGCCTCGTCCACGTCCACATGGAGTTCCATGCGGGTGAGGTCCTCGGCAAGGGTGAAGAGCACGGGGGCCTGCAGGGAGGCGGCCACGGTCTGCCCCGGTTCCACGTCCCGGCTCAGGACGATGCCCCGGATCGGCGACCGGATGGACGCCTTTTTCAGGTCCGTTTCGTCCGCATCCAGGGTGGCCTGGCATTGCCGGACGTCGGCCTCGGCGCTCTTTTCATCGGCTGCCGCCTTGCGGAGCGCGAATTCCGCCGCGTCCAGGTCGTTCCGGGAAGGAACCATGCCGCCGCTGAGTTCATGGGCCTTCTTCAGTTTCGCCAGCGATGCCTCCGCTTCCTCGGCGGCCGCCCGGGACTGGAGAACCTTCGCCTCGGCCGCGGCGAGGCTCGCCCGGGACTGGAGGACCTTCGCCTCGAGCTTGTCCGTGTCCAGCGTTGCAAGCACCTGACCCGCCTCGACGGGATCGTTGAAATCCACGGCGACGGTCCGGATGATTCCCGACAGCTCGCTTCCCACGTCCACCTGGTTGATGGGCTCGAGGGTTCCGCTGGCGTCGACCAGGACGGTGAGGTCGCCCCGCCGGGCGGCCTCCGTCCGGTACCGGACCGCGCCCTCTTCGCCGTTTCGCATCCAGAGGACCGCCACGGCGACGGCCGCAAGGACCAGAACCGGGATCGCAAGCCGGCGCACCCAGGGCCGGACCTTCCCTTGTGCCGCGCCGGTCTCCGGGATCACGTCTTCCAGGGGGTTTTCCTTCATCTTTTCACTCATCGATTCGCCTCAGGATTTTTATCAGGTTCACCCACGGGCTTCCCGGGGGACCACCCGCCCCCCAGGACCTTGTACAGCCGGATCAGGTCGGAAACGACGGCGCCTTCGCTCTCCGCCAGCTGGTCCTGAAAGGAGAGGAGCGACCGCTCGGCATCGAGGAGATTCCCGAAATCGTCCAGCCCCGCTTCGTACCGTGCCCGGGCGAGGCGGACCGCTTCCCGGGCCGCCCGGACGGCCGCGTCCAGGGATTCCCGCCGGGATCGTTCCTTCCCGTAGGACGTAAGCGCGTTTTCCGTTTCCTCCAGCGCGTTGAGGACGGTCGATTTATACTGGACAAGGGCCGCCTCCTGGAGTGCGGACTGCGCCTCGATGTTTGCCCGGATGGATCCGGCATGAAAAATGGCCCAGGAGAACGAGGGGCCGATACTGTAAAACAGGCTGCCCGACGTGAGGAGCCGGTCGGACGAAAGAGACTCGAACCCGATGGAACCGCTCAGGGTGATTTTCGGATAGAGATCGGCGGTAGCGACGCCGACCCTCGCCGTCTGCGCCGCCAGCTCCCGTTCTGCCTGCCGGACGTCCGGCCTCCTGCGGAGAACGTCCGCCGGCACGCCGGCGGCGACGGCGGACGGCGCCCTGGGAATGGGGGCGTTTTCCTTCAACGCCTCGAGAAGGGCCCCCGGTTCCAGACCCAGCAGCACGGCAAGCCGGTATTTCGCCCCTTCCAGCGACGCCCGTAGCGCCGGAAGTCCGGCGCGGGAACTTTCCAGGCTGTAACGGGCCTGCTCGACGGCAAGCCCGTCGTCAAGGCCGGATTGGCGCTTCGCCTCGGTAAGCCGGAGGGTCTCCTCCTGGAGCCGGATCGTCTCATCCACGGCGGCCAGCCTCGCCTGATAGGCCCTCACATCGACGTAATTCAGGGCGACCTCGGCGGTCAGGGAGACCAGGACGTCCCTCAGCGATTCCACGCTCGCCTGAAGATCCGCCCCAGCCGCTTCCACGGACCGGCGGACGCCGCCGAAAAGATCGATCTCCCAGTCGGCGTCGAATCCCGCCCGGTAGAGTTCCCTTTCCGATCCGCTTCCCGTTTCCTCGCTGCTGCTGCTCTTCGTCGCCGATCCCGAGGCATCGACAGCCGGGAACAGTCCCGCCCGTTCGATCGCCCTTCGCGCCCGGGCCTCCCGCAGCGAAGCGGCGGCCTTCTTCAGATCGAGGTTCCCCTTCACGGCGCGGTTCATCAGGTCCGAAAGGACGGGGTCGCCGAAGGCGTCCCACCAGAGGGCCAGGGCGGATTCATCCGCCGATCCGGGCGGCAGTCCGCTTTGCGATCCGGCATGCCAGGCCGCCGGAAGGGACAGTTCGGGTGCGGCGTAATCCGGTCCGACCGTTGCGCACCCCTCGAGAGCGATCAGGGCGGCAAGCCCGCCGATCCCTAAATATGTAAGGCTTCCCTCCCGCCTACGTATCCATACCATGACAAACGTTCCTTTTCTTTACGACTGCTTCTTTATAGTCGCGGGAACGCTCCCGCAGGTTACAGAAATCTCTGTAACCTTTTTCCCCGTTCCGGCGACTTACAAGACAGAATCATTCGGTGAAAGGAGCGCCGCCATGAACCGGAAATGGAAAATCTCTCTCGCCTCCCTGGCCGTTTTCTCGGTTTTCTTTCTTATCACAGAAGCTTCGTCCATGGAACGGAAAGGCCCTCCTCCCGGCGGTCACGACCCCGGCTGGGTGCTGGTGCTGGAGACGGCGGCCCGTCTTGACCTGACCGCGGAGCAGAAAGCGGCGATCCTCGAGATCGCCGGCCGGTACCGGAACGCCCGGGAGAACTGCCGCCTGCGGCTTCGGGAGCTACCGGTCCCGGCGGACGCCGCGGCGCCGTCCGGTCAGATCGACGAAGAAGCCCTCCGGAAACATTTCCAGGCCGTTTCCTCCATCAGGGAGGAACTGTTCGTCCTTCCCATGAAGATGCGCAAGGAACTGGCGGGCGTCCTGACGCCGGAACAGGCAGCGCTGCTGGACCGCCTGGAGCGTGAGGGGGTCCGGGAACATCCCCGGCACGGGGGACCGCCGGACCGGATCTGAGGGAGGACGGCCGGGCATGACTGGAAGGCGATGCCGGCCCGGGCCCCGTCACCGGCGGGAAGAAGGGGATTTGCATGTTTGCAGCCTGTCCGGTAGACTGGTTTCGGTATCGGAAAGCGCTCACGGAAATCGATGCGGGAAAACGAAGACGCGAAGGGGGATGTGGAAATCGTCGGCCGGATCCTGGACGGGGAAACCGACGCCTTTGCATCCCTCCTTTCCAAGTACGGCGGCTATGTGGCGGGAATCGTGAAAAGACACGTTCCTTACGAAGAGATCGAGGACACCGCCCACGAGGTGTTTGTCCGGGCCTATGAATCGCTTCCCACGTTCAAGGGGACGGGGGGCTTCCAGCCGTGGCTCGCCTCCATCGCGGTCAGGACCTGCTTCGATTACTGGAGGGCCCGCTACCGGTCGAAGGAAGTCCCCCTGAGCGCGCTCACGGAACGCCACCAGGAATGGCTGGAAAACGCCCTGTCCGGCGAAGCGGTGGGAATGTGCTCGGAAACCGAGAGCAGGAGAGAGGGAAAGGAAATCCTTGACTGGGCGCTGAACAGGCTCCCGGCAGAGGAAAGGATGGTCCTGGAACTCGTCTACCTCCAGGAATATTCCGTGAAGGAGGCCGCCGCGCTCCTGGGATGGACCGCGGCCAACGTGAAGGTCCGTTCTTTCCGGGCCAGGAGGAAGCTCCGCGCGCTCCTGTCCCGGCTGTCGGAACGGGGGGAACGGCAATGAAAATCACCGAGGAAGATCTGAAAAGGATCCGGAAAACCCTGCGCGATGCTTACGGAAGCGGCGATGCGGCCCCTCTCGGCGGCGCATGGCGGGCGGAGGTCATGGATCATATTCGAGGGCTTCCATCCCGGGAAATCCCTGCGGCTTTCGGGGAGCAGTTTTATCGGATCGCGTGGCGTCTCGTTCCCGCCGCCTGCATCCTGATTCTCATCCTGGGCATCACGCTCTTCACCACCGAATTTTTCCCGGAATACGAACTGGCGAAGCAGTTCATCGAGCATCCGACGGCGTACACGGTGGCAAGACTTCTGGGGGTCGGGGTTTAAGGAGAAGGCATCATGAGAAGATCGGCGACATGGCTCGTTGTGCTCCTCGTTTTCCTTGCCGGGGTCCTGGCGGGTGTCCTGGGATCCCGCCAATACACACATTATCGTCTTTCCCAGTTCGTCAAAAAGGGCCATCCGGCACATTCGGAGATCCTTCTGAGGGAGATGTCGAAGGAACTGGATCTGACGGACCGTCAGCGATCGGAAATCCATACGATCCTCGAGGATATGGACGGCCGGATCGACCGGTTGAGAGAAACCTTCGATCCCCAGATCCGGGCGGTCTTTGACGACGGCTTTCCCAGGATCCGGGAAAAGATGTCCGGAGAACAGGTAAAGAAATTCGACATATTTCTGGAAAAGCTGAAGAAACGGGCGGGGCCCCCCAGAAGGCCCCCGCCGTTGTGAAAAGGCGGGCCCGTCCGGCTGCCGTCCCGCATGATCTCCCGTGGGGTCCCCCTCCACCATGGGGTCGTGCCCGGCGGCTGGGTCCCCCGCCCGTTCTTCGCTTCTCAGATCTCCCTGCCCCGGCAAACGGGGTCTCCCTGCGGCCTTGAGCCTCACTCCCCGGCGGGATGCGTCTCCTTTCCCGGAGACGCACCCTCCCCCGCAAGTTCCTCCAGCGCCGCGATGATGTCGCGGCGCTCCCTCTCATCGAAGGGGGACATGGAAAACGTCTCCAGAAATTTCATTCCGTTCGTCGCCAGGAAGATCACCGCGGCGCGCTCGAAACCGAGCCCCTCCCTGGTGAGATCCTGGAGATACCGGCGGAAATCCTCCCGGACCGGCGCGAGAAGCCTCGGGTCGTGCGCTCCCGACGCGAGAACGGCCGCCGTCACCCCTTTTTTCCTGTCGTTGCCCTCGTCAAAGGCCGAACGCACGAAGACGACCGCTTCCCGTGCCGGTCCCGCCGGAATCCCGGCCCTTTTCCTTGCCATTCTTTCGGCCATGTGGCTCCGCAGCCTGTCCAGCATCCCCATGAGAAGGGCCTCCTTTCCGGGAAAATGGTAGAGAAGACCGCCCCTGCTCACGCCCGATCTGGACGCCACGGCATCGAGCGTCAGATGCCTCGCTCCTTCCTGAAGAACCACCTGTTCCGCCGCATCGATGATTTTTTCTCTCGAATTGCCCAAACGGCCTTTCACGTTCTTTCTCCTTTCTCCGGAGGGAAAAGGATGGAATGTCGCCCTCCGGCGATCCCGGCGGCTTCCGCCGGGCGGTTTTGCCGCCACGGGGATAAGTATACCGGATATCCGGTACAGTCAAATAAAAAAGAAAGTCCCCCGTGGCGCAGCCTCCGGGGGACCGGCGGACGAAAAAGGCCCGCCTGGAAAGGCGGGCCTTCGTTGTTTTCTGGTGGCGGTGCAGGGATTTGAACCCCGGACACTGCGGATATGAGCCGCATGCTCTGACCGACTGAGCTACACCGCCCTATGGCAAGGTAACGGGTCTCTTACCTGATTCCGGCGGTGATGTCAAGGAAGACCTTGAACCCCGCGGACGCCGGTCCTTGCCGGCTCAGGGGGTCATCGCCTGAACGGTGAAGTCGTAAGCGACCAGCACGCTCTTCTGCCGCAGGGATCCACTGAAGGACACCACAAGGGCCAGGACGATCTCGTTTTCCCCGTCGTTGTCGATGTCCTTGACCTGGTAGTCCGCCACGTACCCCTGGATCTTTTTCGTTTTCCAGTTCTCCGAGAGGCCGAGCCCGTCCCATTCGAGATCGTAGATCTCGCTCGCCGTGAAGAGCTGAAGGTTCTTGAAGACCCTGCCCGCGGGGGAGATGTTCTTCACGATGATCACGTCGTTCTTCCCGTTCCCGTTCAGGTCGTACGTCAGGATGCGGAGCTTGACGTAATCCGTCGCGTCCGACTCCTCTTCCATGGTCTGGCCCGAATCCCGCTGCGCCGTCGTGAGCGCCCGGTTGAAGGCGTTGTTGCTTCCGCCGTAGTAGTCGTCGCTCTTCCAGATGAGCTCGTCGCTGCCTCCCAGGATGTTGAGGTCATCCATGCGTTTCATGGTCGGCGTATAGATCCGGATGCGGTCGTAATCGTCGAGGAGCACGAGCTTCGGCCGGTCGCTCCCGTCGATGCTGTCCATGGCAAGCCCGTAAACGGAAAGCCCCTCGGGAATGGGCATCCGCTTGCCCCTTTCATAGGTCCCGCCCTGCCAGATAATCTCGTGTATGGGGTAATCGAAGGGATTTTCGAGGCCCTTCACCTGGCCGATCAGCACGGGCCGGCCGAGGGTGTGAATGACCCGCAGGAAATACGGGAGATCGGAGGCGATGGTCTGGAACTCGCCGTCGCGGTACTCGATGACGAACGAACGGAGAACGCCTCCGACGATGTTCGTGACGATGATCTCTGGGATTCCGTTCTCGTTGATGTCGGCGATGTCCACCGTCATGTAGCTGTCGTATTTGCCCCCGTCGATCCTCTTGACGGGGACGAGCGCCTTGTCCTGCCGCATGAAGATGTGAACGATGGTGGGGGAAATCACGACCGTCTCATTCAGACCGTCCCCGTTCACGTCGCCGATGTCCATCCCCTTGAATTCATAGGAATACCGCTGGGTCATCCAGAAGCCCTTCCTGTCGATGGGTTCCGGGGCGTTGATGAGGTCCGGATTGATGATGGATGTGAAGGTGCCCTCCGTTGTCTTCAGGGCCTGGGCGGCGCCGGAGCCCTTTTCCCCGGACGCGGCGGACGCGGGCTGCCACGGCGCGGGCGCCGGGCTCTCCTGCCTGGGCAGGGCCGTTTCGGGAATCCTGCCGAGGGCGTGCATCTGGATCTTGCCCGCAAAATCCCCGATTCTCGGGATGACCTCGTCGAGGCTCTTGCACTGTTCGAAGACGCCGACGGGGGATCCGCCCCCGGCCACGTCCATGAGTTTTCCGTCGAGGCTCAGGCTGTTCCCGAACTTCGTGATGCTTCCCCAGACCACGTAATCGGCGCCGAGACTGCCGCCGATCCGCAGGACGTCGTCGTTCTGCAGATCCGGCTTGTTCAGCTTCGCCAAGGCATCCTGGACGGCCTGCCTGCTGACGAGTTCGAGTTCGCCCCCCGCCGAAAGCCGGGAATAAAGCATGTCCCAGACGCCTTTTTTCACGTAATCGATATTTTCCCCGCTGTGAACGGCAAATGGAAGAACGGCGACGACCTTCCTGTCGCCGGCGAAGGCGGGACAGAACATGACGAAAATCAGGAACAGGCCGATTCCCTTGAACCAGCGATCATTCATCGTGACAATACTCCTTCCACCGGTCCCGAAGGTCCGGAAATGACGGTTTATCGTGAAGCGGCTCAGGCATCCCGTTTCCCCCTCCACAGGAATGCTCCCAGGCTCCTGGGAAACCACGGGGGAGGATTCGCTTTCCAGCGATGGAGATGATTCCTGATGGATTCGTTTTCTCCTGCGAGAAGGCCGAGCCCGAGGGCGATAAAAAGAATCCCCTGGAGAACGGGCAGAAACAGCCCGATTATGCCAAGAACAACGAGGAACCACCCGGCAATCTGTTTCGCCGTCTTTTTGAGCACCCGATCCCCTTCCCGTAACACGGTCCCGTGTGTTTCCAGGGGAATGTACGCGTCACGGGGGGGAGGTGTCAAGAAAATTGCGCTTTTCGAGGCCAAAGCGAAGGAAACGCCCCTTTGTCCCGCCCGGTCAGAGAACCGGGACGGCGTACTGGATGATCTTTCCGATGAGGGCCTGGTTGTAAAAACCGAGGAGCACGATGGTCGCCGCCGCGATCATGAGGGGAACGAGCATGCTGAGCGGCGCCTCCCGGATCGCCACGGCCTCCCCTCCGTCCCCCCCGGCCGAATGGCCGTGGTCGCCGTGAAACCCGTAGCCGATTTCAAAAATCCGGAAAAAGAGGACAACGTTGACGAGGCTCGAGAAGAGAAGAGCCGCCACGAAAATCCAGCTTCCTTCCTGGAGGGCTCCCTGGAGGAGATACCACTTGCTGAAAAAGCCGCCCGTGGGGGGCACGCCGATGATGGACAGGGCGATGGTCGCAAAGGCGGCCATGGTGAACGGCATGCGCTTGAACATGTCCTTGAAGTCGTCGAGACGGTGTTCCCTCATCTTGTAATTGATGATCCCCGCCACGGCGAACAAACCCGCCGTCATGACCACGTCGTTGGCGATGTGCAGGACCGCTCCCCTCAGGGCCGTCGTGTTGGCCAGCCCAACGCCGCCTACCATGTACCCCACCTCGGCGACGATGATGTAGCAGAGCATCCGCTTGAAGTCCTTCTGGGCCAGGGCAAGGATGGCGCCGGTGAAGATGGCGACGATCCCGGCGACAAGAAGGATCTTCATGGCGGGGACGACGCTGATGGAGAAGGAAGGCGCAAAAACGCCGAAAAGGATCCGGATCATGACGTAGACCGAAACCTTGGTCATGAGCGGCGCCACGAGCGCGCTCACCGCCGACGGGGCCTTGGTGTACGCGTCGGGAAGCCAGACATGGAGAGGAAAGAGGGCCATCTTGATGGCGATGCCCACCATGAAGAACGCGAAGGCCGTCAGAACGACCTTGGAACCGTAAAGCGGCGGGAGCAGCCGCGCCAGGTCGGCCATGTTGAGGGAACCGGTAACGATGTAAAGATAGCCGATGGCGAGGAGATAGAAGCACGCGCCGATGGTCCCCATGATGATGTACCGGAAACTCGCGAAGGGCGCGCCGTCCTCCCCGATGGCGATGAGGGCGTAGCCGGCGAGGGAGGCGATTTCGAGAAACACGTAAAGGTTGAAGGCGTCCCCGGTGATGACGATCCCCAGGAATCCGGTGACCTGAAGCAGGAAGATGCAGCGGAAATAGACTTCCTTGCCCGGCAGTTCCTGCTCCACGCTTTTCTTTCCGTAAACCGCCACGAGCAGGGCGGTGGCCGAGATGAGAACGAGCATCAGCCCGTTCAGGTGATCGACCACGTACTCGATCCCCCAGGGCGGTTCCCAGTTCCCCATCCGGTAGTGGATCACGCCGTTTCTCATGACGTCCTGGAGCGCCGTCACGGAAAAGAGCGTCGCCAGAAGCAGGGCCAGAAGCATCCAGGGAAACGTCCATTCCCTCCTGATCAGGCCGATGACGGGCGTGAGGAGCGCGAACATCAGGGGAATGACGATGATGAGGGCCGGCGCCGAATGGACAAGAAATGGGAACTGTTCGAGTATCATTTCATGACCTTCAGAATTTCGTCTTCGTTGAGGGTGTTATACCTCCGGTAGATGTGGATCACGATGGCCAGGGCGACTCCCAGGGTGGCCACCATGACGACGATCGCCGTCAGCATGAGGACGTGGGGAAGGGGGTTGATCACCCCGTCCACCAGGACGGCCTCGTGCCCGTGGGCCTGGGCGTCCGTCATGATGGGAAGGGTGGCCCCTCCCATCTTATAGGCCGTGGAGATGTAAAAGAGAATGATGGCCGTCTGGAAGATGTTCATGCCGATGATCTTCTTCACCAGGTTGGTTTTCACGATCATGGCGTAGAATCCGATCATCATCAGGATGACGTAGATCCAGTAGTTGTATTTCGCGATGACAAGCTCGATCATGGTGCCCCCAGTTCCCGGCGGCCGGCGTTTCCGGTCCGCAGGCCCGTCAGCTTTTCCTCTTTCTCAGGAGAAAAATGCAGCTCATTCCGGCGGTGAAAATCACCGTGGTCTCCCCCATGGTGTCGTACCCCCGGTAATCGGCCAGGATGGAAGTGACCATGTTGGGCGTCGCCGTCTCGATCTCCGTCATTTCGATGTAGCGGGGGGACACGTGCCGGCTGGCCGGAGAGTCGGGATCCCCGTATGCGGGCATGTCCAGCGTCCCGTAGATCAGGACGGCCCCCGTAAGCAGCGTGATGAGAAATCCGAAGAACTTCAATCCTTGGACCTCCTTGTCGTCTTCATCACGGCGGCGACAAACAGGATCGTACCGATGCCGGCGCTCACGGAGGCTTCCGTGAAGGCCACATCCACCGCTCCCATCTGGGCCCACATGATGCACATGAAAAAGCTGTACGCTCCCAGGATCATCGCGGCGCTCAGAAGGTCCTTGACGACGATGGAAGCCACGGCGCACACGATGATGAAGATCTGAAGCACCAGGTCGATGGGGACGGTCATGGGTTCCCTTCCTTTTCCTTTTTCCGCCAGATCTCGAGTCCGCAGCGGACCCCCGCCCGGGAAATGGCATGGGTGGACGTCGGCTGGGCAAGGAACATGAACACGGCGATCAGCAGGATCTTCACGCTCGTCATGTTCAGCCCGGAATGGATCGCCAGCCCGATGAGACACAGGGTCACCGCCAGGGTGTCTCCCTTCCCCGTGGCGTGAAGGCGGGTGAAGAAATCGGGGAACCGCAGAAGCCCGACCGTGGCCGTGGCGAAGAAGAAGCATCCGCCGAGAAGGAACAGGCCTGCCAGAATGTTCTGAATGGTTTCCATGGGATTACCGTTCCATTTCCAGGTATTTCGCCACCGCGACGCAGCCGATGAAATTGAGCAGGGCGTAAACGATGCTGATGTCGACGAACATGTCCACCCGCTGGTACAGGAACCCGACGATCAGCAGGATGATCAGGGTCTTCGTCCCCACGGCGGAAATCGCCGCCACCCGGTTGAACACCCCGGGACCGTATACGACGCGGTAGAGCACCAGAAAGACGAGGAAGCAGATCCCGAGGGCCACGGCAAGGAAGAACGTCTGCATCTCAGGCCTCCTCCGCGGTTTTCTGCTTCTCCTCTTCCTCCCCCGGGAGCACCCCTCCCGTGGAGATGTCGAGGAAAATGGACACCATGACGGCCATGACCGCCATGCCGACCCCGATCTCCACGCTCAGGATCCCCAGGGAGCGGGCGTGGGCGGCATCGGTGTGGAGGATTTTGGCGAGCATGGCGTAATCCAGGAAATTGCCCAGAAGGACGAGGCAGAGGAAACCGGTGCCGGCATAGATGAAGACCCCCACGCCGCTGAACACGGTCAGAAGCTTCTCCGGGACCCGGGATTTCGCGTCCTGGTACCCGTAGGCGAGGAGGAGAAGGATGAGGCTCGCCCCCAGGATGACCCCCCCCTGAAATCCGCCCCCCGGGCTGTAGTGGCCGTGCATGATCACGTAGAGCCCGTACAGCTGGATGAAGGGGATGAGCATCCTCGAAATCGTCCGGATGATGATGTCTTCGCCACGGTAGATCATAAGATTTCTCCGTTATCTCAGCGCCGCGAAAATCCGCGCCACGTCGAGAACGTCCTGGATGTAGATGTGGTCCGCTTCCATGAAGATGTGGGCGACCTGGTCTTCCATCGCCCCGGCGTTGAGATCGTCGGCGACCTTCCGGTCCAGGGCATGAACGATGAACTCGCCGTTTTCGATGGCGATGGTGATCGTCCCCGGCGTCAGCGTGATGGAATTCGCCAGGGTCACCATGGACGTGTCGCTCTCCAGCTTCGTCCGGTACCGGATGAGGTTCGGATCGATGGGAAGCCTGGGCGACAGAACGAGACGGGCGACATGGAAATTGGACACGACGATCTCGTGGAAGAGCCACGGAATGTACTTGAGGAATCTCCAGGCGATGACCCGCATGTCGCCCGCCCGGACGTTATGGAAGATGAGTTCGTGGCCCATCCAGGCGACGACGCCGGTGCAGATGACCCCGAGAGAGAGGTGGAAGGCGTCGTACTTTCCGGAAAGAAGGGCCCAGAACACGAACAGGATGACGAAGGTCACCACGAAGTTCTGCAGTCCCGCCCGGGATTCCCGGGCTCCCCGGAAAATGGCCCGCACCCGCTTCTCTTCCATCCACCGGGTTTCCGACGTCAGCTTCGCCGCCGTGTTCATCAAGTCGACGGCGCGGACCCTGGCCTTCTCCAGGATGGTGAAAGATTCGTCCGCCGCCTGCACGAGAAGGGTCACTTCCATGCCCGTTTCCTCTCTTCCATTTGAAAAGACAGGGGAATCAGGGGACGATCAGGACGGGAATCGGAGACCGTTTCACGACCCCGAGCACGGGGTCTTCCTCGAAAAGTCTTCTGAGAAACGGTTTTTCCGTGCTCCCCCCTATTGCGATCATGGACCCCCTGTAATCTCTCGATGAGGTTACAATTTCCTCCGCCGTATCCCCCGCGTAATAATGCGCCTCCGCGTCGATGTCCAGGTCGAGGCACTGCCTGCGCGTATCCGTCAGCTTCGCCTTGAGCTCCCGCATATCCCGTACGGTGAGCTTCTCATTGATCACGTGGACGACTTCCATCTCGACGATGAATTCCCTGAAATCGAAGAGAAACGCGAGGGCTCTTTCCGAAGGTTCCGTCCAGTTCGTCCCGAGGACGACATGGGAGAAAAGTCCGCCCTTCCCGTCACCGCCCTCGTTTTCACGGACCACCAGCGTGGGAAGGCCGGCATCCCGGATCAGGTCCTTCAGGAGGGTTCCCGGATAGGAGTCCCCCTCTTCCTTTCCGTCTCCCGCCAGGATGACGAGAAGGGAAACCTGTTCCCTTTCCGCCGTCCGGAGAACGGAAACGGCCCCCTCCCCCTCCGGCGGGATCGCCCTGGCGGTGATGGAGACCTTGCCCAGGGTCTCCTTCCATGCCGGGGGCGGATCGATGCCGTAAAAGAGGACTTCCGTCACGCCTGCTTTGTGAAAGTCGGCGATTTTGCCCAGGGAGGAGGGTAAAAAAAGGCATTTTTCCCCCCCTGAAGTACAAAGTAACCTTGTCGGTTTCATTACTTCAGCTGCTCCATGTTCCTCAAAGGCTTCAGGCCTTCATTTGAACAGGGATGAGCAAGGTTGGAAATGCTGAATTTTCCGCGAGATTCCGGGCTACGTTGCCCAGGAAAAACTCTTTCAGTTTGCTTTGCCCTGTTGCCCCCGCGACAATCATGGTCACTTCTCTTTCCTGGGCGGCTTTTTCGAGCTGCTCGCAGGTGCTGCCGATATATAAATGAGGTTCCGCGTCGATTCCCTCCTTTTGGAACCGTTCGCAGACCTCTTCCAGTTTCTGGCGGTTTGCCTTCCGGATCGCCTGGATCTCCATGGCGGAAGGCCCCTTCAGCTCCTTGTCGCTCGCCACGTGCACCACCACGACCTTCCGGATGATTTCCTTGAAGTTCAGCATGTACGACACGATGCGGTCCGTCGAGTCGGACCAGTCCAGCGCGATGAGCGGCTGTTCGAAGGGTTTCTCGTTGATCTTTCCCGACGGAAGCATGTACTTGTATACGAGAACCGGCGTCGAGGTCCTCCGGAGGATCTCCACCGTTTCCGACCCGGCGTACAGTTCCTGGATTTTCCCCCGTTTATGACGGCCCGTGACCACGAGATCCACCTTCTCTTCCTCGACGGTGGATACGATCTTGGGCAGCACGTTCCCCACGACGATGTAAGCTCCCACTTCCATGCCCTGTTCGAAGAGGCTTTCCGCCCAGTCGATGAAACGGACGTTGGCGATCTCCCGCAGTTTGACTTCCTCGTCCTTGAGGTAGCCCTTCCCGCGCCGCATGGCCACCTTGTCTCTCTCGATGACATGGAGAAACACGACGTGATTGAACCCCGCCTTCCGCAGGTCCATGAGGGACTGAAGGGCGTCGAACCACAATTCCTCAAACTGGGTCACGAAAAGAAGCTTTTTGGTATTCATGTCCTGTCTTGAAATCCTCTCTTTTGCGTCAGGCGGGGGGGCGGCCCCCGTCTGATTATTATTTCACGAAACGCGCGATGGTTTCCGCAAGCTCCCCGGGATCGACGGGTTTTTCGATGTAGGCCGAAGGGTCCGGAACCGGCTCGTCCCCGAATTCCGTCAGCGCTTCCTGCGACCGGAGGAAGGTCCGTTTGGCGATCCCCGAAAGAATGATCACTGGAATGTCCTTCAGTTCCGGATCGCTCTTCAGTTCCCGGTACATCCGGATGCCGCTCTGCTTCGGCATGAGAACGTCGAGAAGAATGAGGGACGGCTTCTCCGCCCGCGCCATGATCAGGCCGGACTCCCCGTTCCTCGCGATGAGCGGCTCGTAGCCGTTCTCTTCGAGAACCGTTTTCACAAATACGATGATATCGGGATCATCGTCCACGGTAAGGATCTTTTTCGACATAACCACCCCCTGATGGTCGTTAGTGTTCTTTCGCGGCGAGAGGCTCCGTTCCGCTTCCTCCGCCGTCCTCCCTGCGATAGGGAAAGTGCAGGGTGAAGGTGGACCCCTTCCCGGGCTCCGATTCCACCTCGATCCTCCCGCCGTTTTCCTGGACCAGTTTGTGGGTTACCAGAAGACCGAGACCGGTCCCCTTCCCCCCCTTGGTACTGAAAAAGGCCGAAAAGAGCTTTTTCTTCACGTCCGCCGTCATGCCCGCCCCGTTGTCCGTCACCTGGAAGGAAACCGCGTTTTCCCCCTCTCTCCCGGTCCGCACGGACACTTTCCACGATTTGTTCTCGCTGAGGTCGAACAGACAGGCGTCGATGGCGTTGGACACGAGGTTCAGAAGGCAGCGGTGAACCGCGCCGGGGTCCATGGACACCCGCCCGATGGAGGGATCGAAATCCCGGACCATCTCAATCTGGTTCTGGGCCGCTTTGACTTCCATGAGCTCGCAGACATCCTCGGCGATCTGGTTGGGATAGCATTCGCGGTATTCCGGTTCTCTTTCCTTCGAGTAGGTCAGAAGGTCCATCACGAGATCGGAAACGCGGCCGATATTCCTCTGGACCATAGTCCATCCCGCTTTTAGCTTATCCATGTCATCTTTGTCAAGACCAATGTTGACAACGTACATGCCCCCCTGGAGGCCCGTCAGGATGTTTTTGATGTAATGGGCGAGGCGGGCCACCGTCTGCCCGATGGCGGCCAGCCGTTCCGACTGGACCAGTTCCCTCTGGAGGCGCTTGATCTCCCGGAGATCCTGGAAAAAACCGACGCTTCCGATGACCTTCTCCCCCTCGTAGAGGAGGGTGCCGGAAAAACGGACGGGAACGATCTCTCCCCCCTTCCCCCGGATCGAAACCTCCTTCCAGCCCCATCCCCGCTTGTCCCGTTTCCGGCGGAACCCGCTCCGGAACTCCCCCGCCACGTCCTCCGGGTAGATCTGCTCGAAACCCACTTTTTCAACGATCTCCCGGCGGGAATACCCGAAGATCTTCTCCGCTCCCGGATTGAACAGGATGATGAGCCCCCGCTCGTCGGTGGCCACGATGCCGTCGTTGGAACTCGTGATGAGCTTGTCCTGGAATTCGGACTTCCGCCGCACCTCCTCCGTTGCAAGCCGGCACATCTGCTCCAGATCCGTCGTGTAGGCCTGGAGCTGCCGCCGCAACTCCCGTTTCTCCCGGGCCCGGTCGAGGGCGATCCGCAGGGCCTCGTCCCGGACGGGCTTGTTGATGAAATCGGAGGCGCCGAACCGGAGGGCGTCGATGGCCGAGTCCATGTCCCCGTGGCCCGTGATGACGATGACCTCCGTGTCCGGATTGATTTCCTTGATCCTTCTCAGCACCTGGAGCCCGTCCATGCCGGGCATCTTGAGGTCCGTGAGAACGATGCCGGGGTTCTCCTTCTCGAAGACCTGGAGAGCTTCCTTTCCGTTCAGGGCGGTAAACACCACGTAGCCTTCATGCCTCAGGGAAATGGAAAGAACCCTGAGGATGGCCTCTTCATCGTCGATCAAAAGCAGTCTGTTTTCCATCATGTGGGATGCGTCTCTTCCTTCAGAACGGGGAACGCGATCCGGAAAGTCGTCCCCTGGTTCACTATGCTCCGGACTTCTATGGTTCCGCCGTAATCCTTGACGATTCCGTAACTGATGCTCATCCCCAGCCCGGTGCCCTTCCCCACTTCCTTGGTGGTGAAAAAGGGCTCGAAGATCTTGTCCAGGTTGGATTCGGGAATCCCGATCCCTGTGTCCCCGATCGTGACGATCACCGAGTCTCCTTCCCGGAAGGAACGGATGGTCAGTACCTTGTTTTCACCTCCGCTGTCAAATCTCAATTTCTTCTCGTCCATGGCGTCCATGGCGTTGTTGACGAAATTGATGAAGACCTGCTCCAGGCGGTTGTGGTCCCCCAGGATGTCGGGAAGGTCTTCCTGAAGATCGAGGACGACCTCGATGTCATGGACCCGAAGCTGCTGGCCGAGGATCTTGAAGACGTCCAGGATGGGCCGGTTGATGGAAACCCTGTCCCGGGTCACCTCGGACTGGCGGGAAAAGTCCTTCATGTGCTTGATGGTCATGGCGGCCCGCTGGACGCTTTTCCCGATCTCCTCCGCCATGGTCCGGACTTCGTCGTCGCACCGTTCATCCCCCCCGGCCAGTTTCTTCATGAGAAAGTCGGAGCAGACCTGGATGACGTTGAGCGGCTGGTTGATCTCATGGGCGATCCCCGAGGCCATGGTCCCGAGCGTGGCCAGCTTGCCCGCCTGTATGAGCCTGGCCTCCTGGTTGACCGTTTCCGTGACGTCCGGCATCGCGGCGATGAAACAGTCCCTCCCCATGAACTCGGCCGCCCGGATGTGGATGTTGGCGTAAAACGGAAGGCCGGTCTTTTTCCGGACGAGCTTCTTCGAGTGGAACAGGGACTGGTGCGGGGTCATCTTCCGCAGGTCCTCCATCAGATCCCGGTCCCTGTTGAAGAGGAGGTCGGGAAAGGTCAGGCCGAGAAATTCCTCCTTCGTGAATCCATAGCAGTCGAGGGCCGTCGCGTTGACGTCGAGGATGGACAGGGTTTTCCGGTCGGCGATGAGGATCGGGTTGGGGTCGGCGTCGAACATGGTCCGGTAGCGTTCCTCGGACTGCCGGATCTCCCGGTAGGACTGTTCCAGTTCCGCCGTTTTTTCCCGGACCTTGATTTCCAGGCGCTGGCCGAACATCTTCGCCTCCTGGTGGAGCCTGGCGTTCTCGATGGCGAGGGCGACCCGGTTGCAGACCAGGGCGAGAAGGTTCTTGTCCTCCTCGGAAAAGAATTTTTTCCGGCGGCTCGAAACCCGGATGACGCCGATCACGTCATGTTTCGACGTGAGGGGGAGGTACGCCGCCGACCGGAGGTGCTCCTTGTCCACGAAGGCCTCGAAGGGGGCGCTTTCCTCGTCCACATTCTCGAAGAACACCGCCCTTCCCCTCCGGATCACCTTTTCGACGACGCTGTCCACTCCGACCCCGGATCCCGCCGGGTAGAATCCTTCGGCGAGCCCCTTGGAATAAGCCACCCGGCAGTCTCCGCCGGCCTCCCGCATATAGAGGATCACGCTGTCCACGTCCAGGTTGGCGAGAATGCCCGATGCCGCGGCGCGGAAGCGCTCCTCCAGATCCAGGGATTCGCTCATGGCGCTCGTGATGGCTCCCAGGGTGGAAATCTGTCGGAGGTGCCTTTCCCGTTCCTGCTGGAGAAGCTTGGAGTCGGTGGTGTCCCAGAGGGTTTCGATGGCGCCGGTGACGGCGCCGTCGGGGCCCTTGAGGGGGGCCCCGGTGAAAAAGAGCCACTTCCCCTTTTCCGCCATCCGGGGGAAAAAGTCCTCCGCCTCGTACGCCTCGTCGATGAGGGCGGACCTGCGCCAGCGGCGGCCGTAAAGCTTCGCGATCTCGTCCTCCGGCATGTGGTCCACGATCACGTCGGCCATGATGGGCTTGCGGTCGTCGTAGAAGGCCTTCCAGTGGTCCCGCGTCCCCACCATCTCCCGCGCCGTTTTGCCCGTCAGCCGCTCGATGGCGCGGTTCCAGTGGGTAACCGTGTGTTCCCGGTTGACGACGAAGGTGGGGATGGTGCTTCCCTCGATGATCTGGGACAGGGTCTTCTCCCGGCTCACGAGTTCCTGTTCCGCCTTCTTCCGCTCGGTGATGTCCTCGTAGGTGGCGACGATGGCCTGTTCCCGGAGCCGCTCCCCGATCCGGGAGGCCCGGACCACGCAGAGGATCTCCCGGCCGTCCTTCCGGACGCAGGGATATTCGCCGCGGAAGGTGCGCCGCGTCTCCAGGGCCCGGTAGAAGTCCTTCCCCACGCCCTCGTACACGGCGTCGCTGGGATACAGGATCCTCGTGTTCCGCCCGACGAGATCTCCGGCCTTCCACCCGAAGACGGACTCGGCCGCCTCGTTGGCGAAGATGATCCGCCGTTCCCGGAGCACCAGGGCGGCGATGTGGATCGTGTCCAGGATGGAGGCCTCGATGGCCTCGATTTCCTTCAGCCGTTCCCTGGCCTCCCGCTGGGCGGTGGTGTCCCAGAGGGTCTCGATGGCCCCGAGGATTCTCCCGTCCATCCCGCGGATCGGGGCGGCGGTGAAATAGAGCCACCTGCCCGAAGGGCCCATCCGGGGATAGAAATTTTCCGCCTCGTAGGACCCTTTCAGGTATTCCGACGGTTTCGCCCGGTCCCGGAAGAACTTCCGGATCTCCTGTTCGTCCTTGCCGTCCACCACGAGATCGGCAAGGCAGGGCTTCTTCACCGGATAGAAGGCCTTCCACTGATCCCGGGTGCCGACCATCTCTTCCGCCAGGCGGCCCGTGACCCGCTCCAGGGCCTTGTTCCAGTGGGTCACCTCGTGCTTCTGGTTGATGACGAACATGGGGATCGTGCTTCCCCGGACGATCTGGGAAACCACCCGGTCGTGGTGGAGGCGTCTTTTTTCAACCCCGTGAACCTGGCGGTTCCTTTCCTCGATGATCTTCAGGAGGTTCGACGAATAACGGTTGAGGGCGGCGGCCACATCCTTTTCCGGATCGTCCGGTCCCGACGCCGGTTTCCCCATGGCGTCCCCTAGGGCCTTTTCAAACACCCGCGTTTCCCTCCGGACCCGGAGACGGTCGAGGAAAACGGCGGCTTCCCGGGAATCCATGACCCGGACTCCGGCGGGCTTCCGCCTGCGGACCCTTGCCAGGATCCCGGATACTTCCGAAAGAACGAGGACGGCCTCGAACCCGCCGATACGGAGAAGGTCGAGATGGGAGGGAAAGACCGCGATGCCTGCGGAACGGGCATAACGAAGGCCCGGGGATCGGGGGTCGGGATCGAAGATCCCCAGGACCTCGAGATCCTTCGTATCGCCCGCCGGAAAGCGGGCGATACGAAGAAATTCCAGCGAGGCTTTTCCTCCTCCCACCAGGACAATCTTGAAAGGGTCCGCTTTGTATTTCATGAGGACCAATCCGGCGGCGGCAAAAAACGACGATCTTTTATTCCCCGGTACCCGTCAATGGACGCCGAAGGAACCCCTGGCGGCCATCCGTGCCAGCTCGAGAAATACGGACGGATAGATGAAAAGGACGAACGAAACCGCCGCCGTGAAGACCGGCGGGACGACGGCGAACAGGGGAGCCTCCCGGACCGCCGTGTTGTCGTTGAATTGTCCCCCCCTCGAGAAGAAGGCGTTGTAGGCGATGGGCAGGAAGTAGGCCGCGTTCAGGAGCGAACTGGTCAGGAGTACGACGAGGATGGGGATCTGGTGGGACTCGATGGTTCCCAGGGCGAGATACCACTTGCTGATGAACCCTCCGAAGGGGGGGATTCCGATGACGCTGAGCGACCCGAGAAAGAACGCCGTCATCGTCACGGGCATCATTTTTCCGATCCCCTTCATTTCGCTGATCTTCTTGATCCCCGTATTGACGAGGATCGCCCCGGCGCAGAAGAAGAGGGTAATCTTCCCGAAGGCGTGCATGACGATGTGCACGATGCCGCCGGTCATGCCCATGATGCTCAGGAGGCCGCCGCCCATGACGATGTACGAAAGCTGGCTCACCGTCGAATAGGCCAGCCGTGCCTTGAGGTCGTCCTGGCGAAGCGCGAAAAGGGAACCGGTGACGATGGTCACCGAAATCAGGTACAGAAGGACCACGTCCAGCGACAGGGCATGAAGGAGATCGATCCCGAACACGTGGAAACACACCCTCAGAACGGAGAAGACGCCGACCTTCACCACGGCGACGGCGTGGAGAAGGGCGCTCACCGGCGTCGGGGCGACCATGGCCGAGGGAAGCCACGAGTGAATGGGCATGATGGCCGCCTTCCCGATCCCGGCGATGAAGAGGAGGAACAGGATCGTCAGGGCCGCCGGGGAGGCCTTCCCGGCGAGGATGCCCTGGGCGGAGAAATCGAGCGTCCCCGTGTAGAGATAGGTCAGGATGACCGCCGGGAGGAAAAAGGCGATGGAAGTCCCCATCAGATAGGTCAGGTATTTCCGGCCCGCGGACCGGGCGGCCCCGTCCTGGTGATGGGTCACCAGGGAATAGGTGGAAAGGGAAAGCATTTCATAGAACAGGTACAGGGTGACGAGATTCCCGGCAAAGGCCACGCCCACCGCCGACGAAAGGGCGAGGGCGAAAAAAGTATAGAACCGGGTCTGGGAATGCTCGTGAAGGGGCCTCATGTAGCCGATGGCGTAGAATGTCGTGACGATCCACAGGGAGGAGGCCACCAGGGCGAAGAGCATGCCCAAGGGGTCCACCCGGAAGGAAATCCCCACCCCGGGCAGGATCTCAACCAGGGTGAAGACGATCGTCTTTCCCTGGAGCACCAGGGGAACCATGGAGGAAACGATGTAGAGCTTGACGCCGGCGATGACGAAGGTGAAGAACTCCCGGACGTTCGCATTCTCCCGGAAGAGAACGATCAGAAGGGAACCGAAAAGAGAAACGGCAACGGCAAGAAGCGGCTTTACCGAAACAATCGTCTCCATGCTCACAATGTCCTCCCTTTTTTCTCCGGGAACCCGGTTTCACCCCCCGCGGTTCCCCGCGGCCGCCCTTCCCCCGCCTTTTCGGCGCGATACCCCCCGGCACCGCCGCTCCGGCGGTCAGCAGGCGTTCATCCTGTCGAGAAAACGAGCCCCCCGCTTCGCCTCCCGGTCGCGGCGCCGCTCGGCGGCGCCGGACGAAAGGCCGAATGGCCATCTCCTATATAAACAATGAAATCGGTTGTCAAACGAAATCGCGTGCCGGCGCCCGGCCTTCTTCCATCATCATTCCTTTTTCCTTGCCTTTTCATAGATATCGAGGAACGGCCGAAAGAGATCGATGGGAATGGGGAAGAGGGTCGTCGAGTTGTTTTCCGAGGCCACCTGGACGAGGGTCTGCAGGTACCGGAGCTGCAGGGCGATGGGCTGCTCGGCGATGACCGCCCCGGCTTCCGCCAGCTTCTGCGCCGCCTGGAACTCCCCTTCGGCGTTGATCACCTTCGCCCTCCGTTCCCGTTCCGCCTCGGCCTGCTTCGCCATGGCCCGCTGCATCTCCTGGGGAAGGTCGATGTGCTTCACCTCCACCGTGGACACCTTGATCCCCCAGGGATCGGTGCTACGGTCCAGGATCTCCTGGATGTGGGCGTTGATCTTTTCCCGCTCCGCCAGGAGTTCGTCCAGTTCCACCTGGCCGCAGACGCTCCGCAGGGTGGTCTGTGCCAGCTGGGACGTGGCATAAAGGAAGTTCTCCACCTCGATGACCGCCTGGTTGGCGTTCATGACGCGGAAGTAAATGACGGCGTTCACCTTTACGGACACGTTGTCCCGGGTGATAACGTCCTGGGGGGGCACATCCATGGTGATGATCCGCATGTCCACCTTCACCATGCGGTCGATGACGGGAATGAGGATGATAAGCCCCGGGCCTTTTACGTCGATCACCCTGCCGAGACGGAAGATGACGCCCCTTTCGTACTCGTTCAGGACCCGGATGGCCGCCGCCAGGAACAAGAGGACCAGGATGACCAGGGATAGGATGGTGTACATCATTTCGTTTCCTCCTTTGGCGGCTTCGTAAAAAGTCCATATGCCGCGTTGCCCTTCCTCCCTCCTCCCTGCGGCGTACCGGGAGTACGCCTCCGTCGTCCGGAGTCGGGCGCCTTGCCTATGGAGCTTTTTCCTTTGCCGCTCGAAAAAGCGTTGCTCAGTCTCCTTGCGATTTCGTCTCCTTTGGCGGCTTCGTGAAAAATCCGTATCCGGACCTTTTACGATTTCGCCTCCTCCGATACGCCTCTTTTTTCGACTTCCAGAATGAGGCCCCGGATCCCTTTCACGCGCACCGGTTCCCCCTCCTCGATCGGACTTTCGCTCGTCGCATTCCAGTATTCCCCGCGGACGAAGACCCGGCCCTCCCCGTGGACCGCCGTGAGCGCCACCCCCTCTTCCCCCACCATCCCCTCCGTGCCCGTCCGGGGTTTGCGCATCTGGGCCCTCACGGCGAGCCCGATGACGGCGACGAAAAAGAGGGAGGTGATGAGGACCGTGGGGATGAGCACCTGAAAGGACACCCGAAGCGCCGGAATGGGCGATTCGAAGAGGAACAGGGACCCGAGGACGAGGGAAACGATTCCCGCCACGGTGAGAAGGCCGTGGCTCACGATCTTGATCTCGGCGATGAAAAGAACGACCCCGAAAAGGATGAGGAGGACGCCGGCGAAATTCACCGGGAGGGTCTGGAGGGCGAAGAACGCCAGGATGAGCGAGATCCCTCCCACGACCCCGGGCAGGACGGCCCCGGGATGGGAGAATTCGAAGTAGAGGCCGGCAAGCCCGATCATGAGCAGGAGGTAGGCGATGTTGGGGTCGCTGAGCGCCGTCAGGACCTTCTCCCGAAGCCCCATGGTCTTCTCCCGGAGTTGCGCCCCCTCGGTGTTCAGGACCACTTTTCCCGAGGGAAGAACGACCTCCCTGCCGGAGGCCTGCCGGAGAAGATCGGGGAGATTGACGGCCACGTAATCGATGACGTGCAGTTTCAGCGCTTCCTCCGCCGTGACGGATTCGCTCTTCCTCACGGCGTTTTCCGCCCACTCCTGGTTCCGGCCCCTGCGCTGGGCGATCCCCTTCACGTAGGCCACGGCGTCGTTTTCCACCTTCTTGGACATGGTTTCGTCCATTTTCCCCGACCCGATGGCCACGGGGTGGGCGGCCCCGATGTTCGTTCCCGGCGCCATGGCCGCCACGTGGGCCGCCATGGTGATCATGACCCCCGCCGAGGCCGCCCGCGCCCCGGGGGGATAGACGTAGACGAAGATGGGCAGGGGCGCGTTCAGGATCTCCTTGACGATGTCCCGCATGGCGAGATCCAGGCCTCCCGGTGTGTCGAGCAGGATGATGAGCCCCGAGGCCCCGCCGCCGGCGGCCTCGCCCAGGGCGCGGGAGATGTACTTGTACGTCGCCGGCGTGATGGGGGCCTGCACCGAGATGACGTCGTACACCGGCGCTTTCTCGGGTGGCGCCGTCTTTCCAGGGACGGCCGCGATGAGGAGCGCGAGCGCCGCGAACAGGGCGATTCCGATTTTCTTCATTTCCCTTTTCCCTCCCGGGAAATTCCGTCCGGGGAACGGGATTCCTTACCCCCTTTGTCCCCGTCCAGGCATTTCATGATTTCCCGGACATCTTCCCAGACCTGCTTCTTGAAGGAGGGGTTCCGGAGAAGATAGGCGGGATGGTAGGTCGGCATGAGGCGGATGCCTTGATAGCTGTAAAACCGTCCCCTGATCCGGGAGATGGGATCGGGCACCTTGAGGAGGGTCCGGGCGGAAAAGGTGCCCAGGGCGCAGATCACCTTCGGCCGGATCGCCTCGATCTGACGGATGAGGAAGGGTTCGCAGGCGGCGATCTCCTCGGGCGCCGGATTCCGGTTCCCCGGGGGACGGCACTTGAGGATGTTGCAGATGTAGACATCCTTCCGGGAAAGCCCCATGGCCTCGATGATCCGGGTCAGGAGCTGCCCCGCCCTGCCCACGAAGGGCCGGCCCTGGCGGTCCTCCTCTTCGCCCGGGGCCTCCCCGACGAACACGAGTTCCGCCTTTTCGTTCCCCTCCCCGAAGACCAGGTTTCTCCGCAGACCGCCCAGGCCGCAACGGTGGCAGTCTCCAAGTTCCTCCCGCACGGAGGCGAGGGTCGCCGCCGGCCGGGGAGAACTCCCGGAGGGTTCCCCGGTGGAAAACACGGCGCACCTTCCCTTCCGTTCCTTCTCCGCGACGAGATGGCGTTTCAGGTCGCCCAGGACGGACGCCAGGATCTCCCTCTCCGTTTCCACCGCCTCCTACGTCCTTTCCCCGCCGGGCCCGGCCTTCCTTCTCCGTGCGATTTCCCCGATCCGGTCGAGGATCCGGTGGGCAACGTCGATCTTGTCCATCATGGGAAGCTCCTCCGTGTTTCCTTCACGGTCGAGGATCTTGACGATGTTCGTGTCGTACTGGAAGCCCGATCCGGGCTGTCCCAGATCGTTCGCCACGATGAGATCCATGTTCTTCTCGACGAGCTTCTTTCTCGCGTTCGGAATCAGGTCGTCCGTTTCCATGGCGAATCCTACGAGAACCCGGTCTCCCTTGTTCCTTCCCACTTCGGAGATGATGTCGGGATTCCGCTCCAGGTCGAGGGAAAGCCCCTCGCCGGCCTTTTTGATCTTCGAGGCCGAAAGCCGTGCGGGACGGTAGTCCGCCACTGCCGCCGCCTTGATGACCACCGTGGAGTCCTCCAGGTGTTCCAGGACCCGTTCGCGCATCTCCATGGCGCTGGAAACGGGAACGGCGGTGACGCCCCGGGGGACGGCAAGGGCGGTGGGCCCGCTGACGAGGACGACCCGGGCTCCCCGTTTCGCCGCCGCCGCGGCAAGGGCGTACCCCATCTTCCCCGACGAATAGTTCGAGATGTACCGGACGGGGTCCAGGGGTTCCCGGGTGGGTCCCGCCGTCACGAGGACCCGTTCCCCTTCCAGATCCTTCGGGGTCAGGACGGATTCGATTTCATCGGCCACGTCGGCGGGGGAAGGCAGGCGCCCCGCCCCCTCGGTCCCGCACGCCAGCCCCCCCCGGTCGGGTTCCATGATCCGGTATCCCCTTTCCCTCAGCTTTTCCAGGTTCTCCCGGACGGCGGCGCTGCCGTACATGTTCGTGTTCATGGAGGGACACAGGAGGACCGGAACGGCGGCGGCCATGACCGTGGTGGAAAGGAGGTCGTCGGCGATGCCGCAGGCGATCTTTCCGATGATGTTGGCCGTCGCGGGGGCGATCACCATGAGGTCCGCCTCGTCGACAAGGGAGATGTGGCCGATCTGCCAGTCCCCGGTGAGGGAAAACGTGTCCAGGTAAACCGGATTCCCCGACAGGGTCTGCAGGGTCAGGGGGGCGATGAACTCGGTGGCGTTCCGGGTCATGACGATCTTCACGGAGGCGCCCCTCCGGATGAGTTCCCGGGTCAGTTCGGCGGCCTTGTACGCCGCGATCCCTCCGGTCACGCCGAGAAGGATCCTCCTTTTTTCAAGCATCTTTTCCCCTCCGTCCGAAACGCTGTTCCCTGGCGGCTCCATGGGGCACCGGATCGTGTATCGATGCCGTTTTGTGACTATAACAGGTCTCCCCGGCGAGGTCAACGGATCTCCCTCCGGAGAGACGGCCCGAACGGTGCACCCGGCGGACACCGCCTGCCGGTTCCTTGAAAAAAAGAACGCTTCAGGATATAGGAGGTAGGCTATGAACGCACGAACGGCAGCAAAAATGAAGCATTGGGTCCGAAACGGAGGGATCGTCCTTCTTGTCGTCCTCATTGTCGCGGGGGCATGGTTCGCTTATCCCCTCCTGGAAGGAGAGGCGCCCGTCTGCGCGCTCGATCCGGATTTCCAGGTCATGGGACAGCACAAAGCCTTCCGGGTCCTGGCGTCGGACAGGAAAAGCGGCCTTCGGAGCATCACCGTCGCCCTGACCCAGGGAGAAAAACGGCATGTCCTCAAGACGGCGGATTTCCCCGGAAAGGGCGTCCGGTCACAGACCCTGTCCGTGGACATCGCCGCAAAAGACCTGGGGCTGAAAAACGGCGAGGCCCTCCTCGAAATCACGTCGGAAGACCACTCCCTGAGGAAAAACCGGTGCACCGTCACACGGACGCTTCGGGTGGACCTTGTTCCGCCCCGGATCCAGGTTCTTTCGGAAGGGCTTTACCTGAACCCGGGGGGAACGGGTCTCGTGATCTACAGGATCGACAAGGAAAACGCCCGGTCCTCCCTCAGGGTGGACGACCGGGTCTATCCCGATTACCCCTTGCAGCTTTCGGGGCAGACGGTCCGGATCTGCTATTTCGCCGTGCCGCTCGAGATGGGAAAGAACGGCCTTCCCATCTCCGTGGACGCGGCGGACGACGCGGGAAACACCTCCGTGAGAAGCGTGTCCTCCCGTGTCCGGCCGAAAACGTTCCGGAAGGACACGATGGCCGTCACGGACTCCTTTCTTGAAGTGAAAATGCCGGAATTCCAGGAGAAATACGATCACCTGCGGGGATGGGACCTCCTCGAGGTCTTCCGGAACGTCAACGAGGCGATGAGAAAGGAAAATCTCGAGACGATCCGGTCCCTCTGTTCCCGGTCGGCACCGGAACGGATGTGGGAAGGGGAATTCCTCCGGATGAAAAACGCGTCGACCATGGCCCGTTTCGGGGACCGGAGAACCTATTTCCATGATGGGAAACCCGTGGGGGAAAGCGTCCACAACGGCATCGACCTCGCATCCACCGCCCATGCCCCTGTGGAAGCCTCCAATCACGGCATGGTGATTTACGCCGACGGCCTCGGCATTTACGGCAACACGGTCATCATCGATCACGGGCAGGGGATTTTCAGCTTCTATTCCCATCTGGGCGTCATGGACGTCGAAGCGGGAGGGAAGGTCCGGAAGGGGGACATCATCGGAAGGACAGACACGACGGGACTCGCCGGCGGAGACCATCTCCATTTCGGCATCTTCGCAGGCCGCGACTTCGTCAATCCCCAGGAGTGGTGGGACGCCCACTGGATCCGGGACAACGTGACCCGGCACTTCACGGGAACCTGACCGGGCGGCCCCTCTACGTGCGCTGGATGTCCCGGTGGTGGAGGTTCACACGGTAGTTTCTCTCGGAGAAGAACCGGCCGAGTTCGTTCACCATGACCACGGAGCGGTGTTTCCCCCCCGTGCAGCCCAGGGCGATGGTCAGGTAGGCCTTTCCCTCCTTTTCGTACAGGGGCGTCAGAAAGGCCATGAGCGCGGAGATCTCGTCGAGGAACTTCCGGCTCTCTTCCCAGCCCATGACCCAGTCGACGATTTTCGGATTGTTCCCGTCGAATTCCTTCAGGCCTGGCACGAAATAGGGGTTGGGGAGAAACCGCGCGTCGAGGACGATGTCGGCTTCCGGGGGAAGCCCGTACCGGTATCCGAAGGAGATGAGGTTCACGATGAGGTTCTTTCCCTCCGACGGACTTGAATAGTAGCGCTGGATGAGGCTCTTCAGCTGGTGCACATTGTACAGGGACGTGTCCACCACCATGTCGGCCATCGCCTTCAGGTCCCGGAGCTTCTCCCTTTCGAGGTGGATGCTCTCCGAAACCGTCCTCCGGTCCGAGAGGGGATGGGACCGCCGGGTCTCGCTGAACCGGTGGAGAAGGGTCTCGTCGGCCGCCTCGAGGAAGAGGATTTCGATCAGGTATCCCCGGTTCTTCAAACCGGAGAAGATCTCCCCGTAACGGTCGAGAAAATGTTTCTCCCGGACATCCATGACCAGGGCGATCCTGGAAATCTCGTCCGCCCTTTCGAGCTGAAGATCCAGGAGTTTCGGAAGGAGGGACACCGGCAGGTTGTCCACGCAGAAAAAGCCGATGTCTTCGAGGGCCCGGAGAACGGTGCTCTTTCCCGAACCCGAGAGTCCCGTGACGATGACAATGCGGATGTTCTTCATCACCGTTGCCGGGGGATCACCGGAGGAAACGGCTCTCCTCGATCTTCAGGAGGATCTCCCGGGATTCCCTTTCCCTTTCCTTTTTGAGAAGACGGTTTTTCGCCACGATCTCCACGATGGTCGCCATGTTTCCCCCGGAACGGACGGGAACGCGGACCAGGGGGATCGCCACGCCGAGGATGATCCGACGCCGCTCCTCCGACTCGATGCGGTCGAAGACGGTTTCCTCTTTCCAGGGAACCAGTTCGACGTTGACTTCTATGGGCGTCTCCTCGGCGACGGCGGCCACGCCGAAAAGGCTCTTCACGTTGATGAGGCCGAGACCGCGGATCTCCATGAAGTACCGGGTGCGTTCCGGGCTTCTCCCCCGAAGGCTCCCCTTCCCCTTCCGCTCGACGTGGACGAGGTCGTCCGAGACAAGCCTGTGTCCCCGGTTGATCAGCTCCAGGGCGCATTCGCTCTTGCCGATTCCGCTCTCCCCGCTGATGAGGATCCCGATGCCGGACACCTCCACGAGAACCCCGTGAAGAAAGGTCTTCCCGTGGAACTTTTCCCGGAGGCGGCGGAGAATCTCGCTCTCCGCGGCATGAAGCCCCATCTCCGTGAGGTAGAGAGGGATTTCCTCGCTGTCGCAGGCATCGAGAAGGGGGGGAAAGCCGCCCGTCGCTTCCGCGACGACGACGTATTCAGGGCGGCGGGAGAACAATTCCTCGAGGAACCGTTTCCGGTCCGGCGCTTCCAGGGAGCGAAGAAGGCCGAAGGAAAGCACCAGCCCCCCGCCGGTCGGCGCAGAGGAACCCTGGGGGCCGCCGGTGTAAATCCGCAGCGCCGGGATCTCGAGCTTCCGCCCGGCTCCTTCCCGTCCGGCGACGAGGACGAAAACGCGCTCCCCCTCCTCCGGGTCGAGAAGATCCTTCAACGTGAGGACATCCATGGCCCTGCCCCGTTTTTCGAATGTTACAGAAAGGATTTGTCCTTCCCCTGGATCAGGGAATAAAGGGCTTCCTTCGATCCGGCCCCCATGAGTTCCTTTCGGAACTTTTCGTCCTTCAGCATCCGGGAAATTTTCGCCAGTGCCTTCAGATGCTGGCCCGCCGAATTTTCCGGCGCCATGAGCAGAAAGAAAAGATGGACCGGCTTGCCGTCCAGGGAATCGAAATCGATTCCTCTCGAACTTCTCCCGAAGGACACGATGAGCTTTTCCAGGGACGCCATCTTCCCGTGGGGGATGGCGATCCCCTCGCCGATGCCCGTACTGCCGAGCTTTTCCCTTTCCAGAAGAACGTCCACCACCCCGCTGCAGTCCATGTCGGGTTTTTCCTCGAGAAAAACTTCCGACAGTTCGTACAGGACTTCCTTCTTCGTCTTCGACTTCAATTCCTCTATAATGCAAAACCTTGAAAGCAGGTCGGTGATGTACATCATCCTTCACTCCGGGATCCGTATTTGATGCGATCGCGAGAAGACGAAACCGTCTGTGCCCGTGAATCCCCAAAAAAACGGAAACGTTTTCCGTGACGGCAGCGGGAAATAAGCGCTGCGGGCCCGGCGTTCGCCGAATCTCCGCGAACGGGGCCCGCCTCGGGGAAAGGGGATGACGGGCGGCGCGGCACGGGGACTTTCCACGAAGCCGTCAGTATTTCGTCTCGATCAGCGCATAGTTCCCGTCGTTTCTCCGGTAGAGGACGCTGACGCTTTCCGTCGCCGAATCCCTGTAGATCACGAACGGCGCCTGGGACCCTTCGATCTGCAGGACGGCGTCGTCCACGGACATGGGCTGGAGAACGATTTTCCTCGTTTCGACGATCTGGGGGGGTTCTTCTTCGGAAGGGGAACCCTCCGGCGTTTCCATCGGCATGGAGGCGACGTTTTTCGCCGGATTTTCTTTGTAAATCTGATTCTTTTCCTTGTGCTTCTTGAGCTGTCTCTCGATTTTATCGACCACTTCGTCGACGGCGGTGATCATGTCCTTGGCTTCTTCCTTGCCGACGATGTTGACTCCCTTGCCAAGGAGCTTCACTTCCGCCACGTTCCGGAATTTCTCGACAGAGAGAATGACGCTCGCTTCAACGGGCTTGTCGATGTATTTTTTCAGCCGTTGAATCTTCTTGTCCACGTGATCCTTCAGCCATTCTTCTCCCTCCATGTTCCGGAAGGTCAGGGAAATCTGCATATCCGCACTCCTCCTCTAGACATCGCTCTCCGATCCCGCGGACCCGGCCGCGAAAGGGGCGAACCCGTCGCCCCGGCGTCAACGATCCCGGGGCGCGATCCCTGCCGGATCGGTCTCCGGCACGGCGCTTTCCGGAGGTCCCGGAGAATCCGGGATCCGGGAAAAGGCGTTCATTCCTTTTCTGTCCGGAAACGAAAACACAATCCGCCTTTATAATGGAATACTCCAGTGAATGTCAACCCCTTTCGGCCTGTTCAGAAGAATTTCTTTCTTTTCAGGGAAGGGAGAATCCCCATGAGTTCCCTGTATTTGGCAACGGTTCTCCGGGCGATGGAGATGCCCCCTTTCTCCAGCACCGACGCGATCTGGCCGTCGTGGAGGGGGTTTTTGGGGTCCTCCCGGGCGACCAGTTCCCGGATCCGCTCCCGTACGCTCTCCGAGGCGATGGAGTCCCCGTCGGTCCGGCTGATGCCGCTGTTGAAGAAATACTTCAGCTCGAAAAGGCCCCGCGGCGTGTGCATGTACTTGTTCGTGGTCACGCGGCTGATGGTGGATTCGTGCATTTCCACGTCGTCGGCGATGTCCTTGAGCACCATGGGCCTCAGGTGCTGGATCCCCCTGTCGAAAAAATCCCTCTGGAAATGGACGATGCTTTCCGACACCCTGTAAATCGTCCGCTGCCGCTGCTGGATGCTCTTGATGAGCCACGTGGCCGACTGGAGCCTTTCCCGGATGTAATCCTTGTTCTTGTCGTTCCGCAACCCGTTCCCCACGCCGGCCAGGATGTCGCGGTAGGTGTTGCTCAACTTGATCCTCGGAAGGCCGTCGTCGTTGAGGACGACCCGGTATTCGTCGCCCACCTTGAAAACGTAGACGTCGGGCACGATATAATGGGGTTTCTCCTCGCTGTACACCAGTCCGGGACGGGGATCGAGGTTCGTGATCACCCGGACCGCTTCGAGGACATCCTCGATGGAGACCTTCTGTTTCCTGGCGATGAGGGGGTAGTTCTTCGTCTCCAGGTCCTTCATGTGATCGTCGATGATCTTCCCGACGAGAGGCGTGAGAAGGTCCAGCGAAAGGAGCTGGTTCACGAGGCATTCCCTGAGATCCCGGGCGGCGATCCCCGGGGGATCGAATTCCTGCACTTTTTTCAGAATCCGCTCCACCGATTCCCGGTCCACGCTCTCGAGTTCCGCCACCTCGTCCAGGGTCGCGATGAGATACCCTCCCCCGTCGAGGTTGCCGATGATCTGGCAGGCCACCCGCTTCTCCTCCTCGGTCAGGGGGGAAAGATTGAGCTGCCAGTAAAGATAGTCCGTCAGCGTTTCCTTTCGGGTCATCAGGTTTTCGATGGGGGGGAGATCGCTCTCCTCGCGGTAATAGGTCACCCCGACGGGACCGTAATCCTCCAGGTAGCTGTCCCAGTCGAATTCCTCCTTGCCGTCCCCCTCGCCGGTGACCTCCTTCGTCCGGATGATCTCCTTGTCCCCCGAGTCATCCGGTTCGACCTGCTGGCTTTCCTTTCCTTCCTCCTCGCCGGGCTGCTGCTCCTCGAGAAGGGGATTCTGTTCCATCTCCTGGGCGACGAGATCGGCAAGTTCGATGCGGGAAAGCTGAAGCAGCTTGATCGCCTGCTGGAGCTGGGGCGTCATGATGAGCTGCTGGGTCAGCTTCAGGCTTTGCTTCAGTTCGATGGTCATACCGCTTGTCTCAAGTACTCCCGCGGCGGCGGTCTTCAGAAGTTGAACCGCTCCCCGAGGTAGAATTTTCTCGCCAGATCGCTTCCGGCGATGGTTTCCGGAGTCCCCTCGATCAGAATGGACCCCTCGTTCAGGATGTAGGCCCGGTCACAGACGTTCAGCGTTTCCCGGACGTTGTGATCGGAAATGACGACGCCGATGTTCCGCGACCGAAGATCGAGAACGATCTTCTGGATCTCCTCGATCGCCAGGGGGTCTATCCCCGCAAACGGTTCATCCAGAAGGATGAACCGGGGCGAGGTCACCAGGGAGCGGGTGATCTCCACCCGTCTCCTTTCACCCCCGGAAAGGGCGTACGCCGGGCTTCCGGCGAGGGGAAGAAGCCCCAGTTCGCCGAGAAGCTCCCCGAGCCGCTCCCGGTTTTCCTCCCGGCTCAGGCCAAGGGTTTCGAGAACGGCCAGGACGTTTTCCTCCACCGTCAGTTTCCTGAAGACCGACGGTTCCTGGGGAAGATAGCTGATCCCCTTCCGGGCCCGCAGGTACATGGGATCGCCGCCGATCTCCTCGCCGTTCAGCCGTATGGAGCCACGGTCCGGCCGGATGAGCCCCACGATCATATAGAACGTCGTGGTCTTGCCGGCACCGTTCGGCCCGAGAAGGCCTACCACCTCCCCCTGGTGGATGGAAAGGCTTACGTCGCGCACAACCGCCCTTCCATGATACGATTTCAGCAGGTTTTCCGCGTCAAGCGTTCCCACGGATCCCCCGCTTCACTTCTTCCCGTCCGGGAACAGCGTCGCCTTGACCCGGGAGGTTTCCGTACCTTCCACCGTTCCCAGGTTCCTGTCGAGGAAGAACACCACCCGGTTTCCCCGGATCACGTTGTTTCCTTCCTCCATCACGGCGTGTCCCGTGATCACCATCTTTTCCTCCCGGGCCGTGTAGACCGCCTCGTCGCCCGTGAGCCGTCTCGTTCCTTTCCGGATCACCACGTTTCCCGTCGCCACGATCCGGTCCACCTCCCCCATTCCTTCCGGCAGGGGGGAGGCCGAAGCTCCTTCCCCGCCCCGCGGGACGGAGCGGTAGTGGACCTGAAGCGCGTCGCACAGGATCGTCACGTCCTGCCGGGTCACCTTCACGTCCCCGGAAAAGACGGCGAGGTTCTTCCCGCCCTCGATGGTCAGCTTCCGGGAGGTCACCTCGAGCGGCGGCGCTTCCCCCGCCGCGTCGGCCGGCCCCTGAAACGCAGGCGCCGAAAGGAGAACGAGCCCCATAAGGACGGCATACATCCATCGGATCCAAAGAACGGAAAGCCTCTTCCCTGCCGACGGTCCCGCATTCATGCGCTACTCCCCGGCCGGGGGAAGCCCCCCGCCGGAAATGCGGGCCCGGACGGAAGAGCCCATCGTGAACCGCCTGGATTCGAGGAGGACGGTGACCCCCGTTCCCTCGATCTCCATGACGTCGTTTTTGATCAGGCACGGCCCCGGCGCGGTGATTCTGCCCGCCCCGTGATCGTAATGAAGCTCGCCGGTCTCGCACCGCTCCCCGGTGTCGGAAGTCAGGACGACCGCGCCGTAAAGGTCCATGTTCCTCTTTTCCGTATCCACGTTCCCCTCTCTGGCCGAAACGGCGAACGCCTTTTCGCGGTCGACCATCCGGACGTGCACGTTTTCGAGGGTGACCCGGTTCCTGATGCTCAGGTATCTCGCCGAGTCCGCCGTGACGGTCCACCGGATGCCCGAACCGTCCACCTGGCTGAGGCGGAAATCCCGGACAACCACGTCGGCCTTTTCGGAGAAGACGGTCAGGGCCTTCCCGGGAATGTCCCGCCAATGCCACAGGAAAAACAGAAACGCGCAAAGAACCGCGGCCAGAAGAAAAGCGGGGATCAACACCTTTTTTCTTTTCATCCCCGTACCAGGCGAAAAGTATAGCATTGTCGCCGGCCCCTGTAAAGGGAAGGCACCCCCGGGTCCGGCCTACAATTCATATCGGCACGCGACGTCTTTCCATTTATCCTGTACCCGGAGAATCAGTTCGCAGACCTCCCGCACCGCCCCCTTTCCGCCCGAAAGAGCGGTCACATAATCGGCCAGCCGCCGCACGTGATCCGACGCGTCGGCCACGGCGGCGGAAAAACCCACCCGCCGGAACACGGGGGCATCGACGATGTCGTCCCCCATGTACGCGATCCGGCTGCCGTCGATCCCGTGACGGGCCATGATCTCCTCGAGAACGGAAACCTTGTTTTTCGCCCCCTGGTACACTTCCTCGATGCCCAGGTCCCGGGCCCGGTGGGAGACGACCCTCGAGGTCCGCCCCGTGAGCAGGATCACCCGGATCCCCGCCCGCTGGAGGAGCTTCAGACCGTGGCCGTCCCGGACGTGAAAATGCTTGATCTCCCGCCCGTCGTCGTCCATGATGATCCGCCCGTCGGTGAGCACGCCGTCCACGTCGGTGACGAAGTGGCTCACGGGGCGTATCCGCTCCCTGAGACCTTCGGAAACGACGGTTTCCCGCATCCCTCTTTCCGGTTCCCCGGCCATTATTTCCCGTCCTCTTCCTTCACGATGTCGTCGATTTTCCGGAGCAACCGGAGCAGTTCCGGCACCCTTTCGAGTTCCAGGGAGTTGGGGCCGTCGCACAGCGCCCTGTCCGGGTCGGGGTGAACCTCGAAAAACAGTCCGTCCACGCCGGCGGCGACGGCGGCCCTGGCGAGGAACATCGCCATTTCCCGGTCTCCGCCCGACGCCGTTCCCGTCCCCCCGGGGAGCTGGACGCTGTGGGTCGCGTCGAAGATGACGGGATAGCCCGTTTTCCGGAGAATGGGGAGGGAGCGCATGTCCGCCACCAGGTTGTTGTACCCGAAGGTATAGCCCCGCTCCGTGATGACGACGTTCGCATTCCCCGCGGCGGCCGCCTTGTCCAGGATCATTCCGCCGTCCCAGGGGGCGACGAACTGCCCCTTCTTGATGTTCACGACCCGGGCGTTGCGGGCCACCTCCTGGAGGAAGTCGGTCTGCCGGCAGAGGAACGCGGGGACCTGGACCACGTCCAGGACCTCCGAGGCCGCCCGGATCTCCTCGAAACGGTGGACGTCGGACAGCACGGGAAGGGCGAACTCCCGCTTCACCCTGTCCAGGATCTCGAGCCCCTTTTCGAGGCCCGGGCCGCGGAAGGATTGCCGGGAGGTCCGGTTCGCCTTGTCGTAGGACGCCTTGAACACGAGCGGGACGTCCAGGGACCGGGCGATCTCCTTCAGCCTTCCGGCGACGCGCAGCGTCAGGTCCTCGCTCTCGATGACGCAGGGCCCCGCGACGAGGACGAAGGGACGCCCCCCTCCGATGACGACTCCCTGTCCGATCTCGACTTCTCTCATTCCTTCTTCCCGTATTTCTGCTTCAGGATCTGTATCTTCATTTCCGGGATCTTCCTGGCCGCCCGATCCGACCCGGGATTCAACTGGTACGCCATGGTGTACGATTTCAGCGCCTTGTCGAATTCCCCCTTCTGCTCGTAGGCGGCCGCCAGGTTCAAATGGGTAGCGTCGTCCTCCCGGTCGTACTTGAGGGCCTTCAGGTAATTCTCGATGGCCCGGTCCGGGTCCCCCTTGAGGCTGTACGCCAGCCCCAGGCTCCCGTAAAGCTCGCCCCGCTTCGGTTCCATCTTGATCATCCGCCGGTAGAGCTTCACCGCCTCCCCGTAGTCCTTGCGCTTCATGGCGTATTCGGCAAGGGTCGTGAGAACCTCCAGGGTCGGTTTCGCGGCGGCAAGGCTTTCGTAGTGCTCCACCGCCTTCTTCGCGTCGCCCGAGGCCTCGTAAAGGACGGCGAGATCCCGGTGGATCTCGGGATCCTTCCAGCCCTTCTTCACCGCCGCCTCGTAACTCGCGGCGGCCTTGTCGTATTTCTTCATCCCCCCGTAGGCCCTTCCGAGCCTGACAAGGAGGGACGGGTCGTCCGCTTTCCCGGCGAGGAACTTTTCATAGTACCCGGCCGCCTTCCCGTAATCCTTCTTCAACAGGAAGTGGTCGCCCAGCCCCGCCAGGGCATCCCGGTCGTCCGGGGCGACGGCCAGGACCTTTTCGTACTGCAGGGCGGCCTTGTCGTAAAGTTTCCGTTTTTCGTAGGCCATGGCGAGATTCAGGCGCACGGCCGTGTTCTTCGGGTCCAGGGACAGGGCCTTCTTGTAGTTGGCCACCTCCCTCCCCCACACACCGGCGCCGGAATAGGCGAGCCCCAGGTTGGCGTACGCCGCCGCGTTTTTCGGCTCCTTCCCGATGACCTTCCGGTACAGGGGGATGGCCTCCTTGTACCGGCCCGCCTTCAGATAGCCGTCGGCGAGGGCGTTCACCACGGAGGGGTTGTCCGGCTGCTGTTTCGACACGGACTCGTACAGTTCCAGGGCCTCCTTGTCGTCGCCCGCTTTCTCCAGGACCCGGGCCAGGCGGAAACGGACTTCCCCGCTGTCCCGGTTCAGGTCCAGGGAGGCCCGGTAGTTGGCGGCGGCCCGGTTCCACTGGCCGAGATTCTCGTAGGCGAAGCCGATGTTGGCATAGGCCCCGCCGTCCTTGGGATCCTGGCGGATGATTTCCCGGTACAGGGGGAGGACCTTCTCGTACCGGCCCGCCTTCAGGTAGATCCGGGAAAGCGCGTCGAGGGCCGTCCGGTCCCGGGGATCGGCGGCGAGGACCTTTTCGTATTCCCGGGTCCCCTTTTCCGTCATGCCCGCCTTCAGGTACAGCCCCGCCAGGGCCTTCCGGGTGTTCTCATCCCCCTTTTTATCCTCCAGGGCCCGGGTGAGGAACTGGATCTGCTTCTTCACGTCCTCCGTCCTGCGGGCCTGGCGCAGCCAATCCTGGGCCGTGACGATCACCGCCGCCGGGACCCGGGCGATTTCCTTCCCCCGGTAGAACACGTGGATCCACGATTCCTTCCGCGGCCCCCCCCCGGGCTGTCCCGAAAGGGTCCGGTCCACGATGTCCACCCCCTTCAGGAGCCTCCTAAGATCGTTTTCCTCTCCCGCCCCTTCCACATCGACGGAAAAGCCGCTGCTGAGGAACGTGTCGGTTTCCACGGAAAGAACGACGAACTCGTCCCGGTACGTGATCTCCAGGGCCGCGTTCTTCCCGATCCGCAGGGTCTCCCCGTTCTTCTCCACCTCGAGGGAACGGAACTCGGGGGCCCTGCCCGCGACGACGGTTTCGACGGTCCCCCAGGCCCGGCGGGCGAAGGACGCCACGGACGATCCCCCGTCGGCCGTCATCCGGACCAGGACGCCGCCGGAGAAAAGGACAAGGAGGAGGACGACGGCCGCCGCGACGGCGTATTTCCACCCCTTCCTTCCTCTTTTCCGCCATCGGTCCTCACGATCCCGGGGGTCGTGCTCCGAAACGGGTTTTTCGATATCCAGCATCTTCGCCATCCGGCCGGTCCGGCCCTTTATTCCTTACCGCCAACGGCGGTTGAATACCACATTTTTCCCCATTGTTCCAGGGTGGACGGTCCCCTCGGGAGCAAAGGGCGGACGCCGGCGGGTTCCCCGGACCGAGACAGCCCGGCGCGGTTTCCGCGTGTTTCTAAGACAAGGGGGGAAACATGGGCGATCGGAGGAGCCCCATCCGGGCCAGCCGGTACCGGAGGGCCGTCCTGAGGCATCCGAAGCCGTAGACGACGCTCCTTTGGAAGTTGATGGAGGAGGCCTCCTCGAAATACCGGGTGGGGCAGCTCACCTCGGCGACTGTCGCGCCCCGCCACAGGATTTCCGCGAGAATCTCGTTGTCGAAAACGAAATCGTCCGAGTTCTCCTCGAGGGGGAGCCGTTCCAGCAGTTCCCTGGAAAAGGCCCGGTAGCCCGTGTGAAACTCGGACAGCTTGGCGTCCATGAGAAGATTTTCCACGAAGGTGAGAAAACGGTTCGCCGCGTAGCGCCACAGGGGCATGCCCCCTTTCAGGGCGTACCCCCCGAGAATCCGGGAACCGAGGACGCAGGGATACAGGCCGTTCCCGATGAGGGCGGCCATAGCCGGAATGAGCCGGGGCGTGTACTGGTAGTCGGGATGGACCATGATGATGATGTCCCCTCCCTCCTCGAGGGCAAGCCGGTAGCAGGTCTTCTGGTTCGCCCCGTACCCCCGGTTCCGCTCGTGGACGAACACCCTGGTCTTCGGCAGTCTCTCGGCGATCCGCGCCGTTTCGTCCCCGCTGGCGTCGTCGACGAGGATGATCTCGTCGACCACGTCCTGTTCCAGCACTTCCCCGTGGGTCTTGATCAGTGTCTCCGCCGCGTTGTACGCCGGCATGACGACGATCACCTTCCGGCCCCTGTACATGATCCGAATTCCCTCCCGCGGAAACGCCCGCGCCCTTTTCTTCGCACGAAAGGAACCCGGAACGCAACACGGAAAAGAGGGGGAAAAAGCCGGGACACTGGCTCCCCCCCCTCCCCCTCAGAGGGAGAAGAACCGGGAACCGTACATCAGCCTGGAAAACTGTCCGATACGGCGATACATCTTATGGGAATACGGCTGCCAGAGGGGATTTTTGCCGACCTTCAACAGGGAATCCTCGTTGATGTGGTACGGATAGCACAGGTGCAGAAATCCCTCGTCGGAATGGGTGCGGCCGGTCCCGCTCATCTTGACCCCCTGCCAGGGGGTTTCCGGGAATCCGAAGCTGATGAGCGTCTCGTTGACCATCACCGTTCCCGCCTCGAGCCGCCTGGCGATGTTCCGGGCCCTGTCCGCGTCCCTGGAAAAAACGTACGCCGTCAGCCCGTATTCGGAGTCATTCGCCTTTTTGAGGGCTTCCTCGTCCGATTCCACCTTCATGATGGGAATCACCGGTCCGAAGGTCTCCTCCCGAATGACCAGCATGTCGTCCGTCGCGTCCGCGACCACGGTGGGCTCGAAAAACTGTCCGAGGCCCTCCTTGCGCCTGCCTCCCGCAAGGACCCGTGCCCCCCTGGACCGGGCGTCCTGAACCTGACGTTCGACGACTTCGATCTGTCTCGGGTCCACCATGGGGCCCATGTCCACCTCGCCCTTCAGGGGATCGCCCACGCGGAGACCGCGAACGCGCTCGACCACCTTTTCAACGAGCCCGTCGTACACGGCCGTGTGGGCGTACACCCTCCCCACGGACGCACAGGTCTGTCCTGCATTGGTCAGTGCGCCGAAAACGATGGAGGCCGTGGCCCGTTCGATGTCGGCGTCGGCGCACACGATGACCGGGTTCTTGCCGCCCAGTTCCATGCTGCAGGGGATCATCAGCCTTCCGCACATCTCCGAAATGCCCCGGCCCACCTGGGTCGAACCGGTGAAATTGACGTAATCGACGCCCATTTCGATCATCCGGGACCCCATCGCGCCGTCGGACGGAAGGACCTGATACAGGTCCGGCGACAGACCCGCCCTGTCGAAAAGGTCCCTGATCTTCAACGCGATCAGCGGCGTCAGGCTGGCGGGCTTGTGAATCACGGCGTTCCCGGCGAGAAGGCTCATGAAAACGGTGCCCGCCGGGATGGCAAAAGGGTAATTCCACGGGGAGATGACCAGCACGACCCCCCGGGGCCTGTAATGGATGAAGCTTCGCCTGTGCATGATCCAGCGCATCGGGATCCTGCGGTCGGCAAGGAGCTTCTTCGCCCGCCTCAGGAAATACGCCGCCACCATGTTGACCGTCAGCACCTCCGTCTGCATGGCTTCCTGCAGCGGCTTGCCGTTCTCGATGGCGATCAGTTCGGAAACCTTGTCGTTTTCCTCCGCAAGCGCCTGCTGGAATCTCTTCAGAACGGCGATCCGCCCGTCGATTCCGATATCCTCCCACTGCCGCTGGGCGGCTCGGGCCCGTGCTACGGCCGCCCGGACCTCTTCCTCGGTAAACGTGTTGATTTCATGAAGCACTTCGCCAGTAGAGGGATTTCGGACGGCGATCGTCCGGCCGGTTCCACCGGTATCGATGTTGAAATTGAACATGGATCCTCCCGATCAATTGATCATCGTTCCGTCTGCCCGACCGGCTCCGGGCGAGACCATCCCCTCTTGCGCCCCGGGGTCCGCCCCGCGGCGCATCGGGTTCCGACACCGCTATTCTGTTGTCCTCTCTTTCCCTGGCTTTTTCCGATACCCGATCTGGCTTGAACCGCCCGGCAACCCGTTCACCCCCCCCGTCGGGTCGAGGGGGTCCGGGGGGCCGCGGAAGAATCCCCGGGGCCCGCCGGAACGGCCTTATTTTGAAATCGTATGAAAAGACCGGAAGTTTCGTTCAATCCGGTCCGTGTTCGACCTTCTCCAAAGGACGCTGCGGCCGGGTATTCTCCGGCCGGTCAGGCCTCCAGAATCAGCACCGACTGAAACTGTCCCGCGGGCCCGGAACTCGAGTGGGCCAGCGCGCACGACGCCCCTTTCACCTGCCGTTTCCCCGCTTCCCCCCTGAGCTGCAGCACCGATTCCGCCGCCCGGTACAGCCCCGCGATCATCATCGGGTTGCCGCAGAGCATTCCGCCGGACGGATTCACGCCGCACTTCCCGGGGCCTCCCTCCCGGAGGAACTCCCCTCCCCGGCCCTCGCCGCAAAGGCCGAGGCCCTCGAGCCAGAGGGGCTGCTGGTAGGCGAAGGCGTCGGTCAGCTCGACCACATCGAAGGCTTCCGCCGGGTTTGCGATTCCAGCCCTTGCGCAGGCCCTGCCCGCCGCTTTCCGGAGGGCGAAATTTCCGACGAGGTTCCTGTCCCCGAGAAAGTAGGAATCCATGCAGTTGCTGAAACCGGTGATCCACACGGGCTTGTCCGTGAATTCCCCGGCCCGTTCCTCCGACGCCAGCAGCATGCCCACGGCGCCGTCGGACACCGGCCACGCATGGAGCCTCCGGATGGGGTCGCACAGCATGGGGGAAGCCATCACCTTCCCTGGATCGACCGGTTGCCTGGCGTTGGCAAAGGGATTGTTCCCCCCGCATCTCCTGGCCCGCGCGACGACGCCGGCGAGGTCGCGATCGGAAACGTTCGACGACGTCATGTACTGGCGGGCCTGGAGGGCGCAGGTGTTGGTGAAATCGAGACCGACGGCGCGGCCGTAGAACGGGTCGAATCCCAGGTTGGTGATCCTGTTGCGGCTTTCGCCCTGGGACTCCTTGCAGTGTCCCATCACGAGGACCAGATCCGCGTGCCCCGAAAGGATGACCGAGGCCCCGTAAGCGACCGCGTTCAGCCCTTCCTGGGCGATCTTCTCCTCCGCCCGGAAATGGGCGCCGAGAACGTCCGTCACCCCCCCGTCGGAGATGGTCCGGGCATCGAAGATGTCGTCGGAGCAGCTGACGACCATGTCTACGCCGCCCTCCTCCTCGAAATGAAAGCCCGCCTGCTTCCGGAGGTCTTCGAGGAGATCCAGCAGCATTCCCTGGAACCGCTCGTACCACAGATCGCTTTCATTCCTGCGCTGGGAAACGGCGCATACGGCCACTCGCTTCTTCTTCACGTCGCCTCGCTCCCTTTTTGCCGGCGGTTCATCGACGCACCGCCGGGTTCATTGTTTTCCCTGCCGGTCCAGGCTGTCGCCGGCGATCCGCGAGCGGAGCGCCCCGGACGATCCGAATACCGCGCCGGCAATCCTCGCATCCCTGAAACAGCGCTCGATCCCCTCATTTCCGACATCGCCGCCGGCCGTGTGCACCTGCATCCCGAGATCGGCGATTTTCTCCACCGATTCGCCCGTGAAGAGCCTGGCGCACGCGGCGAGAATGCCGTACTCCGGGTCCCCCGAGGCCATCGCCCATGCCGCCCGCAGCACCAGGAGCCGTCCGATGTCGATCATCGTGAACATGGTCGCCAGCCTGGCGCCCACGTCCTCGAGAAGGCCCAGGGGCTTCCCGAAGGCCGTTTTCCTTTTCGCATATTCCCGTGTCAGCTCCAAGCAGGAATTTCCGACCCCCAGGGAAAGAACCGAAGCGGCGAGGAGGAGGTTTTCCGTCACCGCCTCGATCTGTTCCTGCCCCGATCCTTCCTTCCCCAGAACGGCTTCCGGGGGCGCGAAACAGTCGCGCATCTCGATGCCGGCGGCGGAAAGCCCGCGCAATCCCAGAAGTTCGACCGGCTTTCCGATCCGAAGGCCCTTCGTCCTGCGGTTGAGGATGAAAAACGTCGCGTCGCTCCCCGGTCCCGATTCCGCAAGGACGAGAAAGGCGTCCGCCGCGGGGGCCCCGATCACGAAGGGATCCGTTCCCCCGAGCACCCACCCGTTCTTCTTTCTTTCAGCCCTGGGAACGCTTCCGCCGATTCCGGACACGGCCATGGAACCGCCGCAGGCGACGGTCCCGAGGAATTCCCCCCGGCGGAGGCCCGGCAGGCGTTCACCCTTCTGGGACGCCGTTCCGAAGCGCTGGAGGAGCATCCCGAACCCGGCGGCGGAAACCGCCGCCGCGAGGAAAGTCGAGGGACACATCCCGGCAAGGTCCTCGCCGGCGATGCACCAGATCATGGGGTCGCCTTCGAGAATCATGTCCAGGAAGCCGGTCCTCCCGAGCGTGTTCATGTTCTCCCGGATGAGGAGCGCCCTCCGGGACCGGTTTTTCTCGAGGAGATCGCGGTTCGGCGCGACGGCGTAAAGGAATTCGCTGTTCATCCTGAAGCGCGTCCCGACCTGCTCCTTCGTCATTTCATAGTTCATCGGGTCTTCCTCTATTTCATCATGGAGCGGGCCACGATCATTCTCATGATGTCCGACGTCCCCCCGCCCAGTTGTCCGAGCTTGGCGTCCCTCAGGTTCCTTTCCACGGGGAATTCATGAATGTAGCCGTATCCGCCGTAGAGATCGACGGCGGCGGAGGCCATTTCGAATCCACGGTCCCCCAGGTACATCTTGTTCACGGCGGCAAGCAGCGGGTTGAGAAGAACGCCGTTGTCCTTCGAGGCGGCCACCCGGTAGATGGCCAGCCGCGCGGCCTCCGCGTAAACCCTCATGTCGGCGATCCTGTTCCGGATGGACTGAAACTCCCCGATGGACCGGCCGAAGGCCCGCCGTTCATTCGCATAGCGGGCGCAGGATTCCAGCGTGAAAAGGGCGCTTCCCAGGCTGGGTGAAAGAAGGGTGCTCCTGTCCCACTCGACGCCGCCCATGGCGATGTTCCAGCCCTCTCCCTCGCCGCCCAGGCAATTTTCCGCCGGCACCTCGCAGTCTTCCAGAAAGACTTCGGACGTGAGGGAGCACCGGCATCCCATCTTGTGCATGGGACGGCCGGTGGAAATGCCGGGAAATCCCTTTTCGACGATGAACGCCGTGATCCCCTTGTGGCGCAGGGCGCGGTCGAGGGTGGCGAAGACGACGAACACGTCGGCGATGGGGGCGTTGGTGATGAACGTCTTCGATCCGTTGAGGATGTAACGGTCGCCCCGTCTGACGGCGGCGGTGGTCAGAGCGGCAGCGTCGGATCCGCATCCCGGCTCGGTCAGCGCCATGCAACCGATCCGTTCGCCCGTGGCGATTCCCGGAAGGTATTTCGACTTCTGGGCCTCCGTGCCGTGAAGCATGATGTTGGCCCCGCACAGATACGTGTGGGCGCCCCAGGCGAGCGTGTGGCCGCCGTCCACGCCGGCGTGGCCCACCGCCTCTCCGGCGAGGCAGCATGTCACGAAGTCCGCGCCGCCCCCTCCACAGGCTTCCGGCAGGGGAAGACCGAGAAGGCCCATCCGCCCCATCCTCTTCCAGATTTCAAAACTGAATTCACTGTTCCGGTCCGCCTCCTCGCAAAGGGGCGCGATCTGCTCCCTGGCGAAGCGGTATATCGTGTCCCTGAACAGTTTCTGTTCGTCACTGATCGAGAAATCCATGGCTCCCACCCGGCTCGGCCATCCCCGCGGGATGTCCGCAATGGTTCGTTCTCCGGCGGGTCCCGCCGGCTTCCTGCTCCCCTCTCCGTTTCAGAGGGGCTCGAAATGGTCGATGCCCATGAGGGTATTCACGGGAACCTTTGCGAAAACGGCACGGACGGCCATTCCCGGAAAGACGTAAGCCGGATCGACCCCCTCGACGATGTGCGGAAAGGGCGTGTCCGCTCCTTTCAGCTGGATCAGGGCAAGGATGTAGGGGGGCTTCTTCGGAAGATGCCTGTCTTCATACCGGACGACGGTATGGGCGACGATTTCGCCCTCCTTCTCCAGTTCGACCCAGTTTTCGGCGATTTTCGACCAGCATCGCTCGCAGTATTCCCGGGGGGGCACGAAGGTCATCCCGCAGGACGGACAGCGAACCCCGAGAATCCTTTTCTCGTCCCGCAAGGCCGTGAGGAAACGGGAACCCGTTCTCCCGGCGAAATACTCGTTGGGAAGGGCCATTCTGGCCTCGACCACGAAACAGTGTTCCTTATCGGCACCGCCGTCCATGGATCAGCTCCAGTCTTTTGAAACTTTAATCATCAAGTTCGAAATACAGAATATCCTCGTAACTCCCCTTAGTCTTTTCGGCCCAGACCGGGCGGACCCTGCCGCCGATCTTCATATTTCCGATGTCGCTTTTCTTGAGTTCCAGGGAAAAGGCCTCCTGCTCGGAAGCCCCGTCCAGCATGACGTACACAACGGCGTAGGGCGTCTCCCGGATGGCACCGGTCAGGGGGTCGGGGCTCGCATAGTACACGAGGTCCCATGCCGTGATGGTGCCCTTCGGCCCCAGCTCCACGAATTCCTCCGCCCGGACCCGGCAGACCGCACAGATCTCCCGGGGGGGGATCTGGGTCCGGCCGCACTCGGGACATTTGTTCGCCAGGAACTTTCTATCCTTCAGTCCGGCGAACCAGCGCCCCATGACCGGACCCGTTGCGAAACGCTGATCGATGGCGTTCATGACCTTCAGGGAAACGAGTTCCTCCGGCCGGTTCCCGCCGGCCGGCCGCCGGCGGTCGAACAGGCGCAGCGCGACGGAGGGCGTCAGGTCGGGTTCGATGCCGACCGCCCCGCCAGAGCCCGGAAGGCGCACGGTCTCGATCCGGATCGAAGGGGGCGGGAACGTTCCCCGGTCCCCGGCACCGCCCCGGACCGCGCCGGAAAAACCGTTCAAATCGGTGTGGACGATCACGTGGCAGTCGTCGAACCCGGCGGGATCCTTCTCGACGTTCAAACCGCCTTCGCCGACGGTCACCTTCCAGTCGCCGCCGCCGTCGCCGGCGATGCGATAACCCACGCTGAACTCCGCGTCCGCCGCTTCGCCGGAACGGAAACGGTCCTTCAGGGATGCAAAAAACGATTCCGGGTCTGTCCGATGTTCAAGCGTCATGGCATTTCCCACTCCAGATCCTTCTCCAGCATGATCAGGGCGGTCCAGAAGGTGCCGCCGAATCCCGAAGCAAGGGCGTGCCGCACCCCGCCGGCGACCTGGTGCTCTCCCGCGTCTCCCCGGATCTGCATGGCCGCCTCCGCCACCCGGAGCATGGCCGTCGCCCCGATGGGGTTCGTCGCGATGACCCCTCCCGAGGGATTCACGGGAAGATCTCCGTCCAGATCGAATTTCCCCTCCTCCAGCATGCGAAGATGGGCATCGCCTTCGAGGAGCAGAAACTCCCTCAGCCACGCCAGCCCCCACCACGCCGACGGGTCGTACATTTCGAAGACGTCGAAGTATTTCACCGGGTCGGTGATGCCGTTTCTCCCGAAGAGCTTCCGGGCGGCGTACCGCTGCGTCGTTTCCGGCCGGACGAAGCCGAACAGGTTGGTGAAGGTCTCCTCGCGATGGACTTCGACGTGGTCGCGAATCCAGACCGGAGGCGTCTTCGCCCTGCGGGCGGCCTCCTCAGAGGCCACGACCACCGCGCAGGCCCCGTCCGACTGGGAGCACATGTGGATGAGCCGGAGGTCGCCCACGAGCCGCGCGGAGGTTTTCATCAGCTCGTCCGCCCGTTCGTAGGTCAGTCCCAGTTTTCGATGGGCCCGGGGGTTGAGCATGGCATGGTTGTCCATCATGATCCGGTAATGTATGGCGGCCCTGCGGCCCCGCTCCTCGCCGAATTCCCCGATCACGGCCTGGGCGCTCGTCCCGGAAAGGGCCCCCGTCTGCATGTTGCGGAACCACAGGGGATCGGACATGTTGGTGATGCCGCCGGTCGTGTTCCCTTCCTGGAGCTTCTGCATCCCCACGGCCAGAACGGTGTCGTAGAGCCCGGAGGCGACCAGGTTGTCCGCGGCGCACACCAGCGAGGAGCCCGTCGTCCCCCCGGTGGTGATCCGGAAGACGTCCTTTCCCAGGGCCCCGAGTCCGAGGGAGTGCCATAGATCCGGCTGAAACTGCATCTCGAAGAGTTCCATGTTCCCGTGGACGATGCAGTCGACATCGCCGACGGCAAGGCCCGCGTCGTCGAGGGCGTTCCGTACGGCCTCGTGGACCATCTCGACCTGGTTCTGGTCCTCCCTGTGACTGGAGTACACGGTCTGGCCGATTCCGACGATGGCGGCGTTTCTGTTTTTCCTTTTTCGACCCATGCTGATCCCCCTACCGGCCCGTTCCCCCTTCGTCACGATCGACGAACCCGCAGCAGTTTGAAAAACACCCTTCCGAACGGCAAAGTCAAAAACCAACAGGCAAGGCACCCGAATCCCGGAAACCGGGATGCACCTCCGATCCGCCGCAGAAGCGGGGGACAGGGGGCATCGCGGCACCGAACCTTACGAGGCCCTCACGGCTGCCCCGCGTCCCGCCCCCGTATTTTCATCGTCTCCAGCCATGGGGCGGCGAAATCCATCAGCCCGAGCTTTTTCAGCCTGCCTTTCCCCGGAACGCCGTCCCGGCCCCATCCCCTCAGCCGGTAATATTTCGGCAGCATTTTCTCCAGAAACACCCGGGTTTTCTTTTTTCCCGGGACAAGGGGCACGTCGGTGAAGCGTTTCGGCAGGCAGTCGTCCCTCCCCGTCAGGCCTTCGCGGAGGTTGTACAGCCTTTCGAGGTTGAATCCCCGCTCTCCGACCTGCATGTAGCGGCCGAGGTCCATCTTCATCCCCGTGGCCAGTTCGATGGCCTTCGTGTGCGGCAGTTGGGGGAGATGAATCCGGAGGAGAAACGGCGGAAGCTTCACCAGGCTGTCGATGCTCCACCATGAGTACGTCATGAGCAGGCTGACGACGGCGGACAGGATCTTCCTTTCCTGGAGCTTGAACAGAAGGGGGTGGAGAGAGGTCCAGGAGGAAAAGATGCAGTTCCCCCCCGCGCTGACCGCCGCCAGGAGGTTCTGATTGAACACGACCCACCCCGGCTTGGAACGGTGGTGGCGGGGCTTCAGCGTGACCGGCCCGTTCACTTCGAAATAGACGACATAGCCGCCGTCGAGATGGCAGCCTCCCCTGTTGGCCGTGGCGTATCCCAGGGCGTGCCCGACGGCCCCCCGGGGCTCGTACGCCGCCATTTCAAGACCCTTCACATGGGGGGCGAAGTCCGCGCCGCCGTATTTCCGGGAAAGGTGGCGGACGCCTTCCGCCAGTTCGTCCCCGATCCCCCTCCGGTAGGCGATGTCCCTGAAGAGCTCCGAAAGGTTGTCCGTCTTTCCGAAGGCGATCCCGTTTTGCCACAGGCCCTTTTCATTCAGCTCCGCGGCGAAGCCGAGGACGTCGCCCGTGGTGATCGTGTCCAGGCCGAGCAGGTCCAGTTCATAATTCCACTTGATGATCGCCTCGAGATCGTTGCACATCAGGTTGGATCCCAGGAGGATCAGGGTCTCCAGTTCGGGGCCCTTGACTTCCTTCCCGTCCACCCGGACCACCCTGCCGCAGCGGATGGGACACGAAACGCAGCCCGAATTCTTCACGAGATGCTTCGACGCCAGCGTCTGCCCGTTGATCTTCCAGGCATCCTCGTACGTGCCGTAATTGAAATTCTTCGTCGGCATGACGTTCCGGTCGGAGAGGATCTGGAGAAACCCCGACGTGCCGTATCGGGGCGCGAAATCCCCCGTGGCGGGATGGTTCTTGAGCCTTTCCATCCATTGCTTCACGTGGGCCCGGAACCCCTCGGGGTCGTGCAGTTCCATCTTCCGGTTCCCCCGGGTCACGATCGCCTTCAGGTTCTTCGAGCCCATGACGGCCCCGAGTCCCGTCCTGCCGTGGCTTCTCTCCTGAGACATGACGATGGCGTACTTGACCAGGTTCTCCCCGGCGGGGCCGATGACCATCTTGCCGCCCCGGCCGAGGGCCTCCTGGACCTTCTGCGTGTCCATGCCCCAGATCGGCGCGGCGTCCCTGATCCGGACGTCGTCCTCCTCGATTTCGATATAGACGGGGGAGGCGGCCCTACCCCGGACCACGATGCCGTCCCACCCGGCCCGCTTCAGGTGGATCCCGAAATCGCCGCCGCTGTTCGAATGTCCGATGGCGCCTGTGAGCGGGCTTTTTGCCGAGATGTCGTAGCGGCTCGATGAGGGAGCCCCCGTCGCCGTGAGAGGGGAGGTCATTACGACCAGGATGTTTTCCGGCGAAAGGGGCTCCGTCCCATGTTTCAGTTCGTCCCAGAGGATCCTCGTCGAGAGGAACCTCCCACCGAGGAACAGACGGCGATCCTCATCGGTGATGCCGTCGTACAGACCGGTTCTTCCCGAACTGAGGTCGATGTCCAGAATTTTTCCCGTGTATCCCTTCATGGAACCCCCGGACGTTATTTCGACGCGATTCCCCGCGTTCAGCCCCGGAAACTTTCCTCCGCCATTTCAAGCGCGGAGAGATCGCCTTTCATGACGGCCCGGGAAGCGGCTTCCGCTTCGGGCAGAACGTTTCTGACGAAGTATTTCGCGGTGTGAACCTTTCCCATATAGTAGGCCGCATCGCCGTTTCCCGCCGCCAGCGCCGCCATGGCCTTCCTGTCGCCCGGGTCGATGCCCTTGCCCGCGCAGATTCCTTCGAGGGCCTTCTGGGCGATCTCCGCTTCCCATGCAAGAAGCCAGGCCAGCATGACCTGCCCCGCCGCGCACAGAAACGGATAGGCATGAACGATGGGCACCATGAATTTCCCTTCCCGGCCGCATCCGGCAAAATACATGGCAAGCGAACCCAGGGCGTTGATCCCCTCCCGGAGTTCGGCGGCCAGGTCCTCGAGGGCCGGAATGGCGGCGCACCGTTCCGCGACGCCGTTCATTTCCTCGAGGAGCATCATGAAATTCTTCCCTTTTTTCATCCCAAGCTTCCGCCCGATCAGGTCGAGGGCCTGGATGCCGTTCGTCCCCTCGTAGATGGAGGTGATCTTCACGTCCCGCATGAACTGCTCCACGGGATACTCGGCGCAGTATCCGTACCCGCCGTAAATCTGGATCGCCAGCTCGGTCACCCGGAAGGCCATGTCGGAGCAGAAGGCCTTGCACACCGGCGTCAGCACCTCGAGGATGCCCTCGTTACGCTCCCTCACGGCTTCGTCTTTCGATGTCCGGGCCCGGTCCTCGCAGATGGTCGCGTAATAAATGAGCGCCCGCATGCCTTCCACGTGGCTTTTCATCCACAGGAGCATTCTCCGGACATCGGGGTGGTTGATGATGGAAACCCTTGGCGCATCGGGATTTTTCATGTCCCGGAGCGAGGCCCCCTGCATCCGCTCCCTCGCGTACTGGAGGGCGTGGAGATAGGCGGTGGACGCGCCCGAAAGGGCCTGAAGCCCGACGCCCACCCTGGCCTCGTTCATGAGTTTGAACATGATCTTCAGTCCCTGCCGCTCCTCCCCAAGCAGTTCGGCCCAACATTCTCCATTGTCGCCGAAATTCATGAGACAGGTGGCGCTGCCGTGAAGCCCCATTTTTTCCTCGATCGCCCCGATGTTGACGTCGTTGCGCTTTCCCAGGGAACCGTCGTCGTTCACCAGGAATTTCGGGACGAGGAAAATGGAGATCCCCGCCGTCCCGGGAGGATCGCCCTCGATTCTCGCCAGCACGGGATGAATGATGTTTTCCACGAGATCCTGGTCACCCGCCGTGATGAACTGTTTCGAGCCCTGGATGCGGTATGACCCGTCCGGCTGCCGGGTGGCGCGCGTCCGGATGCTTCCCACGTCGGAACCCGCCGCGGGTTCGGTGAGACACATGGTTCCGCCCCACTGTCCGGTGTACATCTTGTAGAGGTATTTCTCCTTCTGTTCCTCCGACCCGAAGGCCGCGACGAGGTTGGCGGCGCCCTCGCTCAGTCCCGGGTAGCAGGTGAACGCGAAGTTGTGCATGAACCATTCCCGGGCCGCTACGGCCAGAACCGCCGGAAGGCCCTGCCCGCCGGCGTCGGCGGGCGCGCTCATGGACACCCACCCGTTTTCGCAATAGGATTGATATGCTTTATGAAACGAGTCCGGCACCTTGACAGACCCATTCTCGATCCGGCATCCCTGCCGGTCACCCTGGGCAAGGGTGGGAAAGACCTCCTCCACGGCGAACGTCTCCGCTCCCGTGAGGATCATGTCGAAAACATCCTTCGAAAAGTCACCGTATTTCTCCGTCCCGCACAGATCCTCCATGTGCAGCAATTCATACAGGACGAACGCCTGGTCACGGCCGTCGACGATCAGATTCGCCATTCCAAGTCTCCTTGCGTTTTTTCAGAACTATGTCAGAACTCCCGAACGCTCGAACGCATCGATCTCGTCCCGGGTAAATCCCGCCTCGGTGAGTGCCTCCACGGTGTGGATCCCTCCCGAGACCCCCGTGCTGCCGTATTCCTGCCGCGTCTCGGAAAACCGGATGGGGCTTCCGACCTGCCGGACCTTCCCTCCCTCCGGAACGTCGACATCCACCACAAGCCCCCGTGCCCGGGCGTGATCGCTTTCCAGGGCCTCGGACAGGGTCAGCACCGGTTCCACGCAGGCATCGAGAGACGAGAACACCTCCCGCCACTCGTCCCGCGTCTTTGTCCGGAAGATGTCCCGGATTTCCCGCTTGATCCGTTCCGCTTCCGGGGAGGCGATCCCTTCCTCGGCGAGATCGGGCCGTCCGATGGCACCGCAGAAGGAAAGGAAAAAAGCGGGCTCGATGGATCCGACGGCGACGTAGCCGCCGTCCTTCGTCTCGTAAAAGTCGTAGAGGGTGCCGCCGTTGAGAAGATCCTTCTCCCTTTCCGGTTCGGGTCCTCCCGCCAGGAAGCACGCCCCCGTCATGGCATGGAAGGCGAGCATCCCGTCGGTCATGGAAACGTCGACATACTGTCCCTGGCCCGTCCGCATCCGGTGGATGCAGGCCCCGAGGATGCCAATCACGGCATTCACGGAGCCGGAGGCCACGTCGGCGACCTGCATCCCGAGAAGGCTCGGACCGCTTTCGGCGCGGCCCGAATAGGACATCATGCCGGATAGCGCCAGGTAGTTGATGTCGTGTCCGGCCCTTCCGCTCAGGGGGCCGGTCTGCCCGTACCCGGTGAGGGAACAGTAGATGATCCCCGGATTCACCTTTTTCAGCGAAGGGTAATCCAGACCGAGTTTCGCCATGACGCCCGGCCGGAACTGCTCGATGACGATGTCGTACCGTGAGATGAGCCGGTGAACGATCCCGGCCGCCCCGGGATGCTTCAGGTTGAGGGATACGCACCGCTTGCCGCGGCCCAGGTAGGCCATGGCGCCGGATACGTTCGTTCCCGGTATGAACGGCGGAAGAAAATTCACCAGATCCGGACGGGTCTCGGAAACGACGCGCAGCACGTCCGCGCCCAGATCCGACAGGATCATCGTCGCATAGGGGCCCGGCAGCAGTGCCGTGAAATCGAGAATTTTAATGCCTTCCAGGGGCCCGGCCATTACCCCCTCCTCCTACAGGCCCATGAACCTGGCGGCGATGGTCTTCATGATCTCGTTGCTTCCCGCGAAGATCCGCGCCACGCGGATGTCTCTCCACGCCCTGGCGATGGGGTATTCCTCGCAGTAGCCGTATCCGCCGTGGAGCTGCAGGCAGCGGTCGGCGACCCGGAAGGCCATCTCGGTCGTCCAGCACTTGCCCATGGAGGTTTCGATGATGATGTTGTTCCCTTCCATGTGATCCACGATCAGCTTTTCCACGAAGGCCCTGCCGAGCTTGACTTCCGTCGCCATTTCGACGATCTCGAACTGGGTGTGCTGAAACTTGGTCAGGGGCTTTCCGAACACGATTCTTTCCTTGCAGTACTTGATCGTCGTGTCGAGCATGTACTCGGCGCCCGCCACCGAACCGATGCAGGCGATCAGCCGCTCCTGCTGGAGTTTCTCCATCAGTTTGAGAAATCCCGTCCCCTTGACCCCGAGCAGGTTTTCCTTCGGGATGCGGCAGTCGCTGAAATAAAGCTCCGCCGTGTCCTGGCTGTGCCACCCGATCTTCTTCATCTGCTTCCCCTTCTCGAACCCGGGGGTGCCTGCTTCCACCAGATAGAGATCCACCGCCATGTGGGGATTGTCTACGGACGGGTCCTTCGCCGCCAGGACGACGAGGTCGCAGTTGATGCCGTTGCTGATGAACGTCTTCTGGCCGTTGAGGACGATGTCGTCCCCGTCGGTGACGGCGGTCGTCTTCATGGCCGCCAGGTCGCTGCCCGCATTGGGCTCGGTCATGGCGACGGCGGTGATGATTTCGCCGGTCACGCACTTGGGCAGGTACTTTTTCTTCTGTTCCTCCGAGCCGTAGCTGATGATGTAGGGAACGACGACATCGCTGTGAAGCGACGCGAACAGCCCGGACTGGTTCGTCCGGATCATCTCCTCGAGGAGAATGACGGAATACAGGAAATCACAGCCCATTCCGCCGTATTCCTCCGGTACGCTCATGCACAGGAAACCCTGTTCCCCCATCTTCCTCCAGACGCTCTTGGGCACGATGCCGGCTTCTTCCCATTCCTCGACATGGGGCATGACTTCCCTGTCGATGAATTTGCGAACGGCATCCCTGAAAATCTTGTGTTCTTCCGTGTAGTTAAGTATTTCCATGAAATTTCCCTTTCTTTGATTTCCGGAAAGACCGCTTTCCGGCGGGGCGCCGCGGCCGCCGGCTCTGAAGGGCCGGTCCGCACCTCTTCCCTCAAGTCATCGATGGCAGCCGGCCCGGCGGGCCGGACACAGTGAAACGATTTCTTTCCTTGAATTCCCCGATAAACACCGGCCCCCAGCGGCCGGATGCCTGAAAACGATTTCTTCCCCCGAAGCCCCCCCGGCAGACACCGGCCCCGATGGGCCGGATACCGTGCAATCAACCCCTTCCAGCGGGGCATCGATACCGGTTTCCCTCTTTGTCAACGAACGTGAGGGTGTGCGATGCCGACCACAGGGTCTCGTCCATGATGCAATAGAATGACGCGATCTCTCCCGGCCCGATCTCCCTCGGACCGGGGGGATACAGGGTGTCGATTCTCTTCACACCCCGTACCCCTTCCAGTTCCAGTCCGCCGCTTATGGTCACCGGTTTCGTCCCCAGGTTTTTCACCTGGATTTCCAGGTTCAGGTCGAAAAGCCTGTGGCTTCCTCCGCAGCAGCCTGTCCTGAAATTCAGGACAGGCTCCGTGCTGGTGTTCATGAAGGCTTTGATCGAAAGCATGTTCCCCCGGAACGGCGATCAGTCTCCCTGTTTCCCGACAATGGTGATGGCGCACACGTTCTGATGCGGAACGCCACCAAGGTTGTGGGTCAGTCCATAGCGCGGGTTTTCCAGCTGTCTCTTGCCCGCCCGCCCATGAAGCTGCAGGTACATTTCGTACAGCATCCGGAGGCCCGATGCACCGATGGGATGCCCGAAGCACTTCAATCCTCCGTCGATCTGGGCGGGGATTTTCCCGTCCCTGTCATAGAACCCGTCGAGGGAATCCTTCCAGGCCTTTCCCCTGTCCGAGATGTGGAGGTCTTCATAGGTTACGAGTTCCGTGATGGAGAAACAGTCATGGAGTTCCATCATGCTGATCTCCTTGCGCGGATCGGCGATCCCCGCTTCCTTGTAGGCCGCGGTGCTGCACTTGCTCGTCGTGACGAAATGCTCGCCCTGCCACTCGTTGAAGCCGCCTTCATAACCGCTGCTGAGGGCAAGCTGGGTCGCCTTGACGGTGATGATGTCCTTCTTTTTCTTCCCGAGTTTCTTCGCGATCTCGGGCGTGGTCACGATGGCGCACGCCGACCCGTCGCTCACGCCGCAGCAGTCGAACAGCCCGAGGGGGTATGCGATGATGGGCGCGCCGAGCACCTGGTCCTCGCTCACGGGCTTGGTCAGGTGCGCCTTCGGGTTCAGCGCCCCGTTGGCATGGCTTTTCACCGACACGTGGGCGATGGCGCGCTTCAGGTCCTTGTCGGAGATCCTGTACTTGGCGGCGTACGCCGAGGCAAGCTGGGCGAAAAGGCCCGGGGCCGTGCCGTTGGCGGACCACAGCCAGTTCAGCGTGCCGAAGCTCGATCCGGGCTGGGGAAGTCCCCCGTAGCCCGTATCCTTGAGTTTTTCCATCCCCAGGGCAAGGCAGATGTCGTACGCCCCCGAGGCAACCCCGTACACGGCCGCGCGGAAGGCTTCCGTGCCCGAGGCGCAGAAGTTCTCGTTTCTTGACACGGGAATGTTGGGAAGCCGCAGCGTGACGGCCATGGCCGTCGCGCTCTTCCCGACCCCGACTTCATCGAAACAGGTGCTGAACCAGGCCGCCTGAATCTGGTTTTTCTCGATTCCGGCGTCCTCGAGGCATTCCGTGAACGCCTCGACCATGAGTTCTTCGCCTCCCATGTCCCAGCGCTCTCCGAACTTGGTGCATCCCATTCCGAGGATGGCGACTTTATCCTTGATACCGGAAGCCATTTGGTACCTCCTACTTTGTGATGAAAACGTAAAAACCAAATCAACACTTTTTCGAACGGNNGGCGCCCGAATCCCGAGGAATGAGGCGTACTTTTGGTACGCCGCAGTAACGAGGGAAGAAGGGCAACGCAGCATATGGACTTTTTACGAAGCCGTCACTTTTTGAAATTGAACAGCTTTCCTATCAGCTGGGATTTCATGAGGTCTCCACCGATCTTCAGTTTGCCCGATGTGTACGCCTTCATCCCGTCGAGTTCGCCGGAAAGAAGTTTCATGAAATCTTCGTCGGCCATCTGAATGGTCGTCGTCGGCTTGGCGGCCTTGCCTTCAGCCACCTGAATGGTCTTGTCCCTGATGGTCGCGTTCCAGTCGCCGCCTCCGGACCCGGAGATGGAGAACTGGAAGACCACGTCCACACCCGCCGCGGCATCCGCGATAAACGCATCGGGCATGGCTTGGAAGAGTCCTTTCACGGTCGTCGGGCCCTGCCCGCCTCCCGCGTCCGCAGCCGCGGCCCCTTCGCTCTTCGGTTCGAAGGCCTGAAGGACGTCGCCCAGGAACTCGTTGAGTTCCCTGTATTCCTTCGCTCCTTCCATGCTGTTGATGTCCTTCCAACTCGCATGGATGTCCTCGGGCGTCGGCAGTCCGCTTTCCCCCTTCACGATCTTGCCGGGGCCGGTCAGGATCGCCGCGCGATTGAAGTATCCCGCCGCCACGTTGTACACGGAACCGGTGGCGGGGCATTCCTCCGACGCGAGGTACAGCACAAGGGGCGAAATGTATTCCGGTTTCATCTTGTCCAGAAGGTCCGGGGGCATGACGTCTTCCGTCAGCCGGGACGACGCCACGGGCGCGATGGTGTTCACCTTGATGTCGTACTTCTGCCCTTCCAGCTTGAGCGTGTTCATGAACCCGACGAGCGCCATCTTCGCCGAACTGTAGTTCGTCTGGCCGAAGTTTCCGTACAGGCCCGCCGCCGACGTCG
>DJVQ01000001.1 GCA_002441265.1 Syntrophaceae bacterium UBA6252
CTTTGCCGTTCGAAAAAGTGTAGATTCGGCTTTTGTACAAGTTCGTCAAGTCCTGGTTTCGCGTCAGGCGCCCCCGGACGTCGCCGGGTTCATTCCCCCTCCCGGCGGATCTCATCGTCCGTGAGGTAGCAGGCCGGGTCGGCCGCCCAGGGATCGCCCGTCACGGCCTCCGCCCGGGCCCGGAAGTTTCCGCCGCACACGGAAAGCCACCGGCACGACGCGCACCGGCCCTTCACGTGATGCGTCCTCTCCTTCAATTTCGCCAGAAGCCCTATGGACCGGTCCTCCCAGATCTCGCTGAAGGGCCTCTCCCGGACGTTCCCGAAGGTGTGGTTCCGCCAGAACTGGTCCGGGTGGACGTCGCCGTCCCAGCTCACGCACCCGATGCCCCGCCCCGAGCTGTTCCCCTCGTTCATCCGGAGAAGCTCCAGGACCTCCTTCGCCCGGGCCGGGTCCTCCCGGAGAAGGCGCAGGTAGAGGTACGGGCCGTCGGCATGGTTGTCCACGGTGAGGATCTCCCTGGCCTGTCCGCGCCGGAACAGGTCCGCCGTGCGGTTCAGGATGCCGTCGACCACCTCCCGGGTCTCCCCGTGGGTGAGGGCCTCCCCGATGAGGGCGGACCCCCGGCCGGAGTAGACCAGGTGGTAGAAGCAGGCCCGGGGGATGTCCTCCTTTTCGATGAGGTCGAACATCTTCGGGATCTCGCCCGCGTTCCTGCGGTTCACGGTGAACCGGATGCCCACCTTGATCCCCGCCTCCCGGCAAAACCGGATGCCCCTGAGGGCTTCGTCGAAGGCCCCCGTCTTTCCCCGGAACCGGTCATGGATGTCCCGCGTCCCATCGAGGCTCACCCCGACGTAGGAAAGGCCAATGCTCCGGAATTCCGCCGCCTTCTCCCGGGTGATGAGGGTGCCGTTCGTGGAGATGACCACCCGCATCCCCCGGTCCGCGGCGAACCGGGCAAGGCCGGCCAGGTCCTTCCGCGCCAGGGGTTCCCCCCCGGAAAGGAGAACCACCGGGGACCCGAAGTCGGAAAGGTTCGAAAGAAGGGCCTTTCCTTCCTCCGTGGTCAGTTCGTTCCCGTAATCCAGGTCCTTCGACGCGGCGTAGCAATGCACGCACCGGAGATTGCACCGGCGGGTCACGTTCCAGACGACCACGGGCTTTTTGTCCCTGGAGAACTGGAGGAGGTGGGAGGGAAGCTTCCCCGATTCGGCGCCGTACCGGATCACGTCGGAGGGTTCCACGGACCCGCAGTACAATTTCGATATGCCGATCACCGGCCGTCCTCCCTCCGGAACAGATTTCTCAGGGCCTCCACGAGGCCCGGCACCGAGTAGGGCTCCTGGACGATATCCACGGGAACGCCCCTCTTTTCAAGGGCCGACGCCGTGACCGGCCCGATGCACGCCACCCGGACGCCCCGGGGAACGGCGAACCCTTCACCCATGATGGCAAAAAAGTGCTTCACTGTCGAGGGGCTGGTGAAGGTAAGGACGTCCACGGTCCCCTTTTCGATCTCCCCGTCCAGGACGGACCGGTCCGTGTCCGCACGGACGGTCCGGTAGACGGGCACCACGTCCACGGCGGCGCCCCTTGCCGCCAGGCCCTCGGGAAGAACGTCCCGGGCTTCCTCCGCCCGGGGAAGAAGCACCCGGGCGCCCGCGAGATCAATCCCCCGGAACGCCTCCAGGATCCCCTCGGAAATGAAGGTTTCGGGAACGAGATCCGCCGCGATGCCGTGCCGCCGCAGCATCTCCGCCGTGGCGGGGCCGATGACGGCCACCCGCGCCCCCTGGAGCGCCCGGAGGTCCTTTCCCCGTTCCGCCAGCCCCTTCAGGAAGAAACGGACGCCGTTGGCGCTCGTGAAGACGACCCAGCGGTATTCCTCCAGCCGGTCGAGAACGCCGTCGAGGGCCCCTTTCTCCTCCGGCTCGACGATCCGTATGGTCGGGAAACGGATCACCCGGGCCCCTTCGCCCGCGAGGAGTCGGGCCATTTCCTCCGACTGCTCCGCCGGTCTCGTGACGACCACGCCCTTTCCGAAAAGGGGCTTCGTTTCGAACCAGTTCATCTTTTCCCGGAGCCGGACCACCTCCCCGACGACCAGGACGGCCGGCGGGGCGATCCCCCGTTCCCGGGCCTTCGTTTCGATGTCGTCCAGGGTGCCCGTGACGGTTTCCTGGTCCGCCGTCGTTCCCCGCCGGATGAGGGCGCAGGGGGTGTTTCCGGGCTTGCCGTGGTCCCTGAGGTTCGCGGCGATCCGCCCCAGGTTCTTCACCCCCATGAGAAACACCAGGGTCTCGACGGCCGCCAGGCTGCCCCAGTGGATCCGGCTTTCCGCCTTGTCCGGGTCCTCGTGGCCGGTGACGAAGGCGACGGAGGACGTGAACTCCCGGTGGGTGAGGGGGATCCCCGCGTAGGCGGGAACGGAGACGGCCGACGTCACCCCCGGGACGACCTCGAAGGGAATGCCGTTTTCGAAAAGCACCTCCGCTTCCTCGCCCCCGCGCCCGAAGATGAAGGGGTCTCCCCCCTTCAGCCGGGCCACGACCCGGCCCAGGCGCGCTTCCTCCACGAGGATTTCGTTCAGCCTGTCCTGGGTGACGGTGTGGTCGCTCCCCTGCTTGCCCACATAGATGAAACGGGCGTCCGGCCTGGCGTGGCGAAGGATTTCCCGGTCCACCAGGTAGTCGTACACCACCACGTCGGCCTCCTTCAGGCACGCCACCCCCCGGAGGGTGATGAGGCCGGGGTCCCCCGGCCCGGCGCCGATGAGGTACACCATCTTCCGATCCCGCGTTTTCAATCCGCCGTCTCCCATCGTCATGAATAACAAATCAACAATTGGACTTTTTACGCAGCCGTCATGAGTAAAAAGCGTCCAGGATCGCCTGCCCCCCTTTGGACAGAATCCGTTCCGCCAGTTGTTTTCCCATTGCAACGCTCTCCCGGGCTTCGCCCCGGACCTCCTCGGTCAGGACCACCCGCCCGTCGACGCTGCCGAGGAGCCCCATTACGATCAGGCGGTCGCCCTGCTTCCGGGCGTGGACCGCCAGGGGCACCTGGCATCCCCCGCCCATCCGGGCCAGGAAGGCCCGCTCCGCGAAGACCTCGGCCGCCGTGTCCCCGTGGTGGAGAAAGGCGATCCGCTCCATGATGTCCCCGTCCCCCTTCCGGATCTCGATCCCCAGGGCCCCCTGGCCCGCCGGGGGGATCATCCACTCCACCGGGATGTACTGGGCGATCTCCCCGGCAAGCCCCATCCGCCGCATCCCCGCGGCGGCGACGATGATCCCGTCCAGGTCCTCCCGTTCGATCTTCTTCAGCCGGGTGTCCAGGTTCCCCCGGATGGGCACCACTTCCAGGTCCGGGAGAAGGTGGAGGAGCTGCATGGTCCTTCTCATGGAACCCGTGCCGATCCGCGCCCCCTTGGGAAGGGTTTCCAGTTTTCTTCCCTCCCGGGAGACGAGAACGTCCCGGGGATCCTCGCGCCGGGGAACGGCCCCGATCTCCAGCTCCTCCGGGAGTTCCGAGGGCACGTCCTTCATGCTGTGCACGGCCATGTCGATTTCGCGGGCCAGGAGGGCCTCCTCGATTTCCTTGACGAAAACCCCCTTCCCGCCCATGCGGACCAGGGCCACGTCCTGGAGCTTGTCCCCCTGTGTCTTGATGGGGACGATCTCCAGCGTCACGTCCGGATGCCGCTTTCTCAGCTCGTTCCCGACGAGTTCCGTCTGCCGGAGCGCCAGACGGCTTCCCCTCGTTCCGATGCGGATGACGTCTTTTATGATGGTTCCTCCTTTTTCTCCTTTTCGTCCTTTTTCCCGTGACGCCCCCGGGATTTTCCGGCCCTGTCGAGGCGGAAGAGGTCCCGCACCGCCGCGACATAGGCCAGCACCCCGTCGTCCTGGCTCGCGTCCTTCAAACTCGTCAGCGGGTCGTGAAGCATCTTGTTCACCACCGAGTGGACAAGGACCTCCACACGCTCCCGGTCCTCATCGCGAAGATCCCGGATCCAGGAGAGGGATTTCTCGATTTCCCCGCCGATGATCGCGTCGGCCCGGTCCTTCAGGGACCGGATGGTGGGAACCACCTCGAGGGTGTTCAGCCATTCGGTAAAATGGAGGGTTTCCTCCTCGACGATCCGTTCCGCCTTTTCCGCCTCCCGCATGCGGGTCTTCATGTTTCCGTCCACGATTTCCTGGAGGTGATCGATGTTGTAAAGATAGACGTTGTCGATCTCTCCCGCGGCCGGGTCGATGTCCCGGGGGACGGCGATGTCGATGAGGAACAGAAACCGGTTTTTCCGGCGCCGGAGGGCTGCCCGGACCATGGCCTCCGTGATGACGTACCCGGAGGCGCCGGTGGAGCTGACGACGATGTCCGCTTCCTCGAGCTGCTCCTCAAGACGGTCGAATTCCTCGGGAACCCCCTGAAACTCCTCGGCAAGGCGGACGGCGTTCTCCAGGGTCCGGTTCACCACGACGATCTTTCCGGCGCCGTTCTTCAGGAGATGCCGCGCGGCGAGTTCCGACATTTCCCCCGCCCCGACGAGGAGGATCGTTTTCCCCTCCAGGCGGCCGAATATTTTCTTCGCCAGCTCCACGGCGGCGTAGCTCACCGAGACGGCGTTGCTCGCGATGGAGGTTTCCGTCCGCACCCGCTTGGCCACCCGGAAGGCATGGTGGAGGAGCTTGTTGATCAGGATGCCCGAGGCCCCGTGCCGAACCGACTGCCGGTAGGCCTCCTTCACCTGTCCCAGGATCTGGGGCTCCCCCATGACCATGGAATCGAGGCTCGCCGCAACCCGGAACAGATGCCGCGCCGCCTTGTCGTCCCTGTACACATAGAGGCATTCTTCCAGTTCCTCCGGGGACAGGTTCCCGTGGGCGAGAATGAACGACCGGAGGGCGTCGATCCCCGCCGTCTCTTCGTTCAGGTGTGCCAGGACTTCCACCCGGTTGCAGGTGGAAAGATAGAGGACTTCGTTCACCTGCGGGAGCCCGCGGACATCCGAGACGGCCCGCGACGCATCGCCGCAGGAGAGCGCCAGCCGCTCCCGGATCGCCAGGGGCGCCGTCTTGTGATTCATTCCGACGAGAACGATATGCATCTTCTCATGAAAAATCATGGACGGTCGTGAAAAACGCATGGACGCCGGCAAGGGAGAAGAGGAGGACGGCAAGGGCCAGGATGGAGAGAAGGGCCGCCTTCCTTCCCTTCCAGCCTATGGCGAGGCGCTGGTGTACCAGAAGCACGTAAAGCATCCATGTAAGAAACGTGAATACCTGCTTGGGATCCCACTGCCAGGGACGCCCCCAGACGGCGCCCGCCCACACGGCGCCCGCCAGGATCCCGGCGGTGAAGGAGACGAACCCCCAGAGAACGGCGAGATGATTGATCCGGTCCAGGTCCCGGAGCGGGGGAAGAAACCGGCTGAACCGGAACGCCTTCTTGTTCCGCAGGGCCCTGTCCTGGAGGAGATACATGACACCGGCAAGACAGGCGAGGGCCAGAAGGGCCTCCCCCGTCAGGGTGAAGATCACGTGGGCGGGCACCCAGTATCCCCGGAGAATGTCGGGGACGACGCTCTCCCCGGTGATCCCCGCCGAGGTGATCGTCATGAGGAGAAAGGAGAGGGGCGCGACGAAGGCCCCAAGGACACGGGTTTTCGTCATCGTCTGAAACACGAGATACCCGCCGGTGACGGCCCAGGCCAGAAACGAAAGGGACTCGTACACGTTCACCACCGGTCCGTGTCCCCCCGCCCACCAGCGCAGCGCCATGAACAGGGTATGGATGGAGAAGGACGCGAAAAGAAGCCATGTGGAGGCCCGTGCAACGATGACCCTCCGGACCACGATGGAGGCGAGGTAGCCCCCCGTGCTCAGCAGATACCCGAAAAGCGCCGCTTTGAACAACCAGGGTTCCATCATCAATCCAAGAAAACGTCTTCCCCCACATACTCCCGGACCAGCTTCCGGGCATCGTCCCATCGGCCTTCCCGGATGCATTCCAGAAGCGGGGACCGGAGAATCTCCTCGAAGACCCGCCGGTTCGATTCGGATCCCTTACCCGATCCGACGATCTTTTCCCGGATCTTTCCCATGATCCGGAGAAAATCGGAGTACTCGGGCCCGTAGCGGGTCTCCAGGTCCTCCCGGATCCTTTTCGCCAGGGCGGGACTCCTGCCACCGGTGGAAACGGCCACGGTCAGATCCCCCCGCCGGACGACGGAGGGGACGATGAAATCGCAGCAGGCCGGCACATCCACCACATTCACGAGGATCCCCCTTCGCCGGGCGTCCTCGTACACCCGCCGGTTCACTTCCGTCCGGTCGGTGGCACCGATTGCAAGAAAGGCCCCTTCCAGAAAGCGGTCCTCGTAGGGCGCTTCGATCCACCCGATCCGGCCCGAGCCGGCCATCGTTTTCAACGTATCCGTGAGCGTCATCCCGACGACGTCCACCGCCGCGCCGCATTCGAGGAGATGGAGCACTTTACGCTCCGCCACGTCTCCGCCGCCGACGACGACGCATTTCCTGTTTGAAATGTCGAGACAAACGGGGTAGTATTTTACGGGCATCGGCTTCCTTCGGGCCGCGGTTCGATAGAAAGATAGATTTGTTACCACGATAGGTGGCAAAACTCAAGGAGCTTCCATTTCCGGAGGAGGCGGTCCGTCCGGAACGGATGCCGCCCCGCCGGCCGGGAAATGTTGCAGCGCTTTGAACCGGATCCATCACTCAAGAGAAAGGACGGTTTCATGCCGGAGACCAGGGAACACTGGATCGAGGTGAGGGTGACCGCACCCGCCGAACTGTCGGACGCCATTTCCAGCTTCATCACCGACCTGGGGTCCCAAGGGGTCATCCAGGAAGAAACGGTGGTGGACACCTTCGATGACGTCGAGGAGGGGGAAACCAAGGGCGATATCAAGGCCTATTTCGCCGATGTGGAAGGCGTATCCGGAAAACTCGACATCCTGGCCCGATATCTGACGAGCCTCTCCGAACTTTTTCCCGGCCTCGACGCGCCGGTCATGAAAACGGAAGCCATCGCCGATCCCGGCTGGGAGGAGCAGTGGAAAAAATACTTCAAGCCCCTTCGCATCAGCCGCGACATCGTCATCAAGCCCACCTGGGAACGGTACGCACCGGTCGGCCGGGACATCGTCATCGACATCGATCCCGGAATGGCCTTCGGGACGGGGCAGCATCCCTCCACCCGGATGTGCATCAATGCCATGGAGGATCTGCTCCCGAAGGACCGGTCCTTCGAGAAATGGTCCGTTCTCGATGTGGGAACGGGAACGGGCATTCTGGCCATCACGGCGGCAAAACTCGGGGCGCACCAGGTGGTGGCCGTCGACCTCGACCTCAAGGCCGTGGAAATCGCGGAAAAGAATGCCGACATCAACCGGGTGAGGGACCGGATCGAAATCCTGAACCGGGATGTAACGACCTTCCAGGGCCGGTTCAACCTCATCGTGGCAAATCTGACGGCACCCACCCTCCTGCCCATCCGATCCCATCTTTTCGGAATGCTGGAGAACGGGGGGTACCTCATTCTCTCGGGAATCATCGAAAAAGACGCCCCCCTCGTTGAGGAGACGTTTCTCATGCAGGAAGGCGTCGTCTCCCACCAGGTCCTCAAGGAAAAGGAGTGGGTCTGCTTCGTCTTCAAAAAGAGGAGCGAAACCCCTTGAGTCTGCCCAGGATTTTCCACCCCGGGCCGGCTTCGGGGGAAACGACGGTGCGCATCGAGGGGGAGACCTTACACTACCTGAAATCGGTCCTGCGGATCCGGCCGGGACGGGAGATCGGTCTCTTCGACGGGAGAGGAAGCGAATGGAGGGCCGTGGTCGAGGCGTACGGCCCGGGAGAAGCCTCCCTGCGGATTCTGAAAAAAGAGGACCCCGTCCCTTCCCCTGGAGGGATCACCCTGGCCCAGTCCCTCCCAAAAACGGACAAAATGGATTTCATCGTCCGGAAGGCCACCGAGCTGGGAGCGGCCCGGATCCTCCCCTTCCTTTCCTCCCGGTCCATCCCCAGGCCCGACGCGGGAAAAAGGGAAAACCGCCTGGCCCGGTGGCGGCGGATCGCCGTGGAGGCCGCCCGACAGTGCGGGAGGTCGGTGGTCCCGGAAGTCGGGGAGATCCTGTCCTACGAGGAGATGCTCGGCGCCCGCGGCGCGGAGGACCTCGGAATCGTCCTGTGGGAAGAGGAGAGGGAGCGCTCCCTCAAGACCCTTCTGCGGGGAGGACAGGCGGAAGGCCGGACCCGGTTTTTCGTCGTCGTGGGACCGGAAGGGGGGTTTTCCGCCGATGAAATCGACCGGGCGGCGGCGGCGGGCTTTGTCCCGGTGACCCTCGGCCCCAACATTCTGCGCACCGAAACGGCACCGCTGGCCGTTCTCTCCATCCTCCAGTACGAGATGGATTTCTTTTCCGAAAGGGCGACCCATGAATGACGTCTGGTACGGCGGCTTTTTCCGGAGGACCGCGGCCTTCCTCGCCGATCAGGTCGTCCTGGCCGTCTTTTACGGCATCATTTTTTTCATCAGCGTCAGGATCCTCGGAATCGAGGGAGTCTCTTGGCTCAACCTCGCCGATTCCACCGAGGAAGCGGGGGGACTCCGTCTTTTCGCGTCCTACGAGGGAATGACGCTGATCCTGAACATGGCCTATTTCACCTATTTTCACGGAACATTGGGCCGGACGCCGGGGAAGCGCCTTTTCGGTCTCCGGGTGCTCCGAACCGACGGCCTGCCCATCACGCCGGGGACCGCCTTTCTGCGATGGGCGGGCTATGCCGTGTCGGCACTTCCCTTCCTGCTCGGTTTTCTCTGGGTCGCCGTGGATCGGCGGAAACAGGGCTGGCACGACAAGATCGCCGTGACCGTCGTGGTCCGGGTCCGGAAGCAAAGAACGGCGCCCCCTGCCGCAATGGAAGCGCAGTGGGTCGTGTCCGCCCCGTGAACACGGCCCGGCATGGTTCCGGGCCGCGAAAATCGTGAAAAATCGCTTGACAAAAAAGCCCCTCCGGTTTTATGATCCATTCCCTCAAAGGAACACGGGTCGGTAGCTCAGTCGGTAGAGCACTGGACTGAAAATCCAGGTGTCGGCAGTTCGATTCTGCCCTGACCCACCAGGAAAAAATGGGGTTAGAGACATTCTCTAACCCCTCTTTTTTTACATTGGCTGCATCAGCCTGATTGGGTGTAACCAATTAAGTTTCTTCAAATATTAATCTGCCTCCCAAATAGGACAGCAATGATCCCGTCATAATATCCAATAGTCGTTTTGCTCTTCTATAGAATCCTTGAATCTTATTAAAAGAAAAAAAGCAGGCGATCATCGAGTACCAGACAATGGAAATGGTGATTACAATTATCACGGTGACAGCATAAATCCAAAGCGGCGCTTGTGCAGGCAATGTTGATATAAACAGGCTGCTGAAAAAAGCAGCGGTTTTGGGATTGGAAAAACTCGTAAACAATCCTTTTTGAAGAGCTGCCCAATTGTTACCCGAAAAATTCTTATCGTGCGCGAATGAAACAGGTTGTTTGATTGCATACCATATGGTTTTCATTCCCATGTAAACCAAATAACAACCACCGACAAACTTAATTGCATCGTACATCCAGCCCGCGTATTTAAACAGGGCGGTTAGACCCAATAAACTTGCTGACGCCCAAGTTCCCGCACCTATCGATACCCCCAAAGCGAGGGAGATTCCCATTTTTCTCGACTGTGTCATCGAGCCCTGCGTGACGACAATAAAATTCGGGCCTGGTATGGTGACAACCACAAACCAGATTAATGCAACATTACCGATGGCAGGCAAGTATTCCATACGATCTCTCCGTTTTCTATTTATGCTTTTGCACCAAACAATGATATGTAAGACGCATTTTCCGTCTGCTCTGGGCGATTTTCAAGCAGAATTTCCGATCCTCAATTGAAGAACCCTTGGCGCCATTGACCTTTCCTCACAGGAACATCATCCGTAATTTCAGCATTACCCTTTGAAAGTCTTAACGAACTTCTTCTTGACGTGATATGATGATAAAGGTATCCGATTGTCATATATTCTCATATCAGGTGAGACGGGACGGCGTTATTTCATGGGTGAACGCATCGAAATGAATTTTGATTTTGAAGATTCGGCAAAAACGGCCGGGAAATATCTTGTTTTCGACACGGAAACCACCGGCCTTCCGATAAATAGATTCGCTCCCCCGGACGATTTTCGAAACTGGCCCCATGTCGTTCAGATCGCATGGCTGTTATTCGACGACGAGCACAAGCTCATCGAGCGCGGCAACTTCTATTTGAAACAGCCCGTGGAGATTCCCGCCGACGCGGTAAGAATACACGGCATCACGACGGAAATGATGCTCGAACAGGGACTGGAGCCCGCATACGTATATGCCATATTCAAAAAGGCCGTCGACAATGCAGAATACCTCATCGCCCACAACGTGGATTTTGATATCCCCATCTTGCGTTGTGATTTTTTGAGAAACGGCCTTCAATGGGACTTCCCCGACGGCAGGCTGATCTGCACCATGAAAAGAGGGGCGGACTTCTGTAAAATCCCGTCGTTGCGGGGAGGCAAATATAAATGGCCCACGCTGATGGAGCTTTACCGAAATTGTTTCGATCCCGGAGACTCGGCAGGCATCGTTCCCGATGAAACCTCGATCAAAGGACTGCACAACGCGGACACCGACGCGGCGATGACGGCCCGATGCTTTTTCAGATTGAGGGATCTTGGATTCCTAAGGGATTGATCCAGGGCGCGGGAACGGTTTCCTGGAGGCAGGATTTACGGACAGCTTCACCGGTTCGGGGGACCGTCGAAATCACAGGCCGGTGACAGGGACCGAAAGGATGAACGCATGCAGGGGGTGCTCAGGGGGGTCGGATGGTTCTTCCTGGCCGCAGCGGCCGTGCTGGTCGTTCTCGGCATCGCGAGCTGGCCGCCGGGCGGGCTCATGTTCGCCCTGCCTTATTTCTTCCTGATGCCCGGGGTGCTGCTGGCCGTCGTCGGGGGATTGCTTCTGCTCCTCGGACGTCGCCGCGGGCCGGATGGACGCGGTATGGAATGAAAAGATTTCCGAAGACGGGATCCCGACGGATCCCCCGCCCGGAAGGATGTGGACAAAGGGATCGGAGAGACTCTCCGCAGGAGGGAATCGTTTCCGGAAAGTCTCCCCCGATCCGCGCGCAGACCGTTTACACGTCCCTCGTCCAGAGGGACGCCATGGCGGGGCCGCCGCCCACGCAGAGCGACGCGCCGCCGACGGTCAGATTCAACCGCTCCAGTTCGTAATAGAGGGACACGATGATCCGAAGCGCCGTGCATCCCACGGGATGACCCAGGGCGATCCCCGAACCGTTGTGGTTGACCTTGTCCAGGTTCAGCTCGATTCCGAAATCCTCCCGGAGCATGCGGCCGACACCCAGGAACTGGGCGGCGAACGCCTCGTTCACTTCCCAGTAGTCGACGTCATCGAACAACATCGCCGCCCGCCCGAGCGTCCTGGGGATCGCCACGGCGGGTCCCAACCCCATCACCTTCGGATCGACTCCCTCGCTGCAGATGTCGATCATTTTCATGAGGGGCTTCACCCCCAGCTCCCGCGCCCTGTCCGCGGACATGACGACCACCGCGGCTGCGGCGTCGTTGATCCCCGAGGCGTTGGCGGCGGTCACCACGCCGTCCTTCTTGAAGGCCGGCGCCAGCCTGCCGACCGCTTCCATGCTTGCATCGGGGATCATGTGTTCGTCCGTTGCGTAAAAGGTGCTCCCCTTTTTCCCCTTGATTTCCACGGGAACGATCTCCCGGCGGAAGATGCCTTCCCGGACCGCCTTTGTGGCACGCTGATGGCTGAGAACCGCCAGTTCATCGCACTCTTGGCGGGTGATCCCGTACTTTTCGGCGACATTCTCCGCCGTCATGCCCATGTGACCGGGCACCAGTTCGTCCACCAGTCCGTCGTAGAGCATGGCGTCCTCGATCTTTCCCGGCCCCATCCGATACCCCGTTCTCCCCTTCGGGATCATGTACGGAGTGCCGGACATGCTCTCCACGCCGATGACGAGCGCGCTCTCCGCCTTGCCGAGCATGATGTCGTTGCAGGCGATCTCGAGGGCGCGCATTCCCGAGGCGCAGTTCTGATTCACGCTGACGGCGCCGCTTCTGTGGGGAAGCCCGATTCTCATGGACACCTGCCTCGCCGGCAGGGACCCGCTCAGGTGGGGAAACACCTGTCCCATGCAGCATTCGTCGAGGATTTCCGCCGGAATGCCGGCCCGTTCAATGGCGGCCCGGCCCGCCGTGATCGCCAGATCACGGGCCGGGACATCCCTGAGGCTTCCCAGAAACTTCCCTATCGCCGTACGGCATGCACTGACAATGACCACTTCCCGAAACGCCATGGTTCCATCGACCTCCCTATCGGAATTCGTTCCTCCCGGAGTTGTTTTCCTTCCCGTGACGGCGGTCCGTCCGCCGCTACTTCAGACGGTCTCCAAAAGCGGGATTCATGTTGAGAAGCTTTGAATCATCCAGGTCGTCCTTGATTCCGGCCAGATAGCGTGCGACATCCCTTCTTTGACCATAATCGAATCCGAGATTGAGGGCGATGGTCTCCATGACGGGAGATCCGCCGCCATGGACGCCGGCGATGAGATACCAGGAGGTCATTGCCGACGCGCCGACCGCTTCGACGAACTTCCATATCTTGAGGGATTCTTCCGCGGAAATTTTGCTGTTCCTGACAATGAACTTCTCCAGGTCCGCCCTGGTTTCCTCTCCATCGAAGTCCTCACCGAAGGGGAGCGTCACCGATATGCCGCCCGCCACCTCGGTCAGGATGTTGTATTCGTGATAGATCATTTCGCCGGTCATCCTCCTGCCCACGTTCGCGTAGATCTCGTTCGGGAAGAAGGTGCCGCTCGACGTCCTTTCGCCGTAGATGGCCGAAGCGACGCCCGCCGCATAGGCCAGTTCCGAGGCGCCGGCATACAGCGACAGTTTCTCGCGCACATGGGACACCTTGGAAATATTGTTCGCATCCGCCGCCAGAGCGGTTGCGCCGCACAGGATGTCCGAGACGCCGGGCTTGCATCCGCTGTAGCTGTGCCTGTGCGAATCGGCGAAGAGAAGCGCCATTCTTCTCCCGTACTTCCATTCGCCGCACATGAAGACCCTTTCCATGGGCACGAATACGCGGTCGAAGACGATCACCGAATCGGAAACGCCGTATTTCGCAAAGGGACACGCGCCCAGTTCATCCTTCTCCCGCAGCCATACGGGACGGGTGATCATCCTGATGCCCTCCCAGTCGGCGGGAATGGCGAACGCAACGGCGTAATCGCTGTCGTCCTCCATCAGCGCCCGCGTGGGAAGCACAAGCAGTTCATCGGCGTAAGCGGCCTGGGTGATGCACATCTTGGTCCCGCTCACGACGATCCCGTCCTGTCTTTTCTCTACGATGTGCACGTAGGCGTCGGGATTTTCCTGTTCGGAAGGTCTCTTGAGCCTGTCTCCCTTGCAGTCCGTCTGGGAACAGGTCGCGTCGATGTCGTTCTCGTGATACCATTTCAGGTATTTCAAAAACCGCCCGTGGTACTCCGTGCCGTATTCCTCATCCATCTCCTTCGTGCATATGGACAGCGCCGTGAGGGCATCATGACCCATGCACCGCTGGATGCATCCCCCCACGCGGCGGGCGTAAATCCGGATCATCTTCTGCTTCTGGAGCAGGTCATGGGGATTCTGGGGAAGGTGGGCGAAGCGGTTGATCTCCTCTCCCGTGATCGATGACGCAACGGTCATGACATCCCTGTATGCGGGGTCTTTCGCAAGTTCAAAGGTGACGCCGAGCGTGTTGATGCCGGGCTGGATCCGATGGTCGTCCCGGCCGACCTTCTCGCCGCCGATATAGAGGTTCGGCCGCATCTTCAGCAGACGGGCCACATATTCCTCGCGGGATCGCAACATGAAATCACCTCCCAGAAGAAATGGATGACCGGCGGGAAATCTCCTCCGCAATGCGGATCGGCTGCTCCCGCCGTTCGCCGCAGGGAAAAGCACTATCCATGCCACAGGGCTCCGGCCATCAAAAAGATATACGATATCAATTGGATGAAACATATTCCGTTATCACGGAACGGACACCTTGTCCGAATATCGGATACGATATGTCCGAAAACAGGACGGAAAGGAAAAGGAGGGCGGGGCAACAGAGCCGCCTGCGTTTCCGGGAGACGATCTTCTCAACGTTATTGACAATTCCCGCATTTATCGTCATCATTTACATTAAGGGTAACGAAATCGGCCGGATCGGGAAGATGTCCGTGACGAGCCATGGAAAGAAAATTTTGAGCCGCCGCTTTTACGAAACGCATGCCGCGGCGCAGGTGTAAGAAAAGAGCGGGAAGTCCCGCATACAGGGTCCCGACGTGGTCGAACCGAAAACTGCCGGATACAGGAAACGAATCTTTGCCGGACAATGCATCCTTATCGCCGTAATCGCCGCGGCAATCGTGTTCGCAACGGCGGCTCCCGCCCGTCCCGACGACGGGACGGCCCTGAAGCGGGTCGTCCGGGTCGTCATGGACAACAACTACCCCCCTTACGTTTTTTCCAGCGGCAACGGAGAAATCGTGGGAATCCTCATCGACCAGTGGCGGCTCTGGGAGAAGAAGACGGGCATCCGGGCGGAGATCTCCGCCATGGACTGGGGCAAAGCCCAGGACAGGATGAAAAAGGGGGAATTCGATGTCATCGACACGCTTTTCTTCAATGAAGAGCGATCAAAAATCTACGATTTTTCAAAACCATACACAAGAATCGATGTTCCCATCTTCTTTCACAGGGATATCCCCGGAATATACGGCGTCCAGTCCCTGAAGGGGTTCTTCGTGGCCGTCAAGGCGGGGGATGCCGCCATCGATTTTCTCCGGCGGCAGGGCATCACGGACCTCGTGGAATTCAACAGCTACGAGTCCATCATCGAAGCCTGCAAAAATCGGAGAATCACCGTTTTTGTGATCGACAAACCGCCGGCCCTTTATTTCCTGTATAAAACCGGCCTCCATGAACAGTTTCGGTTCACCGAACCCCTCTATACCGGCGAATTCCACAGGGCGGTGCGGAAAGGGAATCATGACCTTCTGTCGCTGGTCGAGGCAGGCTTCTCCCGGATCACCCCCTCGGAATACAACGCAATCGACAAACGCTGGTACGGCATCGGACTCTCCTACGAAAAATACCTGCGGTACGGCTTCCTCGCCGCCGTTCTTGCTGCGGCCCTGTTTCTTCTGCTCATGGCCTGGAATCAGCTTCTCAGGAGAAAAGTCTTCGAAAAAACGTCGGAACTTTCCAGGGTGATCGGAGACCTGAGGAAAAGCGAGGAAAAGTACCGGGACCTGGTGGAACATTCGAACAGCATCATCCTGCGGATGGACAAGCAGGGCGACATCACCTTCATCAACGAATTCGCCGAGTCTTTTTTCCAGGTCCCCGGGAAGGCGTTTCTCGGGAGGAACATCATCGGGACCTTGATCACGGAACGGGAAACCGCGGGCCGGGACATGAAACGGATCATCGAGGATCTCTCCGCCCGCCCCGAGGGGTATGCCAATTACGTCAATGAGATCACCCGTCCGTCGGGGGAACGGGCGTGGATCGCCTGGGCGGTCCGGCCGGTCCGGGACGAGGCGGGAAACGTCGTGGAGCTTCTGTGCATCGGGAACGACATCACCGCAAGGAAGCGCATCGAAGAGGCCCTCCGGGAGAGCGAGGAGAAATACCGGCTCCTGGTTCAGAACTCCCACGAGGCCATCTTCATCGCCCAGGACGGCGTCATCAAGTTTCCCAACCGGAGAACCCTGACCTTCACGGGATACTCGGAGGAGGAACTTGCACAGATGCATTTCTCCAGGATCGTTCATCCCGAGGACAGGAACATGGTTGTGGAAAAGTACGAAAGGAGACTGCGCGGGGAGACCGTTTCACAGGACTATGCCTTTCGGATCTTCGACCACAAGGGAAACGTGCTGTGGGTGGAACTGAACGCCGTTCTGGTCTCATGGGAGGGCCGTCCGGCATCGCTCAACTTCGTAAGAGACATCACGGAAAGAAGGAACATGGAGGAGCAGCTTCTCCGGGCGCGGAACCTGGAGGCCATGGGAACCCTGGCAGGCGGCATCGCCCATGACTTCAACAATCTTCTCATGGGAATCCAGGGACACGCCACCCTCATGAGACTCGGCGACGATCCCGATCCCCCGGAGCAGGACCGTCTGAAAAGCATCGAGGATCTGGTGAAAAGCGGAGCGGACCTGACCAGACAGCTCCTGGCCTTCGCCCGGGGCGGGCGGTATGAAGTGAAGCCGACCGACCTGAACGCCGTGATCCGAAAGACGTTGAACCTGTTCGGAAGGACCAGGAAAGAGATTTCCATTCACTTCGATCTCGAGGAAGACCTCACGGCGGTCGAGGCGGACGGCGGGCAGATCGAGCAGGCCCTCATCAACCTGTACGTGAATGCGTGGCAGGCCATGCCCACCGGGGGGGACCTTTTCCTGGAAACAAGAAACGTGACGCTGGACGACAAGTCCGCCGCCCTGTACGGATTGCCGGTGGGAGACTATGCGAGGATATCCGTCACCGACACGGGCGTCGGAATGGACGAACAGACCCTGTCCCGCATTTTCGAGCCCTTCTTCACCACCCGGGAGATGGGCCGCGGTACGGGCCTGGGGCTGGCCAGCGTGTACGGGATCGTCAGGAGCCACCAGGGAATGATTCACGTCTCGAGCGAAAAGGGGAAAGGCACGACCTTCACCATCCACATTCCCGCATCCAGGAGGGACGTCCATGAAGTCCGGGAACATGACGAGAAACTCAGACGGGGGTCGGAAACCATCCTGGTCGTCGACGATGAAGTCTTCGTCACGGAAGTCACGGGAAAGATGCTGAAAAGTCTCGGCTATCAGGTCCTCACCGCGGAAAACGGGGCCGCCGCCCTGAAAATCTACGGGGAACAGGGCAACGGGATCGATCTCGTCATCCTGGACATGATCATGCCGGGGATGAGCGGCCAGGAGACCTTCCGCCGTCTCAAGTCGATGAACCCCGGCGTCAGGGCCATCCTCTCCAGCGGGTACAGCATCGAAGACCAGGCCTGGTCGGTGCTGAAAGAGGGCTGCGCGGCCTTCCTGCAGAAGCCTTTCACGCGGGCCTCCCTCTCGGAGAAGATCCGGGAGGTGCTGGACCGAAAAGAGCCGTTTCCCGAGGACACGGAAGAGCAGGTCACTCCTGAACGATCATCGGGGCCACCCGTCGATTCTCCCGGGCCCTCAGGAAGGTGAGAAACGCCAGGGCCGAAAGGAGCAGGCCGATTCCCGCGGCCTCCCAATGGTTGATATGCTCCCCCAGTTGAATCCACGCGGTCGCCATCCCGATGATCGGCGTGGCCAGAAGCCCCATGCCCCCGATCCCCGCCGGAAGTTTCCGGATCACATAGGTCCAAAGAAGAAAGGCGGCGGCGCAGACCACGATGCCGTTGTAGGCCATGGCGCCCACGAGGTAGGGCGTCCACTCGACCGGCCTGGAAGGAATGAGAACCGCCGCCACCGTCAGGGGCAGCGCGGCAAAAGCGGTCTGCCAGGTGGTCACCGAGACGAGGTCAAAGTCCGGCTTCTCCTGGAGCATCTTGATGAGGATCGCCCCCACCGCCCAGAACACCCCGGCGACGACGGCAAGCACCTTGCTGAAGAAGGATCCATGGAGGGACCACGGTTCCAGGAGGAAGAAAAGGCCCGCCGCGGAAGCGATCACCGGGAGCCAGTAAAAACCACGGATTTTCTCACCCAGGAAGATCCACGCGAGAATCATGATCCAGAAAGGCATGGCGTAAACGAGAATCGCCGTCTTCCCCGCGCCTCCGCTCACCAGGGCCCATAAAATGAGACCGGTCCCCGCCGCGCTTTGGGAAATCCCCAGGAGCAACGTGAGAAGGACGTTTCCCGGCCGCAGAGATATGCCCTTCCAGAGCATGAATCCCATAAGGACCAGGGCGCCGAGAACCATCCGGAGGGCGTTGAAATCAAAAGGCCCCATGAAACGAAGAGCGAGTTTCATGACCACCCAGTTGTAACCCCAGATGGAGGAAAGGAGGAGAATGGCGACGACGGGCATGAAACGATGGGGATTGCTCATGGCTTTTGGTTTCTTTTCCGTAATGAAGACAGTGCCCTTCAGGGGTGTGCCAGCTTATCACAGGAACGTCCGGGACACCATGGGAAAACGGATGGGGGGAAACCGAGGCCACGGAAGGGTCCGGACGCCTGTTTCCGCCGGTTTTTTTCGTTGACAAATCAATGAAAAGAATCGAAAAGATCTGCAGTAACGGGAAAGGGAGAACAAACATGGCGAAGCGAAGCCTGGAGGTGTATCAGTTCAAGATCACGCTCAAGGGAATCCGTCCGCCAGTCTGGAGAAGGATTCAGGTTCCGGAAACCTATTCCTTCTGGGATCTTCACGTGGCCATCCAGGATGCCATGGGGTGGCTCGATTCCCATCTTCACTCCTTCCACGTGACGAACCCGGCGACGGGAACCCTCGAGACCATCGGAATCCCCGACGACGAGTGGGGTTCCCGCGGCATCCAGCCCGGATGGAAGAAAAAGATCGCCGAATACTTTTCTTCGCTCCATCCCAGGGCCTGCTACGTCTATGACCCCGGGGACGACTGGGAACACGACGTCGTCTACGAAAAAACCCTGCCCCGGGACGACCGGGAGTTCTATCCCCGCTGCATCGCCGGGCGGCGGTCCACGCCTCCGGAGGACTGCGGCGGTCCCTGGGGATACGCCAACCTGTTGAAAGTCCTGGAAGATCCGTCAGACGAGCAGTACGAGGAAGCCCTGGAATGGGCGGGCGATGCATTCGATCCGGAATGTTTCAACAAAAACGAAATCCTGTTCTCCGACCCCCGGAAACGCCTGGAGGCCGTGCTTCCCGATGACGGGGAAACGGATCGCACGGATGAGGCCCCGGGAAGCGAATGGAAGGAACTTCCCCTGTCGCCCTGGATGGAACTGTGGGAAAAAGTCCGAAGCGGGGAAAGCACCCATCTTGAACCGGGAGAGCGGAAAATCGCCCGGATCATGGAAGAACACAAGGAAATCTTCACCGAGGCCCTGGAAAAAGCGCGGACGAATCCGTCCGCCGAAGAGGACATCGGCCCCCTGTTCCACGTTCTGATCCACATGACGGTGGAGGACCAGATCGAAAAAGGAAAACCCCGGGAAGTCCTCCATTTCTACGAGGCCATGAAGCAACAGGGCTCCACCCGCCATGAGGCCGTGCATCTCGCGGGTTCCCTTTGGGCCACCCTGTTCCTTGAATCGACGTACGAAAAAAAACCCTTCGGCGCCAGAACCTACCGCAGCAGGCTGAAACAGTTGAAAGACATGAAACCGAAGGAAATCTGGGAACTGCTGAAAAAGGAACAGTCCCCGGAGACAAAGGAATAACGGAGGACCGCGCCGGCACGGCCGCTTCCCGCCTCCCCGCCGTCGGCCCGGAAAGAGGCCCTTGAGACCGGGGAACCGCCCCCCGGTTCGCCCATGTCCCCTCGCGGCGCGCGCCCCCTTCCCCGGAGCATTCGACCCGCCGCAGACCGCCTGAAAAGAGAAATCTGCCGACAGAGGAAAAACGACGTTTTTTGCCGATTCGACGGATAGTCCACCATTATGATCGATTTTGTCGAATAATGACCAGCACTGTTCTTTCCCGACAAATGGACGATTTTTTGCGGACGATGAAACCCCGCACGCCCGGAAGGCCGGAAAATGAGGATGGAAGAGGATTTCCCGAATCCCGAATCGGCCCGCGCCGGTCCTCGCGCCCTGAATGGCCGGCGGCGGGGAATCGGCACAGTCCTTGCACAACGGGGGAGGGTCTGGAGGGCACGACACCCCGGCGCGCATGGAGCCCGTTTCGCATCGGGATCGATCCGCCGCGGCGACAAAGCGTTCTCTCCCGCCGTTCGAAAAAAAGAGTTTCCGCGGATTCCGCAAGTTCGTAAACACAGGAGGATGTCGGATATGAAAATCCTTGCGAGGGCGATCCTGGCGATCGCCGTCACGATTACGGCGATATCCACCGCCCATGCTTTCTGGGGCGGCAAACCAAAGGATCTGGTGCCGGAGAACGGTTTTCTCCGGATTCCCCTTTCGGAAATCAGCGACGGGAAGGCCCACTTCTTCCGGACGCAGGCTAACGACGGGATCACCGTCGTCTTCTTCACCCTGAAGAGCGGGGACGGCGTCATCCGTGCGGCCATCGACGCCTGCGACGTGTGCTACCGGTCCGGGAAGGGGTACCGCCAGGAGGGAAATTTCATGGTCTGCGAGAACTGCGGCATGAAGTTCCGTTCGGACCGGATCAACGACGTGAGCGGCGGCTGCAATCCCGCGCCCCTGAAACGGGCCGTCGAGGGGGACCATCTCGTCATCGACATGAGGGACATCAACGCCATGAGCTGGTACTGCAAGGATAAATAAAGGGATTGTCGACGACCGATGCCCTACGATCCGGAAAAATACCGTGAAAAAAGAGAAAAAGTCCTGGGAAGGAGAAGACGGGGGATTTCCTTCCAGACCGTCGCCGCGTCGATTGCCCTCATTCTTCTTGCCGGTTTCGCCTTTCTGGTCCTGCCGCAGGTGATCGCCTCCCTCCAGGAAAGGAACCTGGAGGATGCCTTCTACCGCATGAGGGATGAAAGGCCATGGCCGGCCGCCATCGGGGAGGAGATCGCCGGGCTTCCCGGCGTGAACCGCGTCGTCCTGGACCGGGACGAAACCCGGCTCATCGTCACCTTCGACCGTACCCGGACCGGCACGGCGGCCATCGAGGCCCTCTTCCAGGAAAAGAATCTGGAAACCGTCCTCCTCAACAGGATGCACCACGGAACCCACAGGGAGATGCGGGCAGAGGAGGCGGAAAGATGAGGCTGTACAACATTTCCCTCAACAACCTGAGACGCCGGAAGGGGAGGGTGGTCTTCACCGTCCTGGGTCTCGTCCTGGGCATCGCCGCCATCGTCGCCCTCCTGTCCATCACCGAAAGCATGTCCCGGGACATCGAGGAACGGCTGAACCAGTTCGGGGCGAACATCGTCATGGTCCCGAAAACGGAACGCCTGTCCCTGTCCTACGGGGGCATCACCGTGGGGGGCGTCGAGGTGGAAACGGAAGAGTTCGACGAATCCAGGCTCCCCCGGATCCGCGAAATCGAGAACCGGGAGAACCTGGGCGTCATCGCCCCCAAGGTTCTGGGATCGCTGGACGTGGAAGGGCGGCCGGCACTCCTCATGGGCGTGGATTACAAGGCCGAATTCGCCCTCAAGTCCTGGTGGCAGTGGGACGGGAAGCTCCCGGTGACGCCCGGCGACATCCTGCTCGGGTCCGAGGCGGCCAGGGCCTTCCGGAAGAACGTGGGGGACGCCCTCCCCCTGGGAGCGGAAAAGACGCCCTACACCGTCACCGCCGTTCTGCACCCCACCGGAACATCGGAAGACCACGTCATCGTCGGGGACCTCCACGAGGCCCAGCGGATCCTGAACAAGCCGGGAAAAATCTCCCTCGTCGAAGTCGCCGCGTTCTGCCGCGGCTGCCCCATCGGCGAAATGGTCCTTCAGATCGCCGGGAAATTCCCCGAAGCCAAGGTGAACGCGCTGAAGCAGGTCATGATGTCCAAGATGCAGTCCGTGGAAATGATCCGGACCTTCGGGTACGGCGTCGCCGTTCTCGTCCTTTTCGTCGGGTCCCTGACGGTCTTCATCACCATGATGGGGTCGGTGAAAGAGAGGACCCGGGAAATCGGCATTTTCAGGGCCATCGGGTTCCGGCAGGGACACATCATGCAGATCGTCCTCCTCGAAGCCCTCCTTGTGGGGTTCCTCGGCGGACTTCTCGGGTACCTGCTCGGATCGGGGGCCGCATGGGCCTCCGTCCCCCTGGTCATCCAGGAGGGGCGTTTCGCCGGCATGAATCCCGCCCTGGGGGGGATTTCTCTCCTCCTCGGCGTGACCCTGAGCCTGCTGGCCAGCTTCTATCCCGCGTGGCGGGCGGGAACGCTGGATCCGAGCGAGGCCCTCCGGTCCCTGTAGAAGGAGGAAATCATGAGCGAAAGCGTCTCATTCATAGAGGTCGCGGACCTGGGAAAGGACTACGCCGGAGGAGACGGGGCCGTCCCGGCGATCCGGAAAATGGATTTCACCGTCGAAGACGGCGAGTTCGTCGCCATCATGGGACCTTCGGGATCGGGAAAGAGCACCCTTCTGTCCGTCCTCGGCGGCCTGAACCGCCCCACCCGGGGGCGGGTGCTCGTCGACACCCTGGACGTGTACGCCCTCAGCGGGGAACAGCGGGCCGACTTCCGAAGCGAATACGTGGGATTCATCTTCCAGTCCTTTCAGCTCATCCCCTACCTTACGGTCCTGGAAAACGTGAAGATCCCCATGGCCGTCACCGGCATCGGGGGAACCCTCCAGCACAGGCGAGCCATGGCCGTGCTGGACCGGGTGGGCCTTGCGGACAAGGCCCGACGGCTGCCGGATCAGCTGTCCGGCGGCGAGCAGGAGCGGGTGGCCATCGCCCGGGCCGTCGTGAACGGACCTCCCGTTCTCCTCGCCGACGAACCCACGGGAAACCTCGACTCCGCCACGACGGCCCAGATCATGACGCTGCTCGGGGAACTGAACCGGGAGGGACAGACGATCCTCATGGTAACCCACAACCCGGAAGTGAGCGCCTTCGCGAAACGGATCCTTCAGGTCCGTGACGGATACTGCGTCTTCGATTCCTGAGGGCTTAAAACGTGTAGGATACCGCGATCGCCCCGAACTGCTGCCCTTCCTTCTGGGTCTCGAATTCCTTCGTCCGGTACACGTAGGAATAGGTGATCTTGAACCGGTGAAGGATCACGCCGATCCCTCCGGTGCACTGGGCGACGAAGGGTTTCTTGTCGACGCTGTGGCTTTCACGGAAGGTGTTCCCGTCGAGGAAGATGTTCCGGGCCACGGCGTTTCCGTCGACCGCCAGGAAGACATGGACGCCGACGCGGTGGAGCGGCCGGAAAAAGCGCGGGTCGCCGTCGTCCTCGGGGGCGCTGCTGTCCGATCCCGGCCGGATGAGATAGGTCCCGAAATCGTTCGGGACGTTCCAGCCGAAACGGACCTGGCCCCCCAGGTTGACCCCCGTGTAAGCGTTTCCCGCGGCGCATCCCATGTGCGAGATGCAGTCGAACCCGAGGCCTCCCGCCTCCCGGGCCTTCATCAGCCGCCACTTGCGTTCGAAATAAAGGTTGAGGATCGGCTCGTCCTTCAACTGGTGCTCCCAGCCCTTGGGATCGACGGAACCGATCCAGTCGTGGATCACCTTCTGGCAGTCCTCGGCGTAGGAATGGCGTCCGACGATCCCGGCATCGACCTCGAGGGTGTCCATCCTCCGCCCGCTGATGCCGTGAAATCCAAGTCCCAGGTAGGTAACGCCCGCGTAAGGACGGTCGTCGGGAATCAGGTCGCTTCGCTCCTTGTCCTCCGGGGTGTAGATGTTCTGTCCCAGGGAGAAGGAAACGGAACGCCGGATTTCCGGACCGTTGATGAGCGGCACGCGATCGAGAATCCAGCGGATCCATGACGGCAGGGAAGAGGCCTCCCCGCTGTCCGAAAGGTCGCGGGAAATCCACGAAAGCTTTGTCCCGTGGGTGTAATAGCGGTCCTTGTTGTCGAAACCGAAAAGGTCGTTCTCCAGATAGAGGCTCAGGGTGTCCGATCTTCGCGCCTCATCGTCGCCGGCAGGCGACTCCCCCGGGAAACCGTGAACGAGGCCGAGAATCAGAAAAACGGTCAGAAGAGACAACCTTTTCCACGGAAGCATGGTTTCGATCTTTCCCCCCTTTCGGGAATCCCGCTTCACCCGGCGGGGTTCCCGTTGTCAGAGTGAAACCATCCCTCTTTTCTCCGTCGTTTTCAAGACCGTTTTTTACGGACCGCAGTCTCCCCGGACCTGTTCCCCCGCCCCGGGCCGGCCGTCGCCGTCCAGCACATCCCGTATCAGGCGGGAAAACTCCTTCATCTGAAAAGGCTTCTGAATGAACGCCCGTACCCCCCGTTCCATGATTCTGGATGCCTCCCCCTCCACGCTGTACCCGCTGGAAAGGATCACGGCCACGTCGGGATTCAGAGCCTTCAGCCGGTCCAGGACCTCGCCGCCGCCCATCCCGGGCATGATCATATCGAGGATCACGAGGTCGATCCCATTCGGCCTTCCCCCGAAGATCTCCAGGGCGGCCGCGGCGCCGTTCGCCGTGATCACCTGATATCCCAGCAATGTCAGCCATTCGTTCAGCACGCCGAGAATCACCTCCTCGTCGTCCACCACGAGAATCGTTTCGGCCCCTCTCACGGAAGGGGGTTCCTGGAGCGTTTCCCCGGGGATCTCCTTTTCCGAGGCAGGGAGAAAGATCCGGAAGGTCGAACCCCGTCCGGGTTCGCTCTCCACCTGGATGAATCCCCCATACCCTTTCACGATGCCGTAGACCGCAGCCAGCCCGAGGCCCGTGCCCCTTCCCATTTCTTTTGTCGTGAAAAAGGGTTCGAAGATCCTCGACAGCGTCTTTTCGTCCATGCCGACGCCCGTATCGGCGACGACCATCATGACGTACCGTCCCGGCCGGCCCCCGTATGGTTTCACATCCTCCTCGCCAAGATCGACATTGCCCGTCTCGAGGGAGAGGTCCCCTCCGGCGGGCATGGCCTGCGACGCGTTCAGGAAGAGATTCATGAGCAGCTGCTCCACCTGGGTGCGGTCCACCTCGACCCTCCGGAGATCGGGATGGAAGCTTTCGTGGATCCGGATTTCCTTCCTGGTCCTTCCGAACAGAAGGGCCGTTTTCCCCATGAGTTCGTTCAGATCGGCGGGCCGGACGTCGTATTTCCCTCCCCGGGCGAAGCCGAGGATCTGCCGGGACAGGTCGGCGCCGCTTTTGACCCGTTCCTCGATACTCTTCAGCCGGCCGTAGTGGGGGTGATCCGGATCGAGGTCCATGAGCATGAGGGAAGTGTATCCCTGGATTCCCATGAGAAGGTTGTTGAATTCATGGGCCATGCCCCCGGCAAGGGTCCCCACGGCCTCCATTTTCTGGGACTGGAAAAGCAGGCCCTCGAGCCGGTTCCTTTCCGTGATGTCCCTGGAAATGCCGCAAAGCCCGATGATCCGCCCCTCGCCGTCCTTCAGGGGCACCTTGATGGCATGAAACGTCCTGACAATCCCCTGGATGGGTCTTTCCGATTCCGCCTCGATGGCCGCGCCCTGCAGGACCTGCCGGTCGATATCCCGGAAACGGCGGGACGTTTCCCAATCCATGAGATCCTCATCGGATTTTCCGATGAGTTCGGAAATCTTCGTTTCGTACAGATCCGCCATGAACCGGTTGACCAGGATATACCGGCGGTCGAGATTCTTGACGAATATGGCGTCCTTGGCGCTGTCGACGATGGAGCGGAGCATGGATTCCGATACGTGCAGGGCCTCTTCCGCCTTCTTTCGCTCCGTGATGTCCTGAATCTGTGCGATGAAATGAAGGGGTTCCCCCGACGGGTCCCGGACCAGCGTCACATTCAGCAAAGTCCAAAGGACGCCGCCGTCCCCGCCGATGAATCTCTTCTCGATCTGGCGGAACGGTGCTTCCCCGCCCCGGATCCGGTCCAGAAGCAGCCTTTCCCGGAAGCGCTCATCGGGATGGGAGATGCCCGGCAGGTCCTTCTCCCGGAGTTCCTCCCGCGTAAATCCGAGCATCCGGCAGAAAGCGGGATTGACCAGGGTGAATCGTCCGTCGAGGTCGGTAAGCGCCGTTCCGATCCCCGAGTGCATCACCACCGTGCGAAACCTTTCCTCGCTCTGTTTCAGGGCTTCTTCCAGCTGCTTCCGGTCCGTCATGTCCCGGAGAGACTCGATGGCGCCCATGAGGACACCCTCCCGGTTGAAGATGGGCGACGCCTTGCCCCAGATCCAGCGGGCCCCGTGGCGCCGGAAATCGACCCAGCTCTCCGCGATGATCATGTCCCCTTCCCTGCGATAATGCTCATAATGGCCCATGCAGTCGAGATCGGGGGAAAGCACGTGATCCAGAAGCATGGGCTGCTTTTTCCCGTAGAAGTGCCGGGCATGCTCGAAATCCCCCACAAACCCGATCTCCTTTCTTTTAACCCCCGTCAGTTCCTCCATGGCCCGGTTCCAGAGGATGATCTTTCCCGACCGGTCGACGGCGAAGGTGGGATCGGGAAGAAAATCGACGATGCTGCTCAATTTCGCTTCGCTTTCCTCGAGTTTCGACCGGGAAACCACCGTTTCCTCCAGCCTGGCGGCCATGGTGTTGAACTCGGCCATCATGTCCCGGACGTCTCCGGACATCCCCGGCTCCATGCGGTAGGTGAAATTCCCCCGGTTGATTTCACGGATCGCCTCCCGGAAACGGTTCACCACCCCCGCAAGGGAAAGTCCGGTGAAAAAAGACCACACGAGGGCCAAAAAGGCGGTGATCGTGAACAGGAGAACGCCGTGTTTCCGATAGGAGGAAAACAGCCCGGTCACCGCGGAGAGGATTTCCCCGCTGAACCGTTCGGAGATCTGTGCCAATGTGTTGACGGGCTCCTCGAATTCGTCGACCAGGATTGTCGCGCCGACGCACAGGGGAACGCCGTCGGCCGTCAGGGTTTCGACGGGATGGAGGTACATGTATTTCTGCCGCATCTTGCCGTCGGAATCCTGCCAGTCGTAGTACCCGCTCGCGGATTTTCCGCCCATCCCAGCTTCGATGATGGACCAGAAACGGGACAACTTCCCCTTCTCCGAGAGGCTTCTCAGTTTCCTGTTTTCGACGGCCGGCGACGGGTGGACCAGGTTGACCGCCGGCTCCCGCGATTCGTGGACTGCCGTGTATCCCGTCTTGCCCACCCGCTGGATGGCGATTTGCCGGAAGGCTTTGTCTTTCCGGAGGTCATCGGTGGTCATTTCCCTGTGCGTGCTGATGAAAAGCGCCACGTGGAGGGCCACGTCCACGGCCTTCTGACGAACCCGCTCCTCCGAGAGGCTCTTCGCGACGGCCCCGGTTTCCTCCCTCACTTCCCCCTGAAGGGAACGGACGGAGCGGTCGATGTCGTGGAGCAGGGTGGTTTCATAAGATCCCAGGGTGACAAGAAAGATGAACACGGGGAAGAGCCCGGCGATCATGGTCATAATAACCAGTTTTGTGCTGAATCTTCCGAAAAAAGAACGGATCCGGCATGCCGTCCGATTCAGGAAGCCTTTCAAGGGAGGCACCTCCAGTGTCATATTCAAATAGCGAATGATTTACAGCAATTTTCGTGCCCGCATGACCGGTCCGCGAAAGCCGCTTCCCGCCGGGCGGAAGATGTAACGGGAATACGGGGAAACCCGATGATCCATTCATCGGAAAATCCACCGCTTTCCTGAAAATATACGGAAATAATGCAGGAAAATCGGGAGGGCCTGGCAGGGGGATCTCGGGAAGCCCCCCGGTACAGGGTGCCTGTTACGGACCGGGGTCCCCCGGCTTTTCCGGTCCGAGACCGTGGAGACTGAACCGGACGATATGGGAGATGAGCGTCCGGATGAAATCCGGATCATAGGGTTTGTCCGTAAGCCGCGAGACGGCCGTTCTGGCGAAATTGAAATAAAGGACCATGGAAAAGACACTGAAAATGTTGAGGATCAGCTCCTCGTCGCTCATGCCCGGCGCGAGAAACGGCCTGAGACGGGTGGCGATGTTTTCCAGAAAAGGTTTCATCGCCATGGTGAAAACGACCTGGAAGGCCTTCGTGGGCTGAATCATCTCCCGGATGACGAGCTGGGCGTGCAGCAGTCTTTCTTCGTCGGTGAGGGGCCCTTCGAGAAAGGCTTCGGCGAGACCCCGGACCACGGATTCCATGGATTCCATCCCCCCGCTTCCGGCCTTTTCCTCGAAACGCTTCCGGATCACCGCCGCCCGTTCCATCCAGAGACTCCGGAAGACCTCGATGTACAGGGACTCCTTGTTCCCGAAGTGATAGTTGACGGAAGCCAGGTTGCACCCTGCCGCATCGGTGATCTCCCGCACGCTCACCGCGTGATACCCTTTGCGGGCGAACAGGATTTCCGCCTCCCGGAGAAGCCGTTCCCTGGTGGAAGGGGTCTCCTCGTTCCGTTCCATGTATCCTCCCTGCCTCCGTTTTAAACATGCGTATAATACAAACGTTTGATTGTCAAGAACGGGATTTCCCGGTTCGGCCGATCCGGCGGAACGCGGCCCCCGGAGGCGACCCGCCGGCGGCGGTCACGGAATTTTGACGCCCGTATAGAGACAGGTGATTCCGAAGGTAAGGGGACGGCACCGGACATTCGAAAATCCGGCTTCTTCCATGATCCCGACAAACCGGTCGGGGGCGGGAAAATGCATGATCGAATCGGCCAGGTAACAGTACGCCGCCGGATTCCTCGAAAAGGACCGGGCCATCCGGGGAAGGACCCGGCCGAGGTAAAATCCATAGAGATTCCGGAACAAGGGCTGCGAGGGGAAATGCATTTCAAGCACCAGGAGAACCCCTCCCGGCACGAGGACGCGGTGCATCTCCCTGAGGGCCCCTGCACGGTCGGGGATGTTCCGGATCCCGAAGGCGATCCCGGCGGTGTCGAACGCCCCCCCCGGGAAGGGAAGATTCATGGCATCGGCCCGAAGAAAGGCAACCCGGCCGTCCAGGGAGGTCCCGCGGACCTTTTCCCCGGCCCGGTGAAGCATTTCTCCGACAAAATCGAGGCCCGTCACGGAAATCCCGCGATGCATCCCCGCCACGGCCATGGCCAGATCGCCGGTGCCCGTCGCGATGTCGAGGTAGCGGTTCGTTTTTCCGAACCGCGCCCGTTCCGCCGCGGCCCTTCTCCAGGCCACGTCCCGCCGAAGGCTGAACAGGTGGTTCAGAAAATCATATCGGCCCGTGATGGTGGCGAAGATCTCCCGCACCACGGCCACGTGGGAGGGGCCGTCCAGGGTGGACACCGGCCGGTACTTCCGGGTCTTCATTGTCGGGATGCGCTTTCGTGGCTCATCGTCGCCGGCGGGCGGCCTCATTCCCGGGAGGCCGTCTTCTCCTCCCAGACATGGACAAGATAGTCCTTCTGTTCCTCGAAGAGCACGGCCTGCTCCTCGACGAGATTCTCCGCCTCCTCCGAGGTCATTTCGAGACTCTGGCGCACGAAGGAAGCCACCCGGGCGTAGTAGAGGGGCGTCACGAGGTCGATGAGCCTGTACCGGTTCACCTTCCAGGAATGAAAGGTCGCCGCAAGATCGTACAGGGTCTGGATCCAGGTTCTCGTGGGCAGCCGGAACACCTGCGGATCCAGGGTCGAGGCCTCCTGGATCGCTTCGAAGCATTCGGGACAGAAAAGGTCCTTCCAAAGGGAGGAGAACTGCTGGAACCCCACCTTGAAATGGTCCACCAGGGCATCGAGATCGACCGCCACCGGTTCCGGCTCCGCGTGGTTTTCGAAACCGAAGGTTTCCACCGGTTCGCTTCCCCTGATGTGCTTCCAGTACTCCTCATAATCCTCCATGAGAGAAAAGATGGTCCAGACCACCTGGCGGAACATGGGACCGAGGTGCTGTCCCGGGTCCTTGGCGTCGTGGATTTTCACCCCCAGGTTGGACTGGCAGATCCGGAATCCCTGGGTGATGGCGTTGGTGGTCATCCAGATGTCGATGCCGTATCGGGCCACGTCGGTCTCCCAGACGTCCTGGTCCGCATAGAATTTGGCCACGTTCCGGGAAAGGGCGAAGTCCCCCCCGATGGGCTGGCGGATCCGCTTCCCGTAGAGGGCCCGGGTGAGGTTGTACACGATGTTGTTCGTGATGGTCCCGTCGTACTTGTGGCGGACGTAGACCGGGGCGACAAAATCGTACCCCCCCTCCATGACGGGATCGATGAGGTATTTCACCCAGTCCGGGGTGATGCTCCGGAGATCGGAATCCACCACGGCGCAGCCCTTCACGTGGAGGCGGCTCGCCGCCTCGAAAACGGAGCGCAGCGCCGTGCCCTTCCCCCCCGGTCCCCGGTAGATGGAAACGATTTTTTCCTGCCAGGGCTTGATCTGGAACTCCTTGGCCACCTCCCGGGTGTCGTCGGTGGACCCGCCGTCGGCGACGAGGATGACCCCCCGCCGGTCCTTGAAGTGCCGGTTCAGGCCGTGACTGACCATCTGGATCACGTGTGCGATGGTCTTCTCGTTGTTGAACGACGGAATCCCCACCAGGATGTCCGCCCGCTCGATCTCTTCCAGCCGTTTTCCCGTATATCCCCTCAGGGCGGTGTCGTAATGCATGGCATCTCCCTTGCGAGTTTTTCCAACTGTATCACATGGAAGAAGCCGGAACAACCGCCGGCCGTTCCGAAACATTCCTACGGAATCATGACACCGGCAATAAGCAGGAAAAATAAAGGGTTCACGGGATCTTCACCGTTCCGTCATCAAACTGTAACAATCAACGGTTATGCTGCAGCCATGGATCGAAAAAAATTCTTCACCAAGAAGGAGGATCGAAAAATGCTGAAAAAAACAGTTTTCACGGCAATCGCCGCCCTTGCCCTCTTCGCGTTCGGCACGGCGGCCTTTGCGTCGACCCAGGTGGTCGTGAATGGATCGACGACCGTCCTCCCCGTGGTTCAGGCGGCGGCGGAAACGTTCATGAAAGGCCATCCCGACGTGAGCATTTCCATTTCCGGCGGGGGCTCCGGGAACGGCATCAAGGCGATCATCGACGGGACGACGGACATCGCCATGTCTTCCCGTTTCCTGAAAGACAAGGAAATCTCGACGGCCATGGAAAAAGGGGTGTATCCCGTTCCCTTCCGGGTCGCCGTCGACGCCATCGTTCCCATCGTCCATCCGAGCAATCCCGTGAACAATCTTACCATCGAGCAACTGAGCCTCATATACCAGGGAAAGATCACGAACTGGAAGGAGGTGGGCGGCAAGGATCTGAAGATCGTCATTATCTCCAGGGATACCAGTTCGGGGACCTACGAGGTCTGGGAGGAGAAGGTCCTTCACAAGGCCAAGGTGGCCCCCCAGGCCCAGCTCCAGGCCTCCAACGGCGCCGTCGCCCAGGCCGTTTCAAAGAACCGGTACGCCATCGGCTACATCGGCATCGGCTACCTGAACAATGATTTGAAGGGTCTGAAGGTGAACGACATCGAGGCAAGCCGTGAAACCGCCCTTTCCGGCGCCTATCCAGTCGCCCGGCCCCTCTTCGTGTTCGTGCAAGGCTGGCCCGCCGGGGCGGTGTCCGATTTCATCAACTATCTCGTCAGCCCCGAAGGCCAGGAGATCGTCAAAAAAGAAGGATTCATTCCCCTGTACTGAAAAAGAGGCCCGTCACTGCACCCGTCCGCTGGGGCAACGGCGGCCGGGACGACCGGCCCTGAAGGACCGGACTGCAATAAACCGGCAACCCTCCGGGGGGTGGTTGAAAAAAACCGCCCCCTGTTTTACCTTGAATGGAAAGAAAGAAGACACGGTTTGACATGAATCGGACCCTGAAAGAAAAGATCATCAAGCGGATTTTTTTTCTCTTCGCCATCGTGTCCCTGTTCATCCTGGGACTGATCGTGGTGTTTCTTTTCATGGAGGGCCTTCCCATTTTCCGGACCGTCTCCGTTCGGGATTTCCTCTTCGGCATGTACTGGTATCCGACATCCGAGCCGCCGGAATTCGGAATCTGGCCGCTCATCGTCGGTTCCCTCGTCGTCACTTTTTTTGCCACCCTCATTGCCGTTCCCCTCGGTATTCTGTCGGCCATTTACATTTCCGAGATCGCCCCGGGGGTGGTGAAGGAGGTTTTCAAGCCGGTCATCGAACTTCTGGCCGGACTTCCCTCGGTGGTCCTCGGCTTTTTCGGAATGGCCGTCATCGCCCCCTGGCTCCAGGAGACCTTCGATCTTCCCACGGGGCTCAACATCGCCAACGCCTCCCTGGTGCTGGCCTTCATGGCCGTCCCGACCATCTCGAGCATTTCCGAGGACGCCCTGTATTCCGTTCCCCGTGAATTCAAGGAAGCCTCGTATGCCCTGGGGGCGACGAAATTCGAAACCACCGTCCGGGTGATCGTTCCCGCGGCCCTCTCCGGGATTTCCACGGCAATCATCCTCGGGATGGCCCGGGCCATCGGGGAAACCATGGTGGTGCTCATGGTGGCGGGAGGGGCGGCCATGATTCCCGAAAGCATTTTCGATTCCGTGCGGCCCATGCCCGCGAGCATCGCCGCCGAAATGGGAGAGGCCCCCTTCCGGAGCGACCATTACCACGCCCTCTTCGCCACGGGAATCGTTCTCTTTTTCCTCACCCTGGGCTTCAACCTGGTTGCCGACTACGTATCGAACAAATTCAAGGAAGTGGGTTCAGGAACCTTATGAGATGGCGTTACTTCAAGCAGAACGTTTTCTTCCTCATGGTCCGCGGCTCGGCGCTTTGCATCGCCCTGGCCATCGGGGCGTTCCTCCTGTACATCTTCTATCACGGCGTCGGCGTCATCAGCTGGAGCTTTCTCACCGAACCCCCGAGGGACTCCATGACGAAAGGCGGGATCATGCCCGCCATCCTCGGCACGTTCTACCTGACCCTCGGTGCCATTTCCGTCGCCCTTCCCCTGGGGATCCTGTCGGCCGTTTACCTCAACGAATACGCCAAACAGGGACCGGCGGTGCGGATCATCCGGATCGGAGTGAACTGCCTGGCGGGCGTTCCTTCCATCGTATTCGGCCTTTTCGGCCTCGGGCTCTTCGTGGTGTATCTCCATTTCGGGTCTTCCATCGCCTCCGGGGCGCTGACCCTGGGCTTTCTTATCCTCCCCACGATCATCGGAGCATCGGAGGAAGCCCTGAAGGGGGTTCCCAGCACGTTTCGTGAGGCCTCCCTGGCGCTCGGCGTGTCCAAATGGCATACGATTCTCCGGATCGTTCTTCCCAACGCGCTCCCGGGAATTCTCACCGGCTCGATCCTGGGCATCGGCCGCGCCGCAGGGGAAACGGCGCCCATCATGTTCACGGCGGCCGCCTTTTTCACGCCCCTTCTCCCCCGGTCCATCTTCGACCAGGTCATGGCGCTGCCTTACCACGTCTACGTTCTGGCGACCGCGGGGACCCGGATCGAGGAGACAAGACCGATCCAGTACGGCACCATCGTCGTCCTCGTCGCCCTCGTTCTCGGCATCGACCTCATCGCCATCTTCATTCGAAGCTGGATCCGGAAAAAGAAAAGGTGGTAACCGGAATGGACAACGACATCATCATCCAGACGAGAAACGTCAACTTCTATTACGGAAGTTTCCGGGCGCTGACGGATGTGACCATGAGTTTCGAGAAAAACCGGGTGACCGCCCTCATCGGACCCTCGGGGTGCGGGAAATCCACCCTTCTCCGCCTTCTGAACCGGATGAACGATCTCATCGACGGAACAACGGTTGAAGGGGAGATCCTCTTCGAAGGAAGAAATATCTACGACGCCAACGTGGATCCCGTGGAAATCCGGAAACGGATCGGCATGGTCTTCCAGAAGCCGAACCCTTTTCCCAAATCCATCTTCAACAACATCGTCTACGGGCCGAGGCTTGCGGGAACCCAGAACAAGAGGGAGTTGGAATCCCTGGTGGAAAAGAGCCTCAAACAGGCCTCCCTCTGGGAAGAGGCCAAGGACATCCTGGGCCAGTCGGCCATGGCGCTCTCGGGGGGACAGCAGCAACGGCTCTGCATCGCCCGGGCCCTGGCCATGAAACCGGACGTTCTCCTCATGGACGAGCCCACCTCCGCCCTCGATCCCATTTCCACCGCAAAAATCGAGGAATTGATTGACGAATTGAAAAAACAGTATACCATCATCATTGTGACCCACAACATGCAGCAGGCGGCCCGTGTTTCGGACTACACGGGTTTTTTCTACCTGGGAAAACTCATCGAGTTCAATCCCACGGAAAAACTGTTCACCAATCCCGATGAGAAACAGACGGAAGATTACATTACGGGGCGCTTCGGCTGATCCACCGCAGGATTGAAGCGAAAGGCAGGGAAAGGAAAACCATGAAAGTCCACACCAGTTCCCAGTACGAAAGGAATCTGAGTGAGGTCAAGGAAAACCTCGTTTATCTGGGGGCACTCGTGGAGAAGGCCATCCACAACGCCATGAAATCCCTCCTGGACCGGGATTCCGACCTCGCCCGGGCGACCGTGGAGGGCGACCGCCTCATCGACTGCATGGACGAGGAGATCGAGGAAAAATGCATCACCCTCCTGGCCCTCCGGCAGCCCATCGCCCGGGACCTCCGGTTCATCACGACGGCCATCAAGATCAACGGCCACCTGGAACGGATCGGGGACATGGCGGTGACCATCGCGGAGCGGGCCATTGCCCTGAACGAGGAGCAACAGTTGAAACCGTACATCGACCTGCCCCGCATGGCGGAAATCACCGAGGACATGATCCGGAACAGTCTCGACGCCCTGATTCACGACGACGTGGAACTGGCCAACAGGGTCCGGCGGGAGGACGACATCATCGACAAACTGAACGAGCAGATCTTCCGGGAACTCCTCACGTTCATCATGGAAGACCCGAAAACGACCCACCGGGCCCTCCTCATCATGCAGATCTCGAAGAACCTGGAAAGGATCTCGGACCACGCGAAAAGCATCGCCGACATGGTGGTGTTCATGGTGACGGGACAGAACGTGAGGCATCAGTATCCCGGTAAACCCAAAGACAGCGAACTGCCGTAAAGCGAACGGCACCCGGAAAGGAATCATGAGGGGCAATCTCTTCTACAAGGTCTTCGCCACGTACGTCGTCATCGTCCTTATGGCCATGGCGATCGTCTGGACCATGGGAAGCCGCCAGATCCGCGAGAGGATCCTGACGGAAACCGAATCCAGCCTCAAGACCAGCGCGGCGATGATCGCCCTCATGCCCGCCGGGGACACCCTTCTGGCAAGGGTTCCGGAACTCGCCGTGCTCGCCGGTGCGCGGGTCACCCTGATCGACGGTGACGGCGCCGTGCTCGCCGATTCCGACGCCCCGAACGTCGAGATGGACAACCATCTGAACCGTCCGGAAATCCAGGAAGCCCGCGTGCGGGGTGCGGGAACGGCGACCCGGTACAGCAGGACCCTCGACGTCGACACCCTGTACGTCGCCCTTCCCATCAAAAAAGACATGAAGATCGCCGGGTACGTCCGCCTCGCCCGCCCCCTCACGGGCATCAGGAAATCCATCGGCGATTTCTCCTTTCTCGTGTTCCAGTCTCTTCTCCTCGTCGGGGCGCTCTCCTTCCTGATCGCCTTCCTTTTCACCTCCCGGCTCGTCACCCCCATTCAGGAAATGGAGCTTTTCACCCGCAAGCTCCAGGAAGGGGAAATCTCGGGGACCCTTCTCATCCACTCCGCCGACGAGGTGGGACGGCTCGCCCGGAACATCAACTACATGGTGATGGAACTCCAGGAAAGCGCCCGGGTGGCCAACGAGGAAAAAAACAAACTCGAAGCCGCCTTCGCGAGCATGACCGACGGCGTGCTCGTCCTGGACAACGAAGACCGGATCGAAGCCATGAACGGCGCATTCAAATCCCTGCTGGGCATCCGCCGGAGGGACATCCTGGGCAAAACCCTCATCGAAGCCTTCCGGAACCTGGAACTGCAGGAGGCGCTGGACCGTTTCAAGAAAACGGTTCTTCCCGTAGCCCGGGAAATCGACATCCCGGGGGAAAACCCGAAGGTTCTCGAGGTGAGCCTGTCGGCGGTCCGGGGATACCCGGGAAACGGGAAAAAGACGATGATCCTGTTTCACGACGTGACCCGGCTGAAGAAACTGGAACGGATGCGGGTGGACTTCGTCGCCAACGTGACCCATGAAATCCGGACGCCCCTCACGGCGATCCTCGGCTTCATCGAAACCCTGAAGGAAGGGGCCCTGGAGGAAAAGGAAACGGCGATCCGCTTTCTCGACATCATCTCCCGGCATGCCCAGCGCCTGAAACGCCTCGTGGACGACCTCCTGGTCCTCTCGGACATCGAGACGGGGGAGATGCGGTTCCATTTCGAAACCCTGTCCGTAAAGGCCGTCCTGGACACCCTCCTACCCATCATCGAGCAGAAGGCCTCGGCAAAGAGCATCGCCGTCGAACGGGCGATTTCCGCCGAGCTTCCGGCCATCCGGGCGGATCGGGACCGCCTGAGCCAGATTTTTCTCAACATCCTCGACAACGCGGTCAAATTCACCCCCGAGGGGGGGAAGCTGCGGCTGCGCGTATACAGCGACGGACAAAGCACCCTGAGCGTCGAAATCGGGGACACGGGCATCGGCATTCCGAAAGACGAGATTCCCCGGCTGGGGGAACGGTTCTACCGGGTGGACAAGACGAGGTCCCGGGAACTCGGGGGGACGGGTCTCGGCCTTTCCATCGTGAAACACCTCCTCAAGCCCCATCGGGGGGAAATGAGGATCGAAAGCCAGCAGGGCAGGGGAACGACGGTGACCCTGACGTTCCCCCTTCCGCCGGAGGACAGCGGCGGGGAACCGAGGGAAGAAAGGGCATAGCCGCGGCGGGAAACCCCGTGGAGGGCGGATGGAGGACCAAGGCAGAAACAGTTCCTTCCGGATTCTCATCGTGGACGACGAGAAGGACCTCGTCGATCTTCTCTCCTACAACCTGGAGAAGGAAGGATACGCCGTCCTCAGGGCATACGACGGGGAGGAGGCCCTGAAGACCATCCGTTCCCGGAAACCGGACCTGATCCTCCTGGATCTCATGCTTCCCGGCATCCAGGGAATGGAAATCTGCAAAATCGTCCGGAAGACCCCCGAAACGGCGACCCTCCCCATCATCATGCTCACCGCCAGGGGGGAGGAAGTGGACCGGATCGTCGGGCTCGAGATGGGCGCCGACGATTACGTGACCAAGCCTTTCAGCGTCCGCGAACTCCTGGCGCGGGTCCGGGCGGTGCTGCGGCGGTACGAGGCCGCCCCGACGGAAGACAGGAAAACGATCCGGTATGGGGACCTCTTCATCGACCACGACGCCCACGAGGTGACCCTGGCGGGCCGAAAGGTGGCGCTCAGTCCCACCGAGTTCCGCCTCCTGTGGTTTCTGGCCCGGACCCCGGGAAGGGTGTTCACCCGGGAGATCCTCCTGGACCGTGTCTGGGGGGACGACACCTTCGTGGAACCGCGAACGGTGGACGTTCACATCCGGCGGCTTCGGGCCCAGATCGAGCCGGACCTTTCCACCCCCCGGTTCGTCCTCACGGTCCGGGGCGTGGGGTACAAGTTCGCCGAGGGAACGGAGTGACACCCCCCCGCGGTATGCCTGCGGGTTTCCCCGGATTATCCCAGTGATTTTTCAATCCTTCGCCCTTCCCACGGGGGCGAGATAGAACGTGAATTCCTCCTCGCCGTCCAGACGAAGCAGCCGGTCCATGACCGTCTGGTCGTAGGCGGCGACGGCGCAGGTCCCCGCCCCGACGGCCTCACAGGCAAGATAGAGATTCTGGCAGACGTGCCCCCCGTCCAGGGCGATGACCTTGTACGACGCCGGCCCGTACCGCCATTCCATCCTGTAGGGGATCACCGTCCAGATGAAGGTCACCGCGGCCCGCCGCGGATACGGCTGGCCGTAGAGGGCCGCCACGAGTTTCTCCACGGCATTTTCCTCCCGGAACTCGAAAAGGAGCTGATGCTCCAGGGGAAGGTAGCGGTAAAAGGCCGGCTCGAGGCCCTCCACGTCAAAAACGCAAAGATAGGTCTCGAAGGCATGGCGGCAGCCCGCCGACGGCACGGTGCGCAGCGCGTGGCCGGCATCGAGAACCCGGCGGACTCCCTGGGTGGCCCACAGGAGAAAGGCCGTCTCGTCCAGGGTCAGGGCGCCCCTCCGGTAGAGCCGGCGGCTTTGCCTTCTCCCGATGGCATCGGCTAGATCGATGGTTCCGACGCCCTTCCAGGCGCCCGGGCGGGAAAGCGCCACCCGGGGGGCATCCTCCGGGAACGGCTTTTCGACGGGAGGAGGGGGAATCCCCCGGCTCTGGTCGGTCTTCCGGAAGTCCACCTTTTTCCGGACGCCGTCCTTCAGGAATTCCCGAAACGTCTTCAGACGATCCTCTTCCATGATCCCTTCCTCCCGGCCTTTTTCCGCATTATTCCGTAAACGGCCTTCCCGTGCAACATAAACCGGGGAAACGGAAACCCCGGGGGATGACAATCCCTCTCCATTTCTGGTAATAAGACAGGAAATCCCGAGATCCCGGAGCGGGACCCCCGGAATCGCCACGGGGGGGTGGAGGAATCGTGAACGTCACGCTCAATCGGCGTCCCGGCTGGAAACCGTTGGCGGGGAACGTCTTCGCCGGATTGCTTGCCGGCATCATGACCCTGATCGCGGGCATTTCCTACGGGGCCCTGATCTTCTCGGAAACCCTCTCGGGATACCTGGAAATCGGGATCGGAAGCGCCCTCGTCAGCGCCGCCGTCATCGGCGCCGTCCTGGCGTGGCGGAGTTCCTCCCCCATCATCATTGCCGGTCCCGACGCCAACATCTCGGCCATTCTCGCCCTTCTCGCCGCATCGGTCGTATCCGGCCTGCCGGTCCAGGCGTCCCGGGAAGCCGTTTTTTCCACCATATGGGCGGTTCTTGCCGCAAGCGCCCTCCTTTGCGGATGCTTCCTCTATCTCGTGGGCCGTTTTCGCATGGGACGGTGGATCCGCTTCATCCCGTACCCCGTCGTGGGCGGTTTCCTCGCCGGCACGGGGTGGCTTCTCGTCCGGGGGGCCTTCAAGGTCATGAGCGGCGCCCCTCTCACGATTGCGGACCTTCCCCGCCTGTTCCAGGGGGATGCCCTGCTTCACTGGCTTCCGGGGCTCCTTTTCGCCCTGGCCATGCTTTTCGCCGTGGAACGCTGGAAAAACGCCTTCGTCATGCCCTCTCTTCTTATCGCCGCGATCCTGGCCGTTCACGGGTGGCTCTTCTTTTCGGGAATTCCCGTCGCCGAGGCCGCCCGGGAAGGGTGGCTCCTTTCCCCCCTTCCGTCGAACCTCTTTTCCCACACGCTCCGTTCCCTTCAGTTCGGACAGATCGTTCCCTCCCTCGATTTCCGGGACATGGGCAACGCGGCGGCCCTCCTCCTCATTACGGCCATCGTCATCCTCCTCAACTCGGCCAGCGTGGAGATCGCCACGGGAAAGGAAATGAACCTGGACCGGGAGCTCAAGATGACGGGGCTGTCCAACGTGGCCGCCGCGCCTTTCGGGGGCATGCCGGGATGCATCGCCCTCAGCCGGACCCTGATGAACTGGCAGGCCGGCGCCGATTCGCGCCTTTCCGGATTCGTGTCGGCCCTGACCTGCGGCGCGATCCTTTTCGCCGGGGCGCCGCTGCTGTCCCTTCTCCCCCGGCCCGTCCTGGGGGGACTCCTCCTGTACCTCGGCCTCGTGCTTCTCCTGGAGTGGGTGTACCGCGGCTGGTACCGGTTTTCCCGGTTCGACTACTTCCTCGTTCTTTCCATCGTCGTGATCATCGCCTTCAGGGGGTTCCTCCCCGGGGTGGCCCTGGGCCTCGTGGCGGCCTGCCTGCTTTTCGCCTTTCATTACAGCCGGATCCCCATCATCCGGCACGAGCTTTCCGGCGCCTCCTTCCGGAGCAACGTGGAACGGTCCTCCCGGCAGCAGAACACGCTGCAGGAAAAGGGGGAGTCCATCCACATTCTCCATCTCCAGGGGTACATCTTTTTCGGTTCCGCCTATCCCCTTCTTCTCCACCTGAAGGAAAAGATGGAAGCGGGCGGTCCCGGAGGCGCGAAGTACCTGCTCCTCGATTTCGGAAACGTGAGCGGTCTCGATTCCTCCTCGCTCCACATTTTTTCACGGATCTCCCAGGTCGCGGAAACAAACGGGGTCCAGCTCGTCTTCTCGGGCCTCGTCCCGGGGAACGAGGCCCTGCTCGTGTCGGCCGGCTGTATCGCGTCCCGAAACGCAGGGGCGGACTGCCTCCCGGCCAGGGTCTTCCCCGACCTCGATTACGCCATGGACTGGTGCGAAGAGGAGATCCTCAGAGAGGAGGGGGTGGAAACGGAAGCCCTGCCCGCCACTCTGGAGGACCACTTCGCCGAACTTTTTCAGAAAAAGGGCCTGTGGGCCCATTTCCGGACCTACCTGGACAGGCTGGACATGGAAAAGGACGCCGTTCTCTTCCAACAGGGGGAACCGGCCGACGACATGGTTTTCGTCGAATCGGGGGAAGTGACGGCCTACCTGGAGCTTGCCGGCGGGGAGAGAAAAAGGCTTCGCACCATGGGAGCGGGAACGGTGATCGGGGAGATGGGCCTCTACCTGGGAACGCCCCGGTCGGCGACGGTGGTCACGGAACGCCCGTCCGTCCTGTACCGCCTTACCCTGAAAAACTTCGAAAAGATGGAGGAGGAACACAGCGTCCTCGCCAACATGGTCCACCGGTTCATCGTCCGGATCCTGGCGAACCGCCTGGCTCATGCCAACAGGGAAATCTTCCATCTCCTGAAGGATTGACGGCTTCGTAAAAAGCCCATATGCTGCGTTGCCCTTCTTCCCTCGTCATTGCGGCGTACCATCAGTACGCCTCANNTTTGCCGTTGGAAAAAGTGTTGAATCGGCCTTTTTACGACTTCATCAAGGATTGACGCAATAAGTCCGTCTGACTTCTCCCCCGCAAAGCCTCCGGGGATTGTAAGAAAGGAAAGTTTCTGATACAGGACCCTCAACCTGATCGCGCAAGGAGGATCCTTGTCATGAAACGAACCTTCATGCCTTCCTTCCGGACGAAGGAGGAACTGGAGGCCCTCCAGCTCGAGGGACTGAAGTGGACTGTGAAGCATGCCTATGAAGGTTCCCCGTTCTACCGGCAAAAACTCGACGAGGCGGGGGTGAAGCCCCCCGACATCCGGTCTCTCGACGACCTGAAGCGCCTCCCCTTCCTAACCGCCCAGGACCTCCAGGCCCAGTACCCCTGGCCGCTGCGCTCGGTCCCTTTCGAAAGGATCGTCCGGCTGCACGCCTCCACGGGCACGACGGGAAAGCGGAAAGTCCTCGTCTACACGGAAAAGGACATCGACGACTGGGCGGACATGTTCGCCCGGTGCTATGAAATGGCCGGCCTTTCCCGGGAGGACCGGATCCAGATCTGCGTGGGGTACGGCGTCTGGACCGCCGGCGCGGGCTTCCAGCTCGGCTGCGAGCGCTTCGGCGCGCTCGCCATCCCCGCCGGCCCGGGGAACATCGACATGCAGATCCAGTTCATCGAGGATTTCGAAACCACCGTCCTTTGCTGCACCGCTTCCATGGCCCTCCTCCTGGCCGAAGAGATCGAACGCCGGGGCATCCGCGACAGGGTCCGCGTGAAAAAGGTCATCTTCGGCGCCGAACGTTCCAGCGACGCCATGCGCGCCAGGATCCGGGACCTCATCGGCGCGGAGCACGTCTTCGACATCCCCGGCCTCACGGAAGTCTACGGTCCGGGAACGGGTCTCGACTGCGTTCACCACAGCGGCGTCCACTACTGGGCCGATTATTACATCCTGGAGGTCCTGAATCCGGAAACCCTGGAACCCGTTCCCGAAGGGGAAGTGGGGGAAATGGTCTACACCACCCTCCGGAAGGAGGCGGCGCCCCTCATCCGCTACCGTTCCAGGGACCTCACCCGGCTTGTCCCCGGGGACTGCCCCTGCGGTTCCCCCCTCCCCAGGCACGACAAGATCGTGGGCCGGTCGGACGACATGTTCATCGTCCGGGGCGTCAACATCTACCCCAGCCACATCGACGAAATCCTCTCCCGGGAAAAGGGCATCGGAAGCGAATACCAGATCCACCTGAGCCACCAGGAGGACGGAAAGGACTACATGGTCGTCCGGGTGGAACGGGAACCGGGAGGCGACCCATCGAGGGACGGTGACCTGTGCCGCAGGATCGAACGGGATCTCCGCAAGGAAACCCTGGTGAGCGCGACGGTGGAAATCCTGGATTACCAGGGGCTCCCCCGGACGGAAAGAAAAGCGAAACGGGTATTCGACCACCGCACTTTTTAGCGAAAAAACGCTTGCATTTTAACCGGCGATTGGATAGAGAATTCATTTATCGGCTACGGGTGGATGTCATGAAACACCGAATCGGAAACACGAAGGCTTGCTGGTGGTGGTGGCGAAACGACATAGGGAGAGGTGCGCACCGGTAAGCTGCCGATAAAACAATTCCAGAGAAACGCGAGAAACCGCGGGCAGTCAAGGGGCCCGCGGTTTTTTTTTGCAGAACACGGAAAGGATCCACATCATGAACCGGTCGGAAAGAATTCTCATGGGAAACGAGGCCATCGGACGGGGGCTCGTCGAAAACGACTGCCGCATCGCCGCATCCTACCCCGGCACGCCGGCATCGGAGATCCTCGCCTCGGTGGCGGATTTCGCCGCCGAGACCGGGGCGTCCATTCACACCGAGTGGTCCGTCAACGAGAAGGCGGCTTACGAAGTCGCGTTGGCGGCGAGCTACACGGGAAAACGGGCCGCCGTTTCCATGAAGCAGGTGGGACTCAACGTCGCCGCCGATCCCGTCACCCGGTCCACCTATCTCGGCACAAAGGGCGGTCTGGTCCTCATCGTCGCCGACGACCCCGGTCCCCACAGTTCCCAGACGGAACAGGACAGCCGGCTGTTCGCCCTGTTCGCCAAGCTCCCCGTGCTGGACCCGTCCTCCCCCCGGGAAGCGAAGGACATGACCGGCGAGGCCTTCCGCCTTTCGGAAAAATACGAACTGCCCGTCATGCTCCGGCCCACGACCCGGGTCTGCCATGCCCGGCAGAACGTGGCCTGCGGCGATCCCGAACGGAAGGACGTCCGGAGCCGCTTCGAGAGGAACATCCCCCGGTGGGTGGCCACCCCGGCGTTTCTTCCGGAACTCCATCGCCGCCTGAACGAAAAGCTGGACCGGATCGCCGAAGAGGAAGCCTTCTATCCCCGTCTCGTCTCCCGGGGCGGGGAGGAATCCCGCCGGGCCGTCGCGGCTTCCGGCGTCGTGTTCGCCCATGCCGCGGAAATCCTCGAAAACGGGGGTTTTTCCGGGAAAACCGACCTCTACCAGGTTCGTCTCCCCTATCCCCTGAACCGGAAGTTCATCGGGGACCTCCGAAAGCGGTACCAGGAAGTGCTCGTTCTGGAGGAAACCGACGGGGTCATTGAAATGCAGATCGGAAGCGACTTCGTCGAAGGACGGAACACGGGCCATGTCCCCCGCCTGGGGGAACTGACACCGGAAATCGTCGAAAAGATCCTCCGGGAGTTTCTCGGCGTGCCCGGCGAAGCCCCCTCCGCGGGCCAGGGAAAAGGGAAACGGCCTTCCCTGTGCCCGGGATGCGGCCACCGGGCCGCGTTCTTCGCCATCCGGGAAACCTTCCCCAAGGGGATCTTCCCAAGCGACATCGGATGCTACACCCTGGGGATGAACTTCGGCGCCGTGGACACCTGCCACTGCATGGGCGCCTGCATCAGCCAGGGGGCGGGATTCTACCACGCCTTCGCCCAGGACGGTCCCGGCTTCCCCAGCATCGTCGTCACCATCGGAGACTCCACCTTCTTTCACGCAGGCATCCCCCCCCTCATCAACGCCGTCAGCCAGGGCGCCCGGTTCATCGTGGTCATTCTGGACAACGGGACAACGGCCATGACCGGCCACCAGCCCACGCCGGCCCTCGGCATCCGGTCGGACGGATCGAGGGGGGCCGCCGTACCGATCCCCGAACTGGTCCGGGCGGCCGGGGTCCGCTTCCTCCGGGAGTGCGATCCATACGACGTGGAGCGCATGGAGGGGATTCTGAAGGAGGCGGACCGTTACGTCCGCTCCGCCGAAGGAGGGGTGGCCGTCGTCATCGCGAAACATCCCTGCATCGTGGGCCGCGAGGCCAGGAAGGGGCAGCCCGCCTACAGGATGTCCGTGACGGAGGAATGCATCGGCTGCAAGGCCTGCATCGAGGATTTCGAGTGCGGCGCCCTTGTCTTCGACCCCGACGCCGACAGGGTCCGGATCGACGGGACCCTCTGCATCGGCTGCGCCGTCTGCGTCCACGCCTGTCCCGTGGGAGCCATCACAGCGGAAGGAGAAGACCGATGAAACAGCAGATCGTGATCAGCGGAATCGGGGGACAGGGCGTGCTCTTCGCCACCCGGGTCATCGCCGAGGCGGCCATGGAGGAGGGCCTTCCGGTGCTTACGTCGGAAACCCACGGCATGGCCATGCGGGGCGGAACGGTCATCTCCCACGTGAAGGCCGGTCCCTTCCAGAGTCCCCTGATCCGTCCCGGACAGGCCGACGTGGGACTCTTTCTTCACGGGGGAAACCTGGAACTGCACCGTCCCTTCATCAGGGAAGGCGGCAGTCTCTTCGTCAACCGTCCGGGTCCGGCCGCCGACGGCGGCATCGATGCGGCAAAGCTCGCCGCCGACTTCGGACACCCCGTCATCGCCAATCTGGTCCTCATCGGCCACGCCGTCGGGCGGGGCGCCCTTTTCTGCGGCGCCGACACCCTGCGCGCCGTCCTCCGGCGGATCTCCCCGCCGGAGCAACTGGAAATCAACAGGAAAGGATTCGAGATCGGGTTCGGCTTCGAGGGCTGAAACCCTTCAACAAAGGAGGAACTCCCATGAACAAAGTCATGTTATCGATCCTCGTGACGGCGGCGGTGCTTTTCGCGGCCGTGACGGGAACGGCGACACCGGCGTCGGCCGGTGCGGAGATCACCCTCACCTATGCCAACTTCCCCCCCGCCTCCACCTTTCCCTGCGTCCAGATGGAACGGTACGCGAAAGAGGTGGAAACCCGGACGGCGGGCAAGGTGAAAATCCTGACCTTCCCGGGGGGCACCCTTCTCCCGGCGAAGAACATCTTCGACGGCGTCCAGTCGGGGGCGGCGGACATCGGGAATTTCGCCATGAGCTACCAGCCCGGACGGTTTCCCGTTTCCGAGGCGGTGGACCTGCCTCTCGGGTTCCGGAGCGCCCATACGGCGAGCCTCGCCCTCTACGACCTGATCATGGCGTACAACCCGAAGGAATTCGCGAACGTGAAAATTCTGACCCTGTTCACCTGTCCCCCGGCGGACTTCATGACGAGCCGCCCGGTGGCCGCCCTGGCCGACCTGAAAGGGATGGAACTGCGGGTCTCCGGGACGGGGGCCGAGGTGATCGGCCGCCTGGGAGGGATCCCCGTGGCCATGCCCCAGTCGGAGACGCCGGAAGCCATCCAGAAGGGAATCGTGAAGGGGATGGTCTCCTCCCGGGAAATCCTGAAGGACTTCAATTTCGCCGCCTACTGCCCTTATTCCACCGACGCCGACCTGTTCGTCGTCTCCTTCGCCGTGGTGATGAACCGGGCCAAGTGGGACGCCCTGCCCGGCGACGTGAAGGAGGTCCTGGACAAGCTCGGGCGGGAGCAGGCGGAATGGACGGGAACCTACGTGGACAACCACGTGGAGGAAGCCCTTGCCTGGGCGAAGAAGGGGTCGGGGCACAAGACCTTCGACCTTTCCGCGGCGGACCGTTCGGAAATTGAAAAGGCGGTCCGGCCCCTCATCGACGGCTACGTGAAGCGGGTCACGGAACAGGGACTCCCGGGCGCGGAAATCGTCGGCCGGGTCCTGGAACTGAAAAAGAAATACGAGTAGGGGAGGGGAGGGCGGCAAGGCCCGCCGGAGGAACGAACATGGACGGAAACGATCGAAAAAACTGCAAGGGAACATCGCTCCCCGACCGGGCCATGGAATTGCTCAACCGGTTTTTCCTGGCCGCCGGGGGGATCGCCCTGCTTCTCCTCACGGGGATCGCCGCGGTGAACGTCCTGTTCCGCATCATTCACGTCCCTTTTCGGGGAACCTATGAATTCGTCTCCTTTCTGGGGGCCGTGGCGACCGCTTCGGCCCTGGGATACACCCAGTCCCGGAAGGGGCACATCCTCGTGAACATCCTGTCGGAACGGTTTCCCGAACCGCTCCGGGCATTTCTGGACAAGGTTTCCGCCCTGATCAACGGGCTCTTTTTCTCCCTGCTTTCCTGGCAGATCTTCGTCTGGGGCGGCAAGATCGCCCGTTCCGGGGAAGTTTCGGAAACCCTCAAAATCGTTTACCATCCCTTCGTTTTCGCCGTCGCCCTGGGGTTCGTCGCCCTTGCCCTCACCTGCTTCGCCGAAGGTTTCGGGGAACTTGCGGGCGCGGAAGGCATGTTCGCGAGAACGGCGGCCCATCTTCGCAGGGCGGTCCCGTTCCGGCGGGCGGACCGCAACGTGGAGGAACGGGGATGAGCGGACCCCTGGCCGGGATCCTCGGCATCTTCGCCATGCTCGCCGGCCTCTTCCTTCTGAGGATCCCCGCCGCCTTTGTCATGGCCATGGTCGGATTCGTGGGATTCGCCCTCCTCACGTCCTTTTCCGCGGCGCTGGGAATGATCGGAACGGAGATCTGGAACCTCTTTTCCAGCTACGGCCTCACCGTCATCCCCATGTTCATCCTTGTCGGCGAGATCGTCTTCTACGCGGGATACAACGACAATCTCTACAACGCCGCCCATCGGTGGTTCGGCCGCTACCGGGGGGGGCTCGCCGTGACGACCATCATCGCGTCCGCCGCCTTCGCCGCCATCTGCGGCTCCAACACGGCCACGGCGGCCACCATGGGGGCGGTGGCCCTTCCGGCCATGAAAAAGTTCCACTACCATCCCGTCTTCAACGCCGGGGCCGTCGCGGCGGGGGCGACCCTCGGCGTCGTCATCCCTCCCAGCGTCGTCCTCATCGTTTACGGGCTTTACACCGGGCAGTCCATCGGCAAATTGTTCTTCGGGGGCGTCATCCCCGGCATGCTTCTCGTCTGCTTCATGGTCCTCACGGTGTTCATCCTGTGCAGGCGCAAACCGGGCTGGGGACCCCGGGGGCCGGCAAGCTCCCTGAAGGAGAAACTGGGCGCTCTTCCCGAAGTCCTGGACATCGTTGTTCTTTTCGGCATCATCATGGCCGCCCTCTTCACCGGCTGGGTCACCGCCACGGAAGCCGCCGCGGTAAGCGCCGTCATGGCGACGGTCCTGGCCTTTCTTCGGAAAAAGCTCACGTTGAAGGGTTTCATCGATTCCGTGACGGACACCCTTCGGATTTCCTGCATGGTTTTCATGATCATCGTCGGCGCGGTCATATTCGGCCGTTTCCTCACCCTGACCCGTCTCCCCTTCGAAGCGGCGGAATGGATCGGCTCCCTGAGCCTTCCCCACGGGGCGGTTCTCGCCGCGATTCTTCTTTTCTACATCATCGGCGGATGCATCATGGACGCCCTGGCCTTCCTGCTCATCTCCCTGCCTATTTTCTATCCCCTGGTCCTGGGCATGGGATACGATCCCGTGTGGTTCGGCCAGGTGGTGACCATCGCCACCACGCTGGGGTCCATCACCCCCCCCGTGGGGATCTGCTGCTACATCATCCACGGAATGGCCCGCGAGATCCCGCTCACCGACGTTTTCAGGGGCGGGCTCTATTATATCCCCTCCTACATCGTCGTCATGGCCATCCTGATGCTCTTTCCCTACGGGACCGTCCTTTTCCTGGCCGAGCTGGTGCGGTGATGCGCCGGGAGCGATTCAGACGGTTTCCGTCCCTGGAATTTCCTTGCACCCTCAAGGAAAAACCATTATGGAACAGCATGAGATCTCTTTCATAAGCACTTTTCAGAGAAGACCCCGCTTTCCGGAATCCGCGCGGAGGAATCATGAGAGCCACCACGGAAGTGACCGCTTGCCCGGGATTGTTTCCCGGGATCCAGGTTCAAATGCAGCTCGAAGGTCTGGGACAGGCGAAAGCGAATTTCATCGGGATGGCGGACGGGGAGTTCCTGATCCTCAAAACGCCCCCGTTCCAGGAAATCGGCTCGAAACTGTACCAGAAGAATCACGTCATCATCCGGTATTTTCACGCGGGAAGCGTCTACGGCTTCCGATGCACCCTCATCGGACTGATCAAGGAGCCGTGCCGCATCTCGATCCTGTCCTACCCGGAAACCATCGAGTGCCTCAACCTCAGAAAACACGAGCGGATCGACTGTCTGGTCAAGGGCACGATCCATCTTGCCGGCGTCTCCGAAGAATCGTTTCGGGGAATCGTTTACGACATCAGCCTGGGGGGATGCGGACTCAAGCTGAAACAGGAGGAATCCCAGGAGTGCCCGAAAATCGAGATCGGCGGAAAAGCCGTTCTCTTCCTCGAGGTTCGCGGCCGGGAAGAACCCATGGCGTTCCAGTCCGTGATCCGGAGGGTGCAGCAGGACCGGGAGGTGATCCTCCTGGGACTGGAGTTCGAGCACGAGGAAAAGGAAAAGGACAAAGTCCTCGAAATCATCCGGGACCACATGGACCCCTTCCGGCAGGCCTGATCCGGTGTCAATTCTTTTCCGCCGTCGTTTCCGCCGCACCGATCGAACCTTTTTCTTTTTTCCGTGAAAAAAAGAGGGTATAAAAAAGGAGTGCCCTGTCCGCCGCATCCGCGGGGGGGCCGGAAAAGAAGGCGCCAGGGAGGACGCATGTCATGATTCGAAGATCCCTTCACATCGTTCTCGCGGCGATCCTGGGGATCGCCGTTCTTTCCGGCTGTCAGACCGCCTACTATGCCGTCTGGGAGAAACTGGGCAAGGAAAAGCGGCACCTTCTCCGGGACAACGTGGAAGCGGCAAGCAAGGAGCAGGTGAAGGCCTCCGAGTCGTTCAAGGATGTCCTGACCCGGATGAAGGAGATGTACGGTTTCGAGGGAGGGGACCTGGAAAAGGTCTACGACAGGCTCCGGTCCGACTACGAGGACAGCGAGGCGAGAGCCAACGACGTCCACAAGCGGGTCGCCACGGTGGAACAGATCGCGGCGGACCTCTTCCGGGAATGGAAGAGCGAAATCAACGAGATGAAAAACCAGAAGCTCAAGGCCCAAAGCACCAGGTCTCTGGGGGAGGCAAAGAAGCAGTATGCCCGGCTCCACGACGCCATGGTGAGGGCCGAATCCAGGATGGATCCCGTCCTGGCCCAGCTCAAGGACAATGTCCTCTACCTGAAACACAACCTGAACGCCCAGGCCGTCGGGGCGCTGAAGAAGGAAGCGGGAAGCATCCAGATCGAAATCGACCGGCTCATCAAAGACATGCAGGCGTCCATCACCGAGGCGGACCATTTCCTGAAAACTTTCAAGTGAGGATGCGTCCCGAAATGAAAGAGAAGGAACTGGAAGGAATCCTGGAAAGCATCTTCGACGGGCTTTACCTGGTGGACCTCCAGAGAAAAATCCATTACTGGAACAGGGCCGCCGAGAGGATCACGGGATTCGCCCGGGACGAGGTCATGGGCACGTCCTGCGCCGATGACGTTCTCGTCCACGTGACGGCAGACGGCTGTTCCCTGTGCCGGAGCGGCTGCCCGCTCTCCGCCGTCATGGACGACGGCGAACCGCGTGAAGCGGAGGTCTTTCTCCACCACAAGCAGGGGCACCGGCTTCCTGTTTCCGTCCGGGTCTCCCCGCTGAGGGACATCGAGGGAAACATCACGGGGGGGATCGAGCTTTTCTCGGACATCAGCCACCGGGAAGCGCTGGCCCTGCAGATCGAGGAACTGAAACGGCACGCCCTGGTGGACACGCTCACGGGGCTTCCCAACCGGCGCCATCTCGAATCGGTCCTGAAAAACAGCCTGGATCAGATGAAACGGGTGTCCGTTCCTTTCGGAATCCTTTTCGCCGACATCGACCATTTCAAGAAATTCAACGACGATCACGGCCATGAAACGGGAGACCTGGCACTGAAAACGGTGGCGGAGACACTCCTGACATCGGTCCCGTGCCTTCGACACGATCGGACGCTGGGGAGGCGAGGAATTCCTCGGGATTTTCCCGAACACGACCCCGGCGTCGCTCGCGGAGATCGGGGAACGGATCCGGGCCCTGGTGCAGGCCTCCCGGGTCCATGCCGGCCCGTCGGCGCTGTCCGTCACCCTTTCCATCGGCGGCACCGTCGCCAGGCCCGGGGATTCGATGCAGTCGATCCTGAAAAGGGTGGATCTTTTCCTTTACCGGAGCAAGCAAGAGGGAAGAAACCGGGTCATCGTGGACGGCGCGGAACAGGCGCCGGCGCAGTGAATCCGGGCCGTCGTTTCACAAGGGGGACCATGGGAAAACCATTGCATTTCCCGGGAAGTCCCCTCGAACGCCCCGCGGCGTGAAAGCGGAAATGAAGAAAAGGAGGTTTCCCGCATGATCCGTGAAAAAAAGGTTTGGAAAGGTGTCTGGGCCTTCCTGTTCTGCTTGTCTTTTCTGATCGCCGTCCCGGCCGGGTCCTCCCTTGCGGCGACGGCCAGGGAAATCGACGTGTCCGTCGATGTGGCCCTGGAACAGTTCGAAAAGACCGTCAACGGAGGCAGGGCGTTTCTGGACAGCGCCAAAGGGGTGCTCGTTTTCCCGAGCGTGGTCAAGGCGGGAATCGGAGTCGGCGGGGAATACGGAGAGGGCGCCCTTCGGATCGGAGGAAAGACGGTGGATTACTACAACACCATTTCCGCCTCCGTGGGATTTCAGCTCGGGGCGCAGGTGAAGTCGGTCCTCCTGGTCTTCATGACCAACGAGTCGCTCCAGAAGTTCAGGAAAAATCCAGGGTGGGAAGTCGGTGTGGACGGATCGGTGGCCCTCGTGAAAATCGGCGCGGGGGGCTCCATCGACACGACCACGATCAAGGAGCCCATCGTCGCCTTCATCTTCGGGCAGAAGGGGCTCATGTACAACCTGACCCTGGAGGGTTCGAAATTCACGAGACTGGACAAGAAGGAATGAAGGCGAAGCGGGAAAAGAAGAGGGGGGCGGCACTCCGCCCCCCTCTTTTCTTTCCCTTTTTTCCAATCCCGCCGCGGGTGATTGAGCCCCTCAGCCTTTCCCGTATTGTTCCTTCATCTTCGAGAGCCGGGAGAAGTGTCTCCTTTCCTCGTTGATGACCTCCTCGACGGCGCCGTGCTGGTCCCTGGGCAGGAAATTCTTCAGTTCGTGATAATACAGGATGGAGTCGAGTTCACGGCGGATGGCGAATTCCAGGGCCGACACCGTGTCCTTCACCTTTGCCAGTTCCCGGTCCATGATCTCCTTTTTGAAGATAATGTTGTTGTCGGTGTAATTCCTCAGATAGGTGGCGTATTCACCGGGAAAACTTTCGGGCGCTTCCACCCGGTCCACCCCGGAAAGTATCCGTTTGAAGGTGTCCTTGTGCTTGTCTTCCTCCACCGCCAGATCGGCGAACATCTTCTTGGCATCTTCCTCGGGGGCGATCTGCACGGCGTATCGATAGAAATTCCCCCCGTTTTCCTCGATCCTCATGGCAATCTGCAGCACGTCGGCCGCTTCAACTTGAACACTCATGGGAGACCTCCTTCCTTCTCGTTCGGCAACACGTGACCATCCAATCTGTATGCAATCTATGTTTCCCCCGGTGGAATGTCAACGGAAAAACCGCCGTTCCCCGACGGGGGAACGGAATCCGTCACGAACCGGACGGTCCCTACTCCCGGATATAGGTGGGGGCAGCCTTCGGGGCCTTTCCCCCCTTGACCCGGCGGTAATGATCGTAGGTCATGGGCTCCGCCCCGGACAGAAGGTTCCCGTCCTCCACGGCGCCGACGAACAGCGTGTGGGTGCCGCAATCGAGCAGGCCCACGATCCGTCCCTCCACGTACCCGACGGCATGATCCAGGACAACGGGCGCCCCCGTCACCCCCTTTTTCCACGCGACGCCGGCAAATTTATCGACATCCCTGCCGCAACGGAAGCCGAATCCGCCGATGAACGGCATGGGGGTGTCCATGGAAAGAACGGAAACGGAAAAAACCCGGGAAGCTTCGAGGTATTCGTGGGTCAGATTGCTCTTGTTGATGGCAAGGGCGATCTGCGGGGGTTCCGAGGTGATCTGGAACACGGCGTTGGCGATCTGGCCGTTTTGCTTCGCCCCGTTTCCGGAAGCGACCACATAAAGACCGTAACTGAATGCGTGAAGGGCCTTTCTGTCCAAGAGATTCTCCTTTCGATATAAACATGCGGACGGCCGCCCCATGGGCCGGCCGTCCCGATTCCTACCTTTTTTCGTAGCGGGTCCACGTGTCGGATCGGGGAGGAAACACGACGGCTTCCCTCTCGCCGGCCATTTTCACCCGGGTCCTGGCCTCCATGAGGGAGTACCAGATGCCGATGGGAAATTTCTTGTTGTCCAGGATGACGAAACCATGGAGGGGAAGGAGAATCGTCGACGCCCGGTGGCGCATGTTCTCCACGGTCTCCTTCATGGCTTCCGGGGAAAAATCCTTTTTCTTCCATGTGTCCGTGACGAGGGTCCATTTCTCGTCGATGCCGATGATCGCATTGGGAAAATCATCGGGCCCGCTCGTGTAGTAAACGAATCCGGGGTGGACTTCATGGGATTCGAACGCCCGGGTCACTTCCTCGCTGGGGAGAATCTCGCCGTAGTTGGCGCTCAGGTACCTTCCGTAAAGAAACACGATCATCCCGAGGACGATCCCCAGGATGATCATCAATGAGACAGGATCCATAAACCCTCCTTCCCGATATTTTCCCGAAACCCCCTTCACGGAATTCCTCCCGATCAAGAAGACGTACCGCGCCCGCGGTTCCTTTTCTCCGGGGAACGACGCCCCGCCCCGTCAGTTGACAAGGGAAAACCGGACCCGGCTCTCCCCGTCCTTTCCCTCAGGCCTCGGTTCGATGAGGAAAATGCGTTCCTTTTCCACTTTTCCGGTTGCAAGGAGAAGGTCCCGAATCTGGGTGGCCCGCTCATAGGCGAGCTGCCGGAGATCCCCGCCGGAAACCTCGAGACGGGCGAGAACGATTTTTTCCCGTTCTTCCCGGGAAAGCGTTTTTTCAGGGATTTTCTTTCTCTCGTCCTCCGGCACCGTTTCCTTGTACACTTCCCCGAGGTATTTATCGTATTCTTTCGGGTCCAACGCCACCCGGGCGGCGGGGGGCGCCTTTTGCCCCTTCCCGGCCAGATCCTTCACTTCAGCCGCCCGGATCAGCTCTTCCAGCCGGGCCTTTCGAAGGGCCTCCCGGTCCGCTGCGGGATCGGCGTGTCCCGTGATCTCCAGTTTCAGAAGCGGCCGGTCGTAGAGGGCCTTGGCGAGGACGTCGATCTTCTTTCGGCCCTCCTCGTCCACCTGAACCGCTCCCGGAGCGAACGCCACGAAACCCAGTTCCTCCCCGCCGCCGAAAATCGACCCGAGAAGGGCGAAGGGGGCGGTGACGGCCTTGACGATGAGGTTTCCGAGAACCTTGAGAACGAGACGGCCGATGCTGAACTGGGGGTCGTCCGTCTGTCCCGTGAGCGGGATGTCGAGGTCGATCTTTCCCTGCCGGTCCTTCAGAAGCGCGATGGCGAGCCGGATGGGAAGCTTCAGCGCGTCGGGGCTTTCCACGGGTTCGCCGAGGGTGAACTGATCGAGGAGGACGACATTCTGCGCGTCCAGTTTCCTGTTCTCGATGTGATACTTGAGATTGAGGAACAGCTTGCCCTTGTCGATAGGGTACCCGAGATATTTCCTGCCGTAAGGCGTGAGGGGGCTGAGATCGACGTTTTCAAAAATCACCTTCAGATCGACATACAGGTCCTTCCCCAGGGGATTGATCTTCCCCGCGATGGTCAGGGGGATGACTTTTTCATAGCTTCCCTTGAGGAGCACGTCCGCCCTGCTGGCGTTGTCGGAAAGCAGCCCCGATATGGTCCCTGTCATGTCGTACAGGTGCGCCGAAAAGGCAGGCTTGACGTGGCGGTCCGTGAAATCGATCCTGCCCTTGTCCAGGGTCATCCGGTCGACGGCCACCGTTTCGAAGAAGGGCTTTACATCTTTTTTCTTCGAAGCTTCCTCCTTTTTTCCCTCATCCGCCGGTTTCGCTTCCTTATCCTCCTTCTCCCCCTCCTCCTCCCTGAGGATGTCCGTCACATTGGCGGTCAGGTCTTCGCGGACGGCGAGGCGCGTGTAAAAATCGGATCCCCTGACTTCGCCGACCTTCAGGAGATTCGGCTGAAGACCGAACCGGATTCCGAGGATGTCGAGGGTCTTGAACCGGAGTATCTCCTCCCCCCGCTTCCCTTCGGCGCAGGAGAAATCCCTCAGGCCGGCGGACCCGGAAAACGTGACGGCGGGAATCGGCCCCTCCCCCTTTTCTACATCCAGGGATCCTTCGACGGAAAGAGCCCCGCCGGTCAGCAGAAGATCCAGGGTTTCCTGGACGTAAGGCTGGAAAGGGTACAGGACGATCTGTTTCAGCAGCAAATTTCCGTGAAAGGCGAGCGGATCGATTCCCAGGGTTCCCTCGACGGAAAAGGTCCCGGTCTCGGGATCTCGAAAGGCAAGGGCGGCCTTTCCCTTTTCCCCCGGAACGGTGGAAAGGCCCTCTGCCGAAAGCCGGACGTCCCGCATCTCGATCGTCGCCGGCGCTTCCTCCAGTGCCCGATCCTCGAGCAGGATGTGCCATCCCGCGACGGCAAGGGTTTTCAGGGACATCCTGGGAACGGTTTTCGGGGCACCCGCCTCCTTTGCAGGGGGCGGCACGCTTCCGGCGGACGGCGCCGCGCTTTTTTCCGGCATGATCACGAGACGGGCCACGTTGAGCGACCCGTCTTTCAGGCGTTTCAGGATAAAGGTTCCATCCCGGGAAGCGATCTCTCCGACGGCGACGTTCCCACCGATGAGGTCCGCGTCCACGGTACGAACGGCGAACTCGGGAATCCGGAGGAATGGACGGTCCTCTCCCCGTTCGAGAAGGCTGAGATCCTTGAGGGTGACGTCAAGCCCGGAAAGGGCCGCCTCCGGGGCAGGGGCGCCGTTCCGGTAGCGAAAGCCCGTCGACACGTCCAGCTTCCCCGATTCCCAGGAAAAGGCCAGCCGTTCGCGGACATAGGGAAAATACTTCCCCGGGAAAAGATCCCCCACGGACGCTGTTCCTTCCACGAACAGGGGATCGAGTGAGAAAATCCCTTCCGTTTTCACGGTTTCCGCGATTTCCGTCGCCAGGGCAAGGGAGAACAACGCCCTGGAATCCTTTTCCGTTCGGAAATGCCGGACGGAAATCTCTATGGGATGGAGGGTCGTTTCGAAAACCTCCCCGGGGACCCGGTCCGTGAAACGGACCCTCCCCCCATGGAGGGCGAAACGGTCCACTTCGACGGGAATCCCCGCCGATCCGGCCCTTTCGTCCGGCGGCTTCGCCTCCCGGGACGGTTCCGTCTTTCCTTTTGCCTCCGGGGGAACGAGGGCGAGGAGATTGATCCCGCCGTCCGGGAACCGCTCCACCTTCACAAACGGTTCGAGAAGATCGATCTCCCGGATCACCAGGGACCGTTTCACAAGGGAGACGATTTCCAGATTCCCGTATATCCGCTTGCAGGAAAAAAGAACGGTGGAGCCGTCCTCTTCCATGATTGTCATGCCCTTCACCGCCATGGAGAGGGCATAGGGGTTGGTGACCACCTGATCGATGATCACCTTCCGATGGAGAACCTCCGTCATCTTTTTTGTCAGAATGTTCTGCAGGATGATGGGCAGGATGACGAACCCGAGGAACGTATACAGTGCGAGCAGGAACAGGATCGTGCCTTTAAGTTTCCGGGATCCGACGGCTTTCATTTTTCCCCCTTCCGGCCATCACCTGCCGGTCCCCCCCATGGGGCCCGGCAGTGGAGCCCCTTCTAAAGCAACGCTCATAGAATAAGAAAAAAACCCCGGCCGATCAAGTGGAAAGACGGCCGGGGTCCGTTCCGGAAGGAATTCGACGGGATCAGGCGACCGCCGTCGCCTGGAGCCGGCCGTTAAGGATCCGCTTCATCTGCCGGAGCGCCTGCCGGATCCGGTGCTCGTTTTCCACGAGGGCGATCCGGAGATGTCCCTCTCCCTCGGCACCGAAGCCGATCCCCGGGGAAACCACGACTTCGGCCTCCTCGATGAGACGGATGGAGAACTCCATGGACCCCATCGGGCGGAACGGCTCGGGGATGCGGGTCCACACGAACATGCTGGCCTTCGGTTTCTCCACCGCCCATCCCATGGCGTTCAGACCGTCGCAAAGGACATCCCTTCTTCCCTCGTAGACCTTCGCCTGCTCGCCGATGAAATCCCCGCAGTCCCGAAGGGCGATGATCGAAGCGATCTGGATGGCCTGGAAGAGACCGTAGTCGTAATACCCCTTGATCTTGCCGAGGGCCTCCACGATCTTCGGATTCCCGACGCAGTACCCGACCCGCCAGCCAGCCATGTTATAGGACTTGGAAAGGGTCCCGAATTCGACGGCCACGTCCTTCGCCCCCGGGACCTGAAGCAGGCTCGGCGCCTCGTACCCGTCGAAGGTCACCCGGCCGTATGCGAAATCGTGGACGATCACGAAGCGGTGCTTCGACGCCAGCCGGACGGCCTCTTCAAAAAAGGGAAGGGTCACCGTCCTGGTCGTGGGATTGTGGGGGTAGTTGAGGAAGAGGACCTTCGGGGCGGGTTTCCGCTCCCGGCACAGCGCATCCACCGACCGCAGGAGGGCTTCGTCGTCCCCCACGGGGACGGAAATCACGGACGCTCCCGCGATGACGGCGGAATACACGTGTATGGGAAAGGCCGGAACGGGGACGATGACCGTGTCTCCCGGCCCGAGGAGCGCCAGTGAAAGGTGGGAAACCCCTTCCTTGGACCCGATGGTGCAGATGACCTCGCTTTCCGGCCGGAGGGAAACCCCATACTGGTTCTCGTAATATCGGGCGATTTCCCTGCGGAGGTTGTAAATGCCCGAAGCGACGGAATACCGGTGGTTCCGGGAATCGCAGACCACCTCGCAGAGTTTCTCCACTACCGGCCCCGGGGTGGGATCGTTGGGGTTCCCCATGGCGAGATCGATCACGTCGATCCCCTGGCTTCGCTTCTCCTGCTTGATCCGGTTCAGCCTCCCGAAAAGATAGGGCGGCAGAAGATTCATCCTGTCCGCCAACTGGATAAAATCGCCTGTGTGTTCCATGATCCTTACTCCTTCATCGAAAAATCCGTATTTGAAATAAAAAAAAGCCGGGGACGGCGGCTGTCCCTGGCCCGCGGGAAAAAAAAGGCCATAGACAGATCCGTTTCCGAACTGCCCATGGCCTGTGATGCTTTTTTATGAACGGAAGTTACAGAAAAGCGTCACCCGCCATGGGCCTTCGAGCCATGGCGGCCGCTGCTGCCGCTGCCATCAGACGGGTCTTTTCTGCCTGCATTCCCGTTCGCTTCCTCTACGTTCGTAAATATAGAAGTTTACAGGTTACTCCGCCTTTGTCAACCTTTTTTATTTTTTTACAGCTTGTCCAGGACCGACCGGACTTTCTTCTCGATTCTCCCTTCCCCGCCCTTCCGGTAATCGGCGGTGAGGACCATGTACACGCGGTCACAGTCCCGTTCCAGGTCCTCGAAGCAGCGCAGGACCAGGTCCATGACCTCTTTCGTCCCTCCCTCGATGACCGTGCCCATCGGCCCCAACACGTGGGGCAATCCGCTCTCACGGATCAGCCGGACCACCCGGGCCACGTAAGGACTCACGCTTTCCCCCTTGTCCAGGGGAAACACGGCAAGGCTCACCATGGTGCTCATCGTTCCCTCCCGAATGTATCTTTTGGGGAAATCATAAGAAATCCCCGGAAGGGAAGCAATCTCTTTTCCGCTGCCGCCGCTCGATGTGCCCGGGGAAGGGCGCCGCCCGCCTTCCGCGGAAGCGGCGCTATTACCGGATCCGATATTGTCCGTTCAAAAAAAGAATGCTATTCTCCGGGTAAAATCACATCGAGAAAGGATCGGCTATGTCGAAAACGGAACAGAATCTCAAGGAAGCCTTCGCCGGGGAATCACAGGCCAATCGAAAATATCTCGCGTTCGCCAGAAAGGCGGAGCAGGAAGGACACAAGCAGGTGGCAAAACTCTTCCGGGCCGCCGCCGAGGCGGAGACGGTGCATGCCACGAACCACCTCCGGGAGGCGGGAGGCATCCGTTCCACCAGGGAGAACCTCGCCGAGGCCATCGAGGGGGAATCCTATGAGTTCCAGAAGATGTATCCCCCCATGATCGAGGACGCGAAAGCGGAAGCGGCGGCGGGGGCCCTGCGGAGCTTCGAGTACGCCAACGCCGTGGAGAAGATCCACGCCGCCCTGTACCGGAAGGCCCTCGAGAACCTCGGAAAGAACGAGGAAACGGACTATTACGTCTGCCAGGTCTGCGGCTACACCGCGGAGGGGGAAGCACCCGACGTCTGCCCCGTCTGCAAGTCCAAAAAACAGGCATTCCGGAAGGTGGAATAGGGCCGCCCGCCGCAACCTTGACGGCTTCATCAACCTTCTTTCGACGACGGCGTTCAACCGGCCGAGACTTCGGGAAAAAACAGGTTGAATTCCTCCGGGGCCAGGAGCTTCCTGGCCTTCCGGAGGAGCGTTTTCTCATCTTCCTCCAGTGCGGCGAAGTATTCCTCCACGGTCATCTCCTCCGCCTCCATTTCCTCCTCGAGGTTCTGCCGCCGCCGAAAATTTTCCTTCAACAGTCCCGTCAGGGTCCGGACCTTTTCCCGGGAAACCCGCTCGTACAGGTCTTCCTCCGTTTCGATCGGCGGGTCCTGTTCCCGGAGATTCGGAAAGAGGTAAAAGACCTCCCCCTCCCCGGAGGGTCTCCACAGGCCGTCCCCCACATCGTCCGGGGGATTCTTTTTCAGGGCCGTCAGTTTCCCGTACTGCTCGTCCGTCAGGATTTCCCGGTACGCCGCGTCGTCCCACGCCAGGAGATCCTTCACCGCCGCCATGGCTTCCTCCCAGTCGATGATGCCGGAAAAATACTCCCGCTGCACCGTGTCCTGCAGGTAAAGCGCCTGGAGATGGTGGGACAGCATCTTTCTTTTCGCGGTACGGTCCATGTCCCTCCCGAAGGACTTTTCCATGTTGAGGATCCACTCGAACCAGCTCCGGTTGCCTCGGAGACTTTCCCCCGTTTCCCCGTCCGGTGAGGCATCGATGTCTCCCACCGCGGACGCCAGGTCCGGGTACGCCGTCCGGACCGGGACGTGAAAGAACGGGGCCGCCGGACGGGCGTTCCCCGCCTCGGGCGCCCGGGGCCGCGGGCCCGGGACGCATCGCCCGTCGGGAGAGCATTCCGGCGGCGCAGCTTCCATGGCACTCTCCTCCACCGCCGGGGCGGGTTTCCGGTCCGCCGGCGGACCGGGGATGAACGCGCCGTGCAGCGCGACCAGGGCCGTCACGGCAACCATGCCGGCCGGAAGAATCCACTTTCTCAAGTCTGTCATGGCCGTATCCCTCCCCCTGACGCCGGGGCCCCGGCCTTCCCCCCGCCGCCGGCTCCGGCCGCTATTCAACCCCGCATCCCTCGCACTCCCAGAGAAAATACCGGCACTCATCCGCCGTCAGGAGTTCCTTCATCTTCGCTTTGTAAGACTTGTGACTTACATTCCCTGACGACACCATCTCCGACATACCGATCTTTCCCACATGAAAATCCCTTTCGGCCATCTGCTGGTCGTACAGCATTTTCTTGTACAGGCTGACCGCCCGATCCACCTTCTCCCGGGCAATCTTTCCGCACAGATCCTGTTCTGTCACGATCGAGGGATCGTGTTCCTTGATCTGCGGAAACAGAACGAATACCTCCGCCGAATCGGGCGGCGTCCACAGCGCCTCGATGTTCTCCCGGGCAACCGGATCGTTCTTGCCGTAACCCCAGAGTTTTTCGTATTCTCCGTCCGTCAGTTCCCGCCGGCAGACCTCGTCGCTCCACTGCGTCAGTTCCGCGCACGCGGCAATCCAGTCATTCCAGGAGATTTCCTCCAGGTTGCATTTTTCCACCAGCCTGTCGTGGACATAAAGCATTTGGATGTGCTGCAGTGCGATTCTTTCCATTGTTTCGTCCTTCAGACTTTCTCCGATCCTGTCCTCGACAACCAGCATCCAGCTTTGATGAACACTGTTATTCCGCCACGCCTCCAATTCTTTTCCTGTGGGCGGGGCCTCGAAGTCAGCCATGACGGCGGCCAGCCGGGGGTACCGATCCGCCGCCGTTGCCCGATGGGACCCTGAAAACAGGCACGGATGCTGCCCGTAGAATGCGATGGCGACACACACCATCAGCACGATAACTGAAGCGATGAGAATGATTCTAAGATACCTTTCCAACAGAAGTTTTCCTTTTCCACAGCTTCCCCTTCCCGGGGTGGAACCTTGTTTTCAGGAAAAAAATATCCCTGCCGGCGAGTCCGCCACATGGTCTAAGGCTCGGGACATCCCTCGCACTCCCAGCGAAAATACCGATACTCATCCGCCGTCAGGAGGGCTTTCATCTTCGCTTCAAATGCCTTATCGCTTTCTTTTCCCAACCGGCACATCTCATCGTCGTCGATCTCTCCCATTCGATCGGCTTTCTCCTGCATGTGCTGCTCGTACAACTTTTTTTTGAACAGGCTCACCGCCTGTTCCACCTTCTCCCGGGGAACCTTCCGGTAAAAATCCTCCTCCGTCACGATCGAGGGGTCGTTCCCCTTGATCACCGGGAACAGGACGAATACCTCCGACGAATCGGGAGGGGTCCACAGCGCCTCGATGTTCTCCCCGGCAACCGGATCGTTCTTGCCGTAACCCCAGAGTTTCTTGTATTCTCCGTCCGTCAGTTCCCGCCGGCAGACCTCGTCGCTCCACTGCGTCAGTTCCGCGCACGCGGCGATCCAGTCGCGCCAGGAGACCTTTTCCGAGGCGTACTTTTCCACCAGCCTGTTGTGGACATAAAGCGTTTGGATGTGCTGGCGGGCAATCCGGTCCATCGCCCCGTTTCCCAGGGTTTCCCCGATCTTGTCCTCGACATCCAGCATCCAGCCCAGATGAACGTCGTTGTTCCGCCACGCCTCCAGTTCCTTTCCCGCGGGCGACACCTCGAAGTCCGCCATGACGGCGGCCAGCCGGGGGTACCGGTCCGCCGCCGTCTCCTCATCTCCAGAACTCCCCCGCGGGCGTTTATCCAGGAACCCATGGGATCCAGCTCCAGGAATAATTGGCTTCACCACCCCGGAACCTTCTTTGTCAACGGCTCCAGCGCTTTCGGGAGCGGAGGCATCGATCAGGGCCGAGGCGAACATGTCCTCGATGCTTTTCCCGGGGCCGGTTCCCTGGTCGAACCAGGAAAGCAGATACCCGGGCTGCCGGTAGAAGGCGGTGCCAATGCACACCGCCAAAATCAAAACAAGAAGCAAGAGAATCCTTATGACATACTTTTTCATTGAGGGACCTCCTTTCGACAAGCCTTTTTCCCCCCGGGACGGGCTCCCTCTCCGGCACCTGCCTCAGGACTGCCATTGGGGCATCTTCAGGAAAGAACCGTTCCGGCTGTGATAAGAACAAAAACCTTCCGCTGCAGAAAATCTCGACACCGGAGCGGTCCCGAAAAGAAGCTTCTGCTACAATTTGCATTCCTTCATGCATTTCTCCCAGCTGTTATCCGTACCGAAAGTCTTGAAGAAAAAACTGGACAGATTGTACCCGCCTGCCATATTGACCCTCTTTCCCGTGGTAAGGAGGATCCGGTTCGCCCCCTGGTGGCAGGTGCCGGTCACACCCCATAGGATATTGCATGATGCTCCCGTGGCTGCGCAGAGGGCCTTCCTTATATCCCCCCATCCCGTCGAGTCGGGAAGTGTCGTGCCGCCCGTAGATCCCCCCTTTTTGGGATTGGCATAGAACATCGTAATCATCCCGAAAGGCGTCCGCCGTTTGATTTTCACGTAGACATGCTCCAGTTTGCCGACGAGGGGCAGTGTGTACCAGTCCGTTTTCATCGCCCACATTTCCTCATACACGGCCGCCCGGCACTCGCCGCAGGCCCCCAGACCAAACAGCACCAGCACGATGGAAAAAACCAGACGCTTCATCTTCATTCCCTTCTTCGATCGTGATCTTCGTAAATCCGATAACGCGGAAAAACATGGCCCCTCTCCGGCAGTGGCGGGACACCCCCTCCCGTCACTCCTTCGCGACCCTATAATGAGCAAGATTTGTGCCTTGATGTAAGGTGCCGTATTGTCTACGGATTATTGAAGCAAGCCCCGGGGGATCCCCCGTGCGTTGCCGGCAGCCGGTTGGCGGTTGGCAGCTCCGCGGGGGAAAGAACGTTTTCCAGGAAACCCTTGAAAAGGCACGCAGGCTGTTGTAAGGCAAGTCAAGGGGAAAGGCGGCCCGCGGCGGGGCGGGGCAAAAAAGGAAACAAGGGTTTCCGGGAAGGCCTTTCCTCCGGACGGGACGGTCGAAGATCCGGCATCGCGCACGGCGGAGGACGGTCATGCAGGTCCGACATCCAGACAGGCAGATCCCCCTTTTCAGGACAGGTTTTTTCGAGGCCCTCAATCCCGGCCACGAACTGGTCCGGGCGGCCCGGCGGATCGACTGGAAGGGCCTCCACCGATCCCTCCTTCCCTGTTACAGCACCATCGGGAGATCGGGAAAGCCGACCCGTCTCATGGCGGGCCTTCACTTCCTGAAGCTCCGCTTCGGCTGCTCCGACGCCGCCGCCGTGGAGGAACTCCATGAAAACGTCTACTGGCAGTATTTCTGCGGCCTTACCTCCTTCCAGAAGGGCCCCATCCTCGAAGCCTCCGCCCTGGTCCGTTTCCGGAAACGGCTCGGGGAAAAGAAACTGAAGGAACTCGGGGAGACGTTCGCCGGCGCCTGGGAGGGGCTCCTCCCCCCGGAGAAGAAACCGGCGCCCCGGTTCCGCACCCTTCCCTCGTTTCTCCGGAAGCGGAACGCCCCCCTGTGAGGGACCGCCGTTCCGGTGAACCACGTTTGACGAAATCGTAAAAAGAAAAATCAACACTTGCATTTTTCCCGCAATCCTCTACCCTGTTTCGGACGGATGCCCCGGAGGAACCCTTGAACACGCCCCGAAAGCTCAAATACGGCCTTGAGGACCGGCCTCCGCTCCTGGAAACCCTCTCCCTGGGGCTCCAATGGTTCTTCGTGCTCCTCCCCGGCGTGGTGATCATCGGCAACCTGGTCGGACGCATCGAATTCACGAGCATTGCGGACCAGGCCCTCTCCCTCCGGAAAATCGCCTTCGTCTGCGCCGTCATCCTGCTCGTCCAGATCTTCCGCGGCCACCGCCTGCCCCTGATTCCCGGCCCCTCGACCATTCTCCTCGTGGGGATCCTTTCCAGCAGGGGGGCCTCCTTCCCGGCCATTTACAGCGCCATGATCCTGGGCGGCATCCTTCTCGCCGCCATGGGGCTGTCGGGTCTGTTCGGCCGCGTGAGGCGTTTCTTCACCCCCCGGGTGATCGCCGTCGTCCTCCTCCTCATCGCCTTCACGCTGTGCCCCGCCATCCTCGATCTTTTCACCCGCGGGGAGGGAACGGCCTCCCCCTTCGAGGGGATCCTCTTTGCAACGGGACTCACCTTCGCCATGATTCTCCTGTACCGGCTGGCCGGAGAGGCCTGGCGGTCCCACATCATCCTGGCGGGCACCCTTGCGGGAAGCCTGCTCTATTTCCTCCTCTTCCCCGGCGCCCTGCGGGATTCCGGTGCCCCGGGAGCCCTGGTCGGCCCGCTCTTCGGGAACCTGCTCCCCGGTTTTTCCCTCGATCCGGGGCTTCTCGCCGCCTTTTTCATCTGCTACATCGCGCTCGCCATCAACGATCTCGGTTCCATGGAGTCCCTGAACGTCCTCCTCGACCTCCCCGAGGGCTCCCGCCGGATCAACCGGGGCATCGCCGTTACGGGAATCGGAAACGTTTTCGCGGGTTTCCTGGGGGTCATCGGACCGGTGAACTATTCCATGAGCCCGGGAATGATCCTGTCCACAGGATCGGCAGCCCGGTTTCCTCTTGTCCTCTCGGGGGTCCTCCTTCTCCTTCTTTCCTTCTCCCCCGCCGTTACCGGGATCGCGGGAAGAATTCCCTCCCCCGTGATCGGGGCCGTCCTGCTCTACATCACCGGATCTCAGATCGTGGCGGGGCTTCTCATCGTCTTCGAATCCTCCCATGCCCTCGATTTCGAGGAGGGGCTCATCATCGGGCTGCCCGTGCTTCTGGGAACCATGGTGGCCTTCGCGCCGCCGGACGTGATCCAGGCCCTGCCCCCCTCGCTCCGGTCCGTCCTCGGGAACGGTTTCGTCATCGGCGTGGGAACGTCGCTGCTCCTGGAACATGGAATCCTCAGAAGAAAGGGGAAACACCCATGAAAGCCATGATCCTGACCCGGATCGTCGACCTGGACCGCGAGCCCGAGCCTCTGTCCCCTGTGGAAAGGCCCGTCCCGTCACCCGGGTCCGGCGAGGTCCTCGTCGCGGTCTCCCGGTGCGGCGTCTGCCATACCGAACTGGATGAAATCGAGGGAAGAACGCCGCCACCGAGATTCCCGGTCATCCCCGGGCACCAGGTGGTGGGGCGGGTCGCCGGGAAGGGAAGGGGGGCCGTCCGATTCGGCGAGGGAGACCGGGTCGGCGTCGGCTGGATCTTTTCGGCCTGCGGGAACTGCGAATTCTGCCGGAAGGGTCTGGAGAACCTCTGCCCCGACTTCCGGGCCACGGGCAGGGACGCCGACGGGGGCTACGGGGAATACATGGTCGTCCCCGAAAAGTCTGCCCATCCCATCCCGGAGGTCTTCTCCGATGCCGAGGCGGCGCCGCTCCTGTGCGCCGGCGCAGTCGGCTACAGGTCCTTGCGCCTTACGGGGATCGAGGACGGGCAGAACCTGGGACTCACGGGCTTCGGCGCCTCCGCCCACCTGGTTCTCCTTCTCGCAAGGAAGACCCATCCCCGGTCCCCCGTCTTCGTTTTCGCCCGGAGCGAAGGGGAACGGGCGTTCGCCAGGGAACTGGGCGCCGCCTGGGCGGGGGACACGGCGGATGCCTCCCCGGAAAAGCTTCACGCCGTGATCGACACGACGCCCGCCTGGAAACCCGTCGTGGAGGCCATGAAAAACCTCGAACGGGGCGGCCGCCTCGTGATCAACGCGATCCGGAAGGAGAACCGTGACCGGGACGCCCTGCTGAGCCTGGACTACGGAAAGCACCTGTGGATGGAAAAAGAGATCAAAAGCGTCGCCAACGTGACCGGCTGCGACATCGCCGAATTCCTGGAAAAGGCGGCGGCGGTGCCCCTGCACCCGACGGTGGAGGAATACCCCCTCGAGGACGCCAACCGGGCCCTCCGGGAGTTGAAGGAAAGGAAGATACGGGGGGGGAAGGTCCTCAGAATCCGCTGAGGGACATCACCGTTTTCCGATGTGCAAAATGCCCTTGGTGATGTTGCACAGGTGGTCGTTCATCCGGGCGACATAGTTGAGGATGTCGGAAAATACGAGCCCCGAGTCGTTCACGCAGATTCCGTCCTCCAGGCGCTTGATGTGGTTCAGTTTGTACTGGAGCACGAGATCGTCGATCTCCTTGTCGATCATGAGGGTGATGCTCGCCGATTTGTGGTCGTCGTTCCGGAGTGCTTTCTGGGTGAAATTCATGAGGGTCTGGGTCTTGTCGAAGAGCCGGGCCAGCTCAGCCTGGGCCGTCTGGGAAAAACTCAGATTCTCCTCGTAGAGGCGCTGGGCGAGCCTGGCGATGTCCTGGCAGTAATCGCCCACCCGTTCCAGGTCGTTCACGCTGTGGATCAGGGCGGGAACGATTCTCCGTTTTTCGTCCACGATCTCCCCTTTCGTGATCTCCACGAGATATCCCGTGATGTCCCGCTGCATCTCGTCCACCGACTGCTCATCGATGGCAATCTCGTTCTTCAGCTTGTGGTTGTACTGGATGATGCACTGCCTCGATTTTTCGAGCATCTCCTGGTCCAGGGTCAGCATGACCGAAAGCTGGCGGATAACGGCGCGGAGGGCCAGTTCCGGGGTGGGCAGCAGATTCTTGTCCAGGTATTTCGTTTCCTTTTTCTCGTAGTCCTCTCCGGGGACGATTTTTCCCAGGGCTTTCACGAAAAGAGGAACGAGGGGAAGGAAAATGATGACGTTGATGACGTTGAACAGGGTGTGAACGTTGGCGATCTGGCGCGAGATGTCGGAAGAGAGGACGGGAAGGAGACGGAGGTACAGAGGGACCATGGCGAGGGCCACCGTCGTTCCCAGGACATTGAACATGGCATGGCCGACAGCGAGCCTCCGGCTGGCGAGCTTCCCCCCGATGCTTGCGATGACCGCGGTGATGCAGGTCCCGATGTTGTCCCCCAGAACGAGATAGATCGAGGCCTTCAGATCGAGAAGACCCACCGTCGCCAGGGCGATCACGATTCCGATGGTGGTACTGCTTGCCTGGAGGACCATCGTCACGAGAACGCCCGTGCCGATCCCGAGGAGGGGATATTTCCCGAAGCGCAGGAACAGGTCGATCAGCTCCTGGTTCCCCGCCAGAGGTTTCACCGCTTCCGTCGTGATATTGAGACCGAGAAAGAGCAGGCCGAACCCCAGAAGGGCCATTCCCTTGTTTTTATGCTTCGACTTTTTCGCGAAAAGAAAGACAATGGCCCCGACGAAGACGAACAGGAGGGCCGACCGGGTGAGTTTGAAGGCGATGAGCTGGGCGGTGATGGTGGTTCCGATGTTCGCCCCGAAGATGACGGGAAGTGCGCCCGCCAGCGTGATGAGCCCGGCGTTGATGAAACCGATGAGGAGGACCGACGTTGCACTGGAACTCTGGATGATGGAGGTGAACCCCGCCCCCACCAGCATGGAGACGACCCGGTTCGTCGAAATTTTTTCGAGGAGCGCCTTGAGCATCCCCAGGGACAACCGCTGGAGTGAATCGCTGAGAAGGTAAATCCCGTAGATGAAAAGACCGAGACCTCCGAGGACGCTGAACACAAGGTTGAAGTTCATCCTATCTCCCGGTAATATCTTGTGTCATCCGATAGTTATCCGCCTGATCCCGACACGGTCCCGTCCTTTTTCACCCGCAACTTACAGGGATTCGTTTTTTCCTGTCAAGGTTTTTCGTCAACCTCTCCGATTCCTCCACTCCTTCCGCCCTGAACGATATTTCCCGCCGGCAATGTCCTCCTCATTTCCCTTGCATCCCTCGATTTTTCCGCTAAGGTAAGGAGAAAATCTTTCGGATCGCCATGGTTGCAAGATTTCTCACGATCGTTCTTGTGTCCCTTTGTTCCTCCCAGGCCATCGGTACGGTCCACGTGTTTCTTTCGAACCGGGACCTGTTCCGGACCATGACGGACCTCCATGGCCGGGGGTTCGCAACCGTTCCGAACGAAAAGGTTTTTCCCTCCCTCCTGGATCCGGTGTCCGCCTTCTGCGGGGGCCTGTTCCTCACCTTCACCATCGGGGCCGGCCTTGTCGCGGCCTCCCTGTTTCTCACCCGGCTCCTCAGGCCGTGGGGCCGCTTCCCGGCGTTCGCCGCGCTGCTTCTGCTGCTCGTTCCCGGCCTTTTCTGGATCAACCACAACGGATTCAACCCGCTGGGAAGCGCCCACTGGATCGTTCCGCCCGTCCTCGCGGGCGGGCTGGCCCTGAAATTGCTCCCCGAAGAGGGCGGCGGACGGTCTCCGTGGGGGATCGCCGTCCCGGCGGCGGTCTTCGTCCTGTCCCTGCCGTTTCTCCTTCCGGCGGCCCGAATAGACGGTCTCCTCGACCTCAGGGACCGGCTTCTCCTTTCCAGCGCCCCCGGGAGGGCGGCCAGCGACTTTTACTACCGCTACACCCTGTACGCCGCGGAGGCCGTCAAGTCCTTCGACCAGAAGCTGATCCGGACCTTCCGCCTCGAAGGACCCGTGGAGGGGATGGGGGCCTCCCGGCTCGAGACCCTCCTGGAACGGGAGGACGTCCTTCCGACGGCGCTTCCCCGGGCGGATCTGGTGATCCGGGAGAACGGGGAAGTCCCTTCTTTCGGCACCCCCGGAAAAACGATTTTCCCGATGGATTTCAAGACCTTCGCGAACGGTCCCCAAAAAACGCTGGCGGAATTTTCCCGCCGGACCGACCGCTGGGCCTTCATCCGGAAGGCCGCCTTCCATTCCCTCGTCCTTCTCTATCCGGCTCTCCTGTATGGCCTGTTCTTCGTCCTCGTTCTTTCCGTCCTCCCGCGGGCGTCGGGGCGGCTCCTGCGCACCTTTCTCGCCTCCGGTCTCGCGCTGGCCCTTCTTCTCGGGGGACTGTTCCTGACAGCCCCCGGACAAAGGGCCCCCGACGACGGTTCCATCCTCTTTTCGATGCTCCGGTCCGGTATCCCGGCCGAGCAGGCCCGGGCGCTGCGGACCCTTGCCGCCGCCGGGAGGGACGTCGCTTCCTTCCCGGGATTCGAGGCCCTCGGCGAAAGCCCGTCCCCGGCGGTGCGGTACTGGTTCGCCAGGAGCCTTTCCGGAAGCCGTTCGGAGAAGGCCCGAAGCCTCCTCCTTCACCTCCTGGGAGACGGCCAGACGAACGTGGTCACCATGGCCGTCGAGTCCCTGGGTAAACGGGGAGACCGCGCCTCCATCCCGGCGATCCGGGACAGGCTGGAAACGTCCCCCCACTGGTACGTGCAGCTTTACGCCTACAAAACCCTGAGGAGACTGGGATGGAGGCAGACCGGATAAGCCCGCGCACCCTTTGCCTGTCCCTGGGGGCGGTTTTCGCCGCCGAGACGGCGGGGGCGCTTCTGCTGTCGTCCGTCCCGTCGCCCCTGGCGGCTCTGGTTCCCACAAGGATCCTGGAGATTGTCGTGCTCCTGCTTCTTCTGAACCACGAGGGGGGGGTGGAGAGAACCCTGGGACTGGGGCGGCGGGGCATTTGCCGGGAACTCGGCAGGGGCTTTCTGTGGTCGGCGGGATTCGGCCTTCTCGTCCTGGCCGGTTTTCTCGCGATCCGCATGACCGGAGGAAATCCCCTGGACCGGATCACCGAAACCCTTCCGTGGGGCCTTTCGGAACGTCTCCTGTTTCTTTTCGCGGGAGTGATCCTCGCCCCCGTGGCGGAGGAGATCTTCTTCCGCGGGGTCCTCTACGGGTTCCTCCGCCGGTGGGGTTTCGTTCCCGCACTCCTCCTGTCCACCGCCCTGTTCACGTTTCTTCACCCGACGGGGCAGGGCGTTCCCGTGACCCAGATCGTCGGCGGCCTTCTGTTCGCCGCGGCCTACGAAGCGGAAGGCAGCCTGGCCGTCCCTGTGGTCATTCACTGCCTGGGAAACGGGGCAATTTTTTTTCTGTCCTGGGTCCGCTGAATCCTCCCGGAAGCCGGAACGGTCACCCCCCGAACAGCCTCCGGCAGATGCGGCCGGCGACCCGTTCTTTCGCGGCATCGGTGAACCGCCGGTTCCCGCGAACGGTTTCCCCGGTCTCTTCCAGGAAATAGGACAGGAATTCCTTTTCCTCCCCCGGATCCCGACCCGTTTTCCCTGCCGCCGACATGCCGGAGAGAACGGCGAGGAGACCGAAAAGGTAGAGGCTGAGAGTGGTCACCCGGCGCAGGAAGTATTCCTTTTCCACCACTTTCGCCCTGTGAACCACGATTCCGAAGAGAAGACGCCGCCGGATCATTCCGGAAAGCCGCCGGGCGAGGCGGACCGCCCTCCGGGGGGCGCCGGCGGGAACGGGGAGATGCCAGCGGCGGGGGCGGAAGGAGGTCACCCATTCCCGAAGGAGAAACCGCAACCGTTTTCCCCAGGAAAGGGTCCGGACCGTTTTTCCCAGGCGTCCGAGGGCGTAAAGGGCCGGGTACATCGAGTGGATTTCCGTCGTCCCTTCGAAAATGGTGGTCACCCGGAAATCCCGCATCCTCTTTTCGTAGGGCTGTGTGGAGATGTATCCCGACCCGCCCGCCGCCTGCAGGGCGTCGTAGGCGGCGTCCCAGGCCCGGGTGGTCCCGAAGAGCTTGCAGTGGGAGGTTTCGATGACCGGGTCGCCCCCCCTCGCTCCCTCCAGGAGAGGAACGGTGAAATCGGTCATGGCCTCCATGACGAATTGATGGACCCGGCACCGTGCGATCTTCTCCTGGATGAGTTCGAAGTCCTTGATGGGACGGCCGAACTGAACCCGGGACCGGGAGCGTTCCACCATGTCCTTCACGGACCGGCGGGTCATCCCAAGGGAGGCGGCGATGAGGCCGAGCCTCCCGTAATTGAGGACGTTCATGGCGATGGCGAACCCCTCGCCGGGTCCGCCGATCCGGTTTTCCAGGGGCACCCGGACGTCCTTGAACCGGATCATGGCGGTGGAACTGGCCTTCAGCCCCATCTTGGGCATGTCCTTCCCGATATGGACGCCCTCCCAGGCCGTTTCCACGATGAAGGCCCCCAGGACCCCGGGCCGGGCCGGGTCCGTCCGGGCGAAGACGGTCATTCCCCCGGCGTAGCCGGCGTTGGTGATGTAAGTCTTGACGCCGTTCAGAACATAATGGGTACCGTCCTTGGAAAGTTCCGCCGTGGTCCGGATGTGCCGGGCGTCGGAACCCGTTTCCGGCTCCGTGAGGGCGTAAGAGAAGATCATCTCCCCCGCCGCGGCCGGGCGGAGATACTTTCGTTTCTGCTCCTCCGTCCCGTAGAGATCGATGGCCTTCACCCCGATGAGGAGATGGGCCAGGAATGCGAGGGCCGACGACATGTCCGCCTCGGAAACGGCATCGACGACCCGGATGAGGTCCCGAAGGCCGAGCTCCAGCCCGTCGTAGGCTTGCGGGATGGAAATCCCGAAGAGTCCCGCCTTCCCCATGGCATCGAGCATTTCCCGGGGAATCCTGCCCGCCTCCTCGATTGTCCGGGACGGCCAGGTCTTGAGGAGGCCGTCGAACCGTTCCAGAATCTCCCGTACCTTCTTCTCGTCGCCCCGGTCCGCCTCCCGGAAAAACCGATCCCCGTCGAGAATCCCCCGGTAGATTTCTTCCATGAATCCTTCACGTTCCATGCAGGCCTCCCCTTTTCGGCACCCTTCCTCTTATTCCCCCACCTCCGGAAGCGCCCGGATCTTGCCCGGAAAACATCGATAATACCAGCCCGGCCGGTTTTTCTCGTAAAAGGCGCACACCTGTCCCCAGAGGGTCTCCGGAGGGGTGACCGCCTGGAGGCACAGGTCCATGAACGGCCCGTCCGCCAGGCAGGCGGACAGGATCGACCCGTCCGTTTCGCTTCCCCCGTAGTCTTCGGTAACGGAAAGCCCGTTGGCCATGAAGGTGTCCGCCACCGTCCAGTCCACGGCACGGCCGGGCGAGGAGGGGGCGGCGACGTTGGCAAGGATCCGGCCGACGGCGGCCTTCGGAAAGAGCCTGGGGCTGAAGGCGTACTGGAACCCCCGGATCATGTTGTGAAAGCCCTTCCGTCCGAGGCCGGGGACATGCCCTTCGTAAAGAAGGTAGAGCCGCCCCGACACGGCCCAGTACAGGCTCTTCCGGCTCCCGTACCGGACGGGCAACCCGAGTTCTCCCGCCCTTTCGGAAAGCTTCCGAAAGAGAGGTTCCAGTTCCGGTTCCCCCCGGCGGAGGGCCTCTCCCGCGAGAAGATACCAGAACGGCGCATCCTGGCTATAGGCAAAAGGCAGTTGTTTCGGAGACGGTTTCATGGCGTCCAATCCTGAAGAATTCTTAAAAAGTCCACAAACGCTTTTTCGAACGGCAAAGTAAAAAGCTCCTGAGGCAAGGCGCCCGAATCCCGAGGACTGAGGCGTACTTTCGGTACGCCGCAG